>CAYXGN010000051.1:0-12592 GCA_964464505.1 uncultured Prevotella sp.
CTGCATATTACACTCTTGGCTGCAAGCTTAACTTCTCCGAGACATCCACTTTCGGACAGATGCTCGCCGCCATGGGCGTGACTCCGGCTGCCGAAGGAGAGAAAGCCGACCTCTGCCTGATAAACACCTGCTCCGTCACGGAGGTGGCTGACCACAAGTGTCGGCAAGCCATTCATCGCATGGTGCGCCATAATGAGGGTGCATTCGTGGTGGTGACGGGATGTTATGCGCAGTTGGCGAGTGAAAAGGTGAGCCGGATTGAGGGCGTGGACCTCGTCCTTGGCTCCAACGAGAAAGCCCAGTTGCTGCAGTTCTTGAGCGATGCCTGGACCGAGAAGGAGAGTCGGCGAGAGCGCGGCGAAGCCGTGGGCGCGCTGCACGAACACCACTCCGTGCACACGAGCAAGATAAAATCGTTCGCCCCCTCTTGCTCGCGTGGCAACCGCACACGCTACTTCCTCAAGGTGCAGGACGGTTGCGACTACTTCTGCACTTACTGCACCATACCCTATGCTCGCGGTCTCTCGCGCAACCCCACAATCAGTTCGCTCGTGGAGCAAGCCAAGACAGCGGCGGCAGAAGGCGGTAAGGAGATTGTGCTCACTGGCGTAAACATAGGCGATTTCGGCAAGACCACGGGCGAGAGATTCCTAGACCTCGTGCGCGCCCTCAATGAAGTGGAAGGCATTGAACGCTTTCGCATAAGCAGTATGGAACCCGATTTGCTCACCGACGAACTCATTGAGTTCTGCGCCCACAGCCGCGCTTTCATGCCACACTTCCACATTCCGCTGCAAAGTGGCAGTGATGAGGTGCTGAAACTGATGCGCCGCCGCTACGACAAAGCCCTCTTCGCACAGAAGATAGAACACATCAAGAGCGTGATGCCCGATGCTTTCATCGGTGTGGATGTGATGGTGGGCTGCCGGGGAGAGAAGCCCGAGTGCTTCGAAGAATGCTTTGATTTCCTGAAACAAATGGATGTGACGCAGCTTCATGTGTTCCCTTACAGCGAACGACCCGGTACTGCCGCCCTGCGCATACCTTACATCGTCAGCGATGCCGACAAGAAGAGTCGCTGCCGGAGGCTCCTCGACCTCAGCGAGGAGAAGCGGACGGACTTCTATCGCCGCCATATAGGGACGCAGCAGGAGGTGCTCTTCGAGAAAGCCACGCGAGGAAAGGCAATGCACGGTTTTACGCGCAACTACATAAGAGTGGAACTTCCGCCGCGCGAGGCGCGTGAAGAACTGGACAACTGTCTAATAAACGTGCGCCTTGGCGACTTCAATCACGACAAGTCGGCTTTAAGGGCGACAATCGTGGATGATTAAAAAAGAGATTTACACCTTATTATATTATAAGGTGGGTTCTAAAAATTTCCACCGTAAAGAATAGATAAAAATGAAAGATTACGTTTTGCCACCCTGCGGTCTCTTTTCGGTTCAATCCGTTTGTTCGTTCAGTCGTATAGCCCGCTATACTCCTTCACTCTCAAACAAATTGAAACTCGAAAATAGTTCCGCAATCTGACAAAGCCAATTTTTAGAACCCACCATAAGTAGGCGCGCAATCTGACAAAAGAAATGGAAATGAACGAAAAGGCAACCCTGGCAATAGTGATACTCAATTGGAACGGCGTCGCCATGCTGCGCCGCTTCCTGCCCTCGGTGATAAAGCACTCGTCGGGGCAGGCAGACATCATCGTGGCTGACAATGCATCGACAGACGACTCCGTAGCGATGCTCCAGACGGAGTTTCCCAGCGTCCGCATCGTCCGTCTGGACAGCAACTATGGCTTCGCCGAAGGCTATAACAGGGCGTTGAGGGAGATTGACTCCGACCTCTACCTCCTGCTCAACAGCGATGTGGAGGTGACGGAAGGATGGCTCACTCCGCTGCTCTCCTTCATGGCATCACACCCCGATTGCGCCGCCTGCCAACCCAAACTCCTTGCCGAAACAGCGCGCGACACCTTCGAATATGCCGGTGCCTGCGGTGGATTCATCGACCGTTACGGTTATCCTTTCTGTCGCGGCAGACTCTTTGAAAGCGTGGAGAAGGACGAAGGACAATATGATGACGTGGCGGAGGTGATGTGGGCGACGGGTGCCTGCATGATGATTCGCCGCGAAGACTATTGGCGTGTGGGCGGACTCGACGGAAGGTTCTTCGCCCATAACGAGGAAATAGACCTCTGCTGGAGGCTCCGCAACCTCGGACGGAAGGTATTCTGCGTGCCTCAGAGCAGGGTTTTCCATGTGGGAGGAGGCACCCTGCCGAAGGGAAACCCACGGAAGACGTTCCTCAACTTCCGCAACAACCTCACCATGCTTTATAAGAATCTGCCCGAAACGGAACTCCGCAGGGTGATGACGGTGCGCTGCCTGCTCGACTATGTGGCTGCCTTGAAGATGCTAATAGCCGACAGAAATGTGGCGGAATTCAAGGCAGTGTGCCGTGCGCGGCGCGCTTTCAGGAAATGGAAAAACGAGTTTCACTCCGACCGCGAGCACATCCAGCGCACCAGAGTGAATGCAAACGGCGACTGCCGCTGCCGCTACTCAATTCTCTGGAAATATTATTTCGGTCGCAAACACCGCTTCTGCGAGTTGTAAAAGTATCGCTAAAAGTGGTAGAATTTTTCATTTTTTAAACTTAGAAGGCGCAAAATCGCGTTCTGTTTAACTTTTTTAGAGAATTATTTTCAATTCTAAAACCTTTTTAGTACTTTTGCGAAATAAAAGTGCTCAAAGCCCTTTTGCAACTTATTATAAGGTGAAACAGTTAAGAGCGATATTGCTTGTGGCATTGGCTTTTGCGCTCGTCGCGTGCGAGTTCAAACTTAAGTCCAATGGCGACAGCGGTCTTGGAGAGCAGACGAAAGTCATGCGCTACGACCGGCTCGAAAGCCGTTATCTCACAACGGGCGACTTTTCGGCTCTTCAACAGATGAACATCGACTTTCCGATGGAGACGCGCATGCTCATTGAGGACATCCTCCGGCTCGGCGAAGTGAGCGACCCCGAAATCAACAGCCGTTTCCTTAAGTTTTATCAGGACACCACTTTGCAGTCGATAGTGGCTGATGCCGAAGCGCAATATGCCAATATGGACGACATCAACACGCAGTTTCACAATGCCTTCAAGAACCTCGCGAAAATGCTCCCCTCGCTCAGTCGGCCACGAATCTACGCCCAGATAGGAGCCCTCGACCAAAGCATAGTGGTGGGGAACAACGCCATCGGCATCTCCCTCGACAAATATCTCGGTTCCGACTATCCGTTGTATGAGCGCTATTACACTAAGAACCAGCGCGCTACGATGAAGCGCGAGTATATC
The DNA here is from genome assembly GCA_964464505.1 of uncultured Prevotella sp. Lineage (GTDB taxonomy): Bacteria > Bacteroidota > Bacteroidia > Bacteroidales > Bacteroidaceae > Prevotella. Next base: position 3,343 of record CAYXGN010000051.1, read on the forward strand.
GTTCCCGATGCTTTGTGCTTCTATTTGTTAAGTGTTTTTCCATTGAAAAACCACGATTCGTGCTCGCAATATGAGCGCGACATCCACATGGGAAAGATAATGTGGGTGGTGAACAAGGCTGTCGGGCGCACCGCTTTCAACACCAAATTCATCCGGGCCGTTGATGCCAAGATGAAGAAGAACAAAGGATTGTCTTCGGAAAAACTTCTTTCGGGAAACCAGGCAAAGTGATTTCTTTGCCCAAACGCTTCTTCATTCCGCAGCAAGCCGACCTTGCCAAGTGCCCCGTTCCTTCATTTTATTCACGACAAGGTTGGTGAATTCATGATTCTTCATTCCCCATTTGGGAGCCAGAAGCATGTCGGCTGGCGACTGACTGACAAAGCGTTCCACGACGATGTCGCTACGAAGTCGCTCCAGATAACTTATCACCACATCGGCATATTCATCGACAGTGAACAGGGGGAAGGGCTTTTCCTCGAACTCATGGGCAAGGCGCGTGCCGCGGATGAGTTGCAGTTGATGTATCTTCAAAATGTCGATGGGCAGCGACGAGATGATGCTGGCTTGCCGGATGTTTTCTTTTGCGTCCTCTCCGGGTAGCCCGAGGATGATGTGTGCGCCCGTTTTGATGCCCCGACGGTGGGTGCGCTCTATGGCATCGCGGCTGCATTCGAAGGTGTGATGGCGGTTGATGCGCTGCAAGGTGGCGTTGCTCGCCGACTCGACACCGTATTCCACGATTGTGAAACAGCGTGTCGAGAGGTCGGAAAGGTAGTCGAGCACAGCGTCATCGACGCAGTCGGGACGCGTGCCGATGACTATTCCGACGACATCCTCCATGCTGAGGGCTTCCTCATACTTGCGTTTCAGAGTGTCAATAGGGGCGTAGGTGTTGCTGAAAGCCTGGAAGTAGGCGAGGTATTTCATGTCGGGATACTTCCTCGCGAAGAAAGCCTTGCCCTCCAGAAGTTGCTGCGTGATGCTCTTTTCGGGTTGGCAATAGGACGGATTGAAGGTGCGGTTGTCGCAGAAAGAGCATCCCCCTCGCGACAGCCTGCCGTCGCGGTTGGGGCAGGAGAAGCCCGCATCGATGGCTATTTTCTGCACCCTGAACGGGAACTGCTGCCTTATCCATGTGCCGTAATCATTGTATGGGCGTGCCGTCATCAGTTATCTTTTTCTTCATTCCGTTGCAAAAGTAACCAAAAAAAAGTATCTTTGCACGCAAGTAAAACCGAAAATCAAACACAGATAAATGAAACGCGCATTATTATTTTGCACAATCTGTTTGGCCGTTATGACAAAAGTGCTGGCAGGTGGCATTGCCATCAGCGACATAACAAGTGGAAAATTCACGGCGAAGACCGTGAAAGGAATCAACCCGATAGCAGGAACCGACACCTACGCATGCATCAGTGACGACGGAAAGAAGGTGCTTACGTGCTCCTTCAAGACCGGGAAACAGCTGTCAGTGCTGTTCGATGTGGACAACACAATGGGCGAAAAAATCAGCGATTTCGACGGTTACATCATGTCGCCGGACGGTAAACGCCTCCTCATCCAGACCAAAACGGAGAGGATTTACCGCCGTTCTTTCAAGGCGACATATTACATTTATAATATAGCAACGCACAAACTCGAACTCCTTTCCGAAGGCGACAAGCAGCAAGTGCCTACTTGGTCGCCCGACGGAATGCAGGTGGCTTTCGTGCGAAACAACAACATCTTCCTCGTAAAACTGCTTTACGACAACGCCGAGAGTGCTGTCACTAAGGACGGAAAAACCAATGAAATCATCAACGGCGTGCCCGATTGGGTGTACGAAGAAGAGTTCGGCTTCTCCAAAGCGCTTGCGTTCAACGCCGACGGCACGATGCTTTGCTGGATTCGTTTCGATGAGTCGAAGGTCAAGACCTATTCCCTACAGCTTTATAAAGGCGACCGCCCGATGCGCGCGGAATACGATGATTACCCCGGTTTTTATTCTTATAAGTACCCGAAGGCAGGCTACGACAACTCCGTTGTAAGCGTGTGGAGCTACGAAATAAAGACCCGTAAGGCGCGTCAATTGCAGGTTCCGCTCGATGCCGACGGCTATATCCCACGCCTGAAAGCCACTGCCGATGCCAACAAAGTGATGGTCTACACCATGAACCGCCACCAGGATGAGTTGTGCCTCTATGCAGTCAATCCCCGAAGCACCACTTCGCAACTCATCATCAAGGAACAGGTGGCTAAGTATATCAAGGAGGAGGCGATGGAAAACGTGTCTGTCGGCAAGTCCACCATACTCGTTCCGAGCGACCGCGACGGCTTCATGAGACTCTATCTTTACAACATGAACGGTCAGTTGCTGCGCACTGTGGGCGAGGGCAATGTCGATATCACTGCCGTTTACGGCTATAACGAGGCGACGGGCGATGTGTTCTACCAGTCGGCGGCACTTGGAGCGACCGACCGACAAGTGTTCGTCACCCATAAAAACGGCAAGACCCAGCGCTTGACCGACCGTGAAGGGTGGAACAGCGCACTCTTCTCCGGCGACTATCAGTATTTCATCAACACTTGGAGCGACTATAACACACCTTACGTTTACACCACGCGCGACAGTCAGGGACGCATCATCTCTACTCTCGAGGACAACGCAGCGTTGCGCAAAACAGCACAGGAAGCAGGTTTCACAAAGCGTGAACCGTTCTCGTTCACTACTTCTGAGGGCATCACTCTCAATGGGTGGATGGTGAAACCTTCTGATTTTGACCCCTCAAAGAAATATCCGGTCATCATGCATCAATACAGCGGCCCGGGCAGTCAGCAGGTCATCAACTCATGGAATGCAGGCTCGATGGGACGGGGAGGAGCCTTCGACTACTACCTGTCGCAGCAGGGCTTCATTGTCGTCAGCGTCGATGGGCGCGGCACCGGTGGCCGTGGTGCCGACTTCGAGAAGTGTACTTACCTCCGATTGGGCGACCTGGAGTCGAAGGACCAGGTGGAGACCGCTCTCTATCTGGGTTCGCTTCCCTATGTTGACAAAGCCAATATCGGCATTTGGGGGTGGAGCTATGGAGGCTTCAACACGCTTATGAGTATGAGCGAAGGTCGTGGAGTGTTCAAGGCAGGAGTTGCCATTGCGCCGCCAACCAATTGGAAATACTACGACACGGTGTACACCGAGCGTTACATGCGCACCCCGAAGGAGAATCCCGAGGGCTACGCCGTGAACCCGATAGAGCGTGCCGGCAGACTGCATGGGGCATTGCTCGTGTGCCACGGTACTGCCGATGACAACGTGCATCCGCAAAACGCCTTCGAATATTCAGAGGCTTTGGTGCAGGCAGACAAGGACTTTAAGGAAATCTTTTACACTAACCGCAACCACAGCATATATGGAGCCAACACCCGCAACCATTTGTTGCGGCAGGTGGCACAGTTCTTTATGAAGGAGTTGAAGTGATGCTTCGCCTGCAAGAAAATGTTTTGCAGGCGATGAGTAACCCTTACCAATAACCCAATTGACAACGAATTACTACTATGAGAAAAGACAAACAGAACCCGGCACGATGGATTTGCTTGTGCGCCTTGGTTCTTTTCATGATGCTGGAAACTCCTTGTGCCATGGCAAAGACTGCCCACGGCGACAGCATCACGGGTAAGATTAACCTGCTGAAAGGACTTGGTTATAATGTTGAAGTACAGGCAACGGCATCGAACAACGTCACACCTCTTTGGCTGAATGCCAACAAATACGGTCTGAGTTCGCTGCGAAGTTTCAACGGTTATCTTCGAGCCGGAGTGGAACGCCCCCTTGCTGTCGACTCAGCGCGGCAATGGGGCATCGGCTATGGAGTAGACCTTGTGGCGCCATTGCATTTCACAAGTCCCTTCATCGTGCAACAGGCGTATGCCGAAGCACGCTGGCTGCACGGCACACTGACCGTCGGCAGTAAGCAGTTTCCGATGCAATTGAAGAACAACAGCCTCAGTAGCGGTTCGCAAACACTAGGTATCAACGCGCGCCCCGTGCCTCAGGTGCGCCTCGCCCTGCCCGAGTATTGGACTATACCGTTTACGAAAGGGTGGGTGAGTCTTAAAGGACACATCGCCTACGGCATGATGACCGACGACGGATGGCAGCACGACTTCACCGCGAAGCAGTCGAAATACGCCGACAATGTGCTTTATCACAGCAAGGCAGGCTACCTTAAAATCGGTGACGGGAAGCACCTTGGACACATCACTTTGGAGTTAGGCCTGGAGATGGCGGCGCAGTTTGGCGGCACATCCCACAAGGAAGTGGACGGCGTGATGACCGCCGTGAAACCCGAGCAAGGGCTAAAAGCCTTCTGGCACGCACTCATTCCGGGTGGTGCCGACGGTGGAGAGACGGTCTACACCAATATGTCCGGCAACCAGGTTGGGTCGTGGTTGGTGCGCATCAACTATGAAAACGACGGCGTGAAGGTTGGCGTTTACGCCGACAAATACTTTGAGGACCAGTCGGCTATGTTCTTGCTCGACTACAACGGTTACGGTTCCGGCTCTGAATGGCAGCAAAAGCAGAAATCGCGCTATTTCGTCTACGACCTCAAAGACATGATGCTCGGAGCCGAACTCAACCTGAAGCACGGCACATGGCTGCGCAATGTGGTGTTCGAATACATCTATACGAAGTATCAGAGCGGTCCTGTCTATCACGACCATACGGCAGTTGTCCCCGACCATGTGTGTGGAATGGACAACTACTACAATCATTACGTTTACCCGGGATGGCAGCATTGGGGTCAGGTGATGGGCAATCCGCTTTTCCGCTCGCCCATTTACAACACCGACGGCAGCATCGCCGTGAAGAACTCTCGCTTTATGGCGTTCCATCTTGGCTTCGACGGCAGACTGTCGAAGACCTTCTCCTACCGCGCTCTCGCCACATGGCAGGACGGACTAGGCACCTATCAGTCGCCTTACACGCGGAAACACCACAACGTGAGTTTTATGGTTGAAAGCACTTGCCGCCTTAAAAAAGGGTGGACGATAACAGGAGCCTACGGCATGGACTTCGGACATATCCTTGGCAACAATGCCGGTTTTCAACTCACGGTGGCTAAATGCGGCCTTTTATAAACCTTCAATCTGCTGTAACAATGAAAAAATTAAGATACATCCTTATTGCGTTGCCGGCACTGCTGTTGCTCCCTCTCGCCCTCACTTCGTGCGAAATGGAGACCTCCGACAACGGAAAACTCGACGGTTTCTGGCATCTCGAGCGTGTGGACACGCTTGCTACGGGAGGCACTTGTGACCTCTCCGAACAACTGTTGTTCTGGTCTGTGCAGGCGAAACTGCTTGGAGTGAGCGACAGAAACTACCGCCTTCAGTCGGCATTCTTCCGCTTTGAGCACGCCAACGGCACCCTCCGACTTTATGAACCGCGCGAGGATGAGCGAATGGAAGGCGACCCCGACATCACCGACACATCGCTCTTGGCTCCTTTCGGCATCAATTCACTTGACGAAACATTTAGTGTTGAGCGACTTACGGGAAGTGAAATGGTGCTCAAAACAAATGCTTTGCGCCTCGTGTTCAAACGATTTTGATACGCTCTTCGCGTACCTTATTTGTTATGTTCCGTCAGCCAACGCTCTGCTTCGAGGGCGGCTTTGCAGCCTGACCCGGCAGCGACGATGGCTTGACGATAGACGGGGTCGGCACAGTCGCCGGCGGCGAACACTCCCTCCACGTTGGTGCGCGGGGTGCCGTCGATGGTCTTTATGTAGCCTGTCGCATCGAGGTCGACATAGTCTTTGAACACGTCGGTGTTGGGCTTATGGCCTATGGCGAGGAAGAATCCGTCGATGGCGAGGTCGTAACGTTCCTCGTCGGGCTGTCCTTTGCGCTTCACAACATGCGCGCCTTCCACGCCGTTGTCACCAAAGAGTCCCACGGTGTTGTGCTCATAGAGAATCTCTATCTTCTCGTTCTCTTCCACACGCTTCCTCATTACGTCGGAAGCGCGGAGGAAAGGCTTGCGCACTATCATGTAAACCTTCTTGCAAAGTCCTGCCAGATAGATGGCTTCCTCGCACGCGGTGTCGCCTCCTCCCACCACTGCCACGGTCTTCTTGCGATAGAAGAAACCGTCACAGGTGGCGCAGGCACTCACTCCCTGACCGTTGTATTTCTTTTCGTCGTCCAGTCCCAAGTACTTGGCACTGGCTCCGGTGGCGATGATTACGGTGTCGGCTTCAATCTCCTCGCCAGTGTCTGTGGTGAGCAAATAGGGCTGTTGGCTGAAGTCCACCTTCGCTATTGAACCTTCGCGGATGTCGGCTCCGAAACGCAACGCCTGTTCGCGGAGGTCCATCATCATCTGATTGCCGTCCACACCTTGCGGATAACCGGGGAAGTTCTCAACGACGGTGGTCTGCGTAAGTTGCCCTCCAGTCTGTATGCCGCAGTATTCCACGGGGCTGAGGTTGGCGCGTCCGGCATAGATTGCCGCCGTGTAGCCTGCGGGACCGCTGCCTATGATGAGGCAGCGTGTGTGTTCTCTTGTTTCCATTCTTGTTATAGGATTTCTTCTATCTGTTTTGTTATGTTCTCAAAACTCTCTGTGGGTTCGAAGCGTGCCACCACTTGTCCGCGCTTGTTGATGAGGAATTTGGTGAAGTTCCATTTTATGTCGGCACTCTCTTTGTAGTTGGCATCGTCCTCTTCGAGCATCTTTTCGAGGATGGGAGTGAGCGGATGATTGGCATCGAAACCGGCAAATCCCTTCTGCTCCTTGAGGAATTTGTAGAGCGGTTCGGCATCGTCGCCGTTCACCTTGACCTTCTTGAAGCGGGGGAACTCCGTCCCGTAGGTGAGTTTGCAAAACTCATGGATGGAGTCATCGGTGCCCGGTGCCTGCTGACCGAACTGGTTGCAGGGGAAGTCGAGCACTTCAAACCCTTGCGAATGATACTTTTCATAGAGCCGTTCCAACTCCTCATACTGTGGCGTAAAACCGCATTTTGTCGCCGTGTTCACGATGAGCAGCACTTCGTTGGCATACTCTTTCAGAGATACTTCTTTTCCTTTTCTGTCCTTAACAGAGAATTCGTATACAGTTCTCATTTCTCTTTTTGATTTTTTATTATGTCTTCGTTTGTTACCTTATTATATTATGCAAAGCGTGCTTTAATTGCTGAGGTGCAGTTTTCCTTATGAAAAGGTAATTGTAGTAGGTGCCGATCTCCGAGCGGCACCCGTTGAGTAGCGATGCAAGTTACAATTGCCCATTTTCCTTTGCGAGGGTACCCGTAGTAGGCGCGGATCGCCGAGACGCGCCCCTAAATAGCGCCCCCCCCTCCTGACCTTGCTTGCGAGGGTACCCGTAGTAGGCGCGGATCGCCGAGACGCGCCCCTTAAATAGCGAAAACCCCTCTCGGTCTTGCTTGCGAGGGTGCATCTCGGCGATCTGCACCTACTACGGTTTGCATTGTTTTGCCGAGTGCCGCCTTGCTTCTGCAAAGTTAATTATTAAAAATGACTATTCCCCCCGAAACGGGCGACAAAAAAGCCAAAAAAATCTATCGAAAATGAAATGTTTGCCGCCGACCGCACATTTAACGGGTGTGGATTATCGGTGTATTGAATTTTCCGCTAACTTTGCAATTTATTAAATCAATCGGCACTGCCTGGCGCAGCGCCCTCAAAACAAACCTCAAAACACAAACATTATGCGAAGGACAAAACTGAAACTGACTCGAGAAGAGATGTGGATGGCGCACTACGATGCCTTGAAAACCTATCTGGAGGAGCACCGCCAACTGCCCGACAAAAAACAATCGGAATGCCGCAACCTCTTGAACTGGTGGAAGTATAACAAGAAATGCGCGAAAGCAGGCAAACTTTCAGCCGAGAAGAAGGCGTTGCTCGCCGCACTCAATGATATGCGCCGCATAAAAAGAGCCGATGCATCGGAAATATTCCACGCCCCGAAATGACAACAAAACAACAACGACAAGAATGAAACATCGCCTTGTAATAATAGCAATCCTCGCATCTGTCGCCCTCATCTCGGGGGGATGCAAGTCGGGCAGGGTCTCCTCTGCCAACGCCAAAAGTGCTCCTGTGGAGCGCGAAACATCGTTCTCCACGACGACAGTGGAGCGCGTAGCAAACGTCGACAGCACCATCCGGTGCAAGTTTACAATCGACTATCCCACCGGCACCGACTCCTTCTCGCTTGCCGTCAACAAGTTTTTGCACGACCAATTGGCTCAGATGTACTTGCCAAGAATCAACGACCCCGATGCCGAAAGCAGATATCCGCTCTATGACGGCAACGTGAACAAAGGCGAGACAGTAGTGGGTTACTATGCCGACGGTACTTTGGAGTACCTGAAACAGACGTTGAAGGACATGCAAGATGAAGGCATAGACTGGACTCCTACGCTGGAGTACGACCTCAGCATCACCAAGATGGCGGACACGACGCGCTATGTGAGCTATGAGGTGAAGGCTTACGCCTTCCTCGGCGGTGCCCACGGCTCATCGTCATACCATGTGGAGCACATCGCCAAACCCACGGGAAAGGTGATAGAACTGACTGTCGACACGCTGCAGGCGAAAGCCCTCCAGCCGCTGCTTCGCAAAGGAGTGATAAACTATTTCCATGAGATGGACGAGCGGGATGTAGATGACAGCAACCTCGATGAGCATCTTCTCCTCATGGGCGACCCCATCCCCGTGCCTGTATGCGCCCCCTATCTCGCCCCCGACGGTGTGCATTTCGTCTACCAGCAATACGAAATCGCCCCCTACGCCGTAGGTCTCGTGAGCTTCACTGTGCCTTATGCCGAGATAAAGAAATACCTCACGCCGGAAGCAAGAGAGCTCATCGAATAGGCAATTTGCGCAATAGCCGAGGCTAACCCTAGTAGGCGTGCATCTCCGAGGCACGCCCCTTAGACAGAGTTGCAAACCTTAGTAGGTGCGGATGCTTTTCTCCTCCCTTTTAGGGGAGGTCGGGTGAGGCTTAGACGCACCCCTCAAACAGTGTTGCTTTTCTCCTTTCCGCGGGCGCGTCTCGGAGATACACGCCCCATGATATTCGACCACGGAAAACGCAGAACGCAATTTCTTCTTCGGTTCATTACACCTTTTTCGGAGAACCGAAATTAGCCCAAGCACGTGGTGAAATACAAACATCATTTTTCTGTTTTGCAAACTTTATTTGCTCCACGTTACATCATGCGAATTTATT
>CAYXGN010000052.1:0-12481 GCA_964464505.1 uncultured Prevotella sp.
ACAACAGTTCGTATAACTTCGAATTGAGAGTGCACCCCACACAGGTTCACTACATCGAGCTTCCACAACCTAACCGCGCTTATGAGAACTACGTCATCACCTGCTCCGACAACAACTTGCAGAACGTGCTCAAAGAGCAATACAGCAAGACTTGGAACAATGAGTTTGCTTACTACGGCCTCAACAAGGACGAAGTGAAGAGCGGTTCCTTGGTGCTGTTCGACGGAATGAAGAAGATTATCGCCGGCTACGGCACTGAAATCGTAGAGAAGGGCTTCACCGGCAAATACACATTCCGCCTGAAGACCCTCCAAGGCGAGGAACTCGCCCACTTCGTAATGGAGAACGGTAAGATTGTAGAGGAATAATCCTTAACACTCGCCCGCAAGGGCAACAACGATAAACATGCGTCCTGGAAAGGCAAAGACCTTTTCAGGACGCATTGTTTTTGTAGTAGGCGCGTATCTCCGAGATGCGCCCTTCCTCCTTTGAGAGTCGCGCCCCTGCAATGGAGAAAGTCCCCGATGTTCATAACATTTAACTCTATGTAAGGCAGATAATAAGGCAAAAAAGCGTAACTTTGCAAAAGAAAACAATAACAAAAAAATCACAAGACAAAAGGGATATGGCACAAGAAGACGTTTTCAAGAAAATCGTGAGTCACTGCAAAGAGTACGGATTCGTATTCCCCAGCAGTGAGATTTATGACGGTCTGGCAGCAGTCTACGACTACGGACAGAACGGTGTGGAACTCAAAAACAACATCAAGGAATACTGGTGGAAGAGCATGGTGCTGCTGCATGAGAACATCGTGGGCATCGATTCCGCCATCTTCATGCACCCCACCATCTGGAAGGCGAGCGGACATGTGGATGCCTTCAACGACCCTCTCATCGACAACCGCGACTCAAAGAAACGCTATCGTGCCGATGTTCTCATCGAAGACCAGATAGCAAAGTACGACGAAAAGATTGACAAGGAAGTGGCAAAGGCGCGCAAACGCTTCGGCGACGCATTCGACGAGGCACAGTATCGTGCCACAAGCCAGCGCGTGGTGGAGTATCAGCAGAAGCGCGACGCGCTCCATGAGCGTTACACCAAAGCCATGCAGGGTCCCGACCTCGATGAACTCAAGCAGATAATCATCGATGAAGAGATTGTCGACCCAATAAGCGGCACGAAGAACTGGACCGACGTACGCCAGTTCAACCTTATGTTCTCGACGGAGATGGGAAGTGTGGCTGACGGCACAAACAAGGTGTATCTGCGCCCGGAGACAGCACAAGGCATCTTCGTTAATTACCTGAACGTGCAGAAGACAGGCCGTATGAAGGTGCCGTTCGGCATCGCACAGATAGGCAAGGCGTTCCGCAACGAAATCGTTGCGCGCCAGTTCATCTTCCGTATGCGTGAGTTCGAGCAGATGGAGATGCAGTTCTTCGTGCAGCCCGGCACCGAACTCGAATACTTCAAGAAATGGAAAGAGACCCGTATGAAGTGGCATCAGGCTCTCGGCTTCGGTGCGGAGAACTACCGTTTCCACGACCATGAGAAGCTGGCACACTATGCCAACGCCGCCACCGACATCGAATTCCACATGCCCTTCGGCTTCAAGGAGGTGGAAGGCATACACAGCCGCACCAACTTCGACCTTTCACAGCATGAGAAATTCAGCGGAAAGAGCATCAAATACTTCGACCCCCAGACCAAGGAATCGTTCACTCCGTATGTCATTGAGACCTCTATCGGTGTGGACCGTATGTTCCTTTCCGTCATGTGTCACAGCTTCCGCGAGGAGCAACTCGACAATGGCGAGACCCGCGTGGTGCTCCTTCTGCCCCCCGCTCTCGCGCCGACAAAGCTCGCAGTGATGCCGCTTGTGAAGAAAGACGGACTGCCGGAGAAGGCCCGCGAGATTGTGAACGACCTCAAGTTCCACTTCAACACGCACTACGACGAGAAGGACACCATCGGCAAACGCTATCGCCGTCAGGACGCAGTGGGCACTCCTTACTGCGTAACGGTGGACTATGACACTCTCAAAGACAACACCGTGACACTGCGTTTCCGCGATACCATGGAGCAGGAACGTGTCGCCATCGACCAGCTCCGTAGCATCATCGAGGACAAGGTGAGCATTACCAGTCTGCTCAAGAAATTGCAGTAACACCACTCTCTCAAACAAACAACAGATGAAGAAAAGCATCCTGAAATTCTTCTTGCCGCTCGTTGCCATTGCGCTTGCAGTGGCATCGTGCAGCGAAAGCGACAACGCCGAAGAGGAATTCCCCAATTGGCAGTCGACAAACGAGACTTATTTCGACCGCCTCTATGCCACAACGAAAGAAAAGATAGAGCAAGGCGACACGTCGTGGAAGATTATAAACAGTTGGGCTCTTGAAAGCGATGCAGCCACAAAACCCTCCGATTACATCGTTGTCCACGTGGAAAAGGAGGGCAAAACAGGCATCATGCCGTTCTACACCGACTCCGTACGCGTGCATTATAGCGGCCGTCTACTTCCTTCCACGAGTTATTCGAACGGTTATGTGTTCGACAAATCCTACTCCGGAACATTTTATGAGGAGACGGCAGTGCCTTCGCAGTTTCTCGTCAGCGGTCTCGTTACGGGCTTCACAACGGCACTTCTCAATATGAACTTGGGCGACCGGTGGACCGTTTATGTGCCGCATCAACTCGGATACGGTTCGGAAGAGTCGAGCAACATACCCGCCTACTCCACCCTTGTGTTCGATATTGACCTCGTGGGAATATATCGTGCCGGCACTGATGTGCCCACATGGAATGCTCCATCACGCCTGAGCGGATGGCAGCTGTGGCAGAATCGGTAAGCGATTAAGAAGATTTGAAAAAGCGTTATAATGCTTATATGCAAGCATTATAACGCTTTTTTTTCGATGCCGTCAGGACGATTTTGAAACGCCGTTAGAACGGATAACCTATCGCGAAATGGAGGCTTTGGCTGTCGCCGAAGCTCTTCATATTGTAGAACCCCGACTTATAAGGAACGTGGATTCCTATTCCCCAGTCGAGACGCAACACAAAGAACTCGAGGTCATAGCGTATGCCTATGCCCGTACCGAGAGCCATTTCCTTCAGAACATTCTTTATTTGAAACTTCGAAGCGGTGCGGTAACCGTCGTCACGCATAGCCCACACGTTGCCGGCATCAAGGAAAACGGCACCGTAAAGGTTGCCAAACAGTCGCGGACGATACTCCAGATTGGCCTGGAACTTGATGTCGCCGGTCTGGTCCATGTACGAAAGATTCGACTGATTGGTGTAATACGCGCCCGGACCTATGCTTCTAACGTTGAACGCACGGATGCTGTTGGCACCGCCCACATAGAACTGCTCGCTGTAAGGCGAACTCGTTGCGTTGCCGTACGACCATATCACGCCGGCGTTGAGGTGACCCACCAGCGTGCTGTGCTCGCTCAGTTGCCATGTCTTTCTGAAGTCGGTTTCCACCTTGAGAAACTGCGCATAGGGGTTCTTGAACATGTTTTTGCCTTTCTCGTTCCATTTCTTTCCAAAGGCGAGATAGCCCAACGACAGGATGTTGGAGGCTTCGCTCACCGTCGTCTGCCAATAGATTGGGTTGCGGTAGGTCGTCGGCGACTGCAGCGTGAAGGTGTAACGCATCTTCGGCACGAACTGGTCCGCCATGGTGATGAGCAGGTAAGGACTTTGATTCAGTATTTCGTTGAACGCCTCCGTCTTGTTCTGCATGTACTCAAACTGCAATATCAGCGGCGAGAACTGGTGCATTGTGGTTGCCGAAGGTTGCAGGGTGTAGGTGAGTTCTGCCGATACTATGTGGCGTTTGAAGAACCCTGAGCGGTTCAACACATCGCTCGATGCCTTGACAAGAGTGTTTGGCGTGGAGTAATAACGACGACCTCGCCTGTGCGGAACGAACAGGAGTCGGGGGAATTCGAGCGATATGTCGGCACCGTACTCATAGGAGTTGAATTTCGAACTCGTTCCGTCCGCCTGGTGACCCGTCTGCCATTCGTAGGAGCCTTTGAGGTTGATGGACAGTTTTTCACCACGACGGAAAGCGTTGCGCTTGGCAAATCCCACCACAACACCGGGTCCTACGCGTCCCGTTGTCTTTCCGATGAGGTTGGCTTCAACATAGAAATCGTACGGCTTGTCGAACACACAGTTGAGCGTCATGTCCAAAGTGTCGCACAAAGCGGACGTATCCCGCGGCGAGAAACTAAGGTCGATGCGCGAGAAAAGCCCCTTCGCCGTGAGCGCATTGACTGTCGCTTGGTAGTCTTCGTAGCTGTACAGCTTTCGCGGACGCAGTTTCATTCCGCGCAGAACGGTTCCCCTATGGATGGGAGGACGTCGCCCCGAGTAAATCATATTGTAGTTGCGGCCGCGCAAAGTGTCCGTAAGTTGCTGCATGGCTGAGCGTCGCATCTCGAGGTTTATGCGTCCGATGTACCACGGTTTGCCCACGTTGGCAGGCAGACTGTCGGCATATTGCAGTCGCACGACGGCTTTTCCGGGTTTGGCAATGGTGTCGGCAAGATAGGAGGCGTAAGACGGCTGGTAATAGAAGTAGCCGTTGTTGCGCAGCAAAGTGCTTATGCGGGTGCGCTCGGCTTCCAATGACGACACGTCGAAGGCATCGCCGCTCTTCACCAAAGCCTCCGTCGCTGTGGAGTCGATGAGGCGTTGTGCGCCCTCGGGGAAGTTCTGATAGCACAGCGTATCGATGGTGTTGAGAGAGCCGAGGTTCACGTTGTAGGCTATCTTTGCGGTCTTTTTGTTCTCCTTTGTTATGATGTCGTAGGTCACATCGGCACCGAAATAGCCGCGCGCCTTGAGGAGTTCGCGCGCCACCTGAGCCCGGAGTCGCGGATTGACACCGCTCAGCAGCACCGGAGCCTTACCGAAACTCTTGCGCACCCATTTTGAGAACCGCGTGTCCGACTTATAGAAAGCGTTGTAAATCCAGAGGCGGTAGGGGAACGGCGAACGGTAGTAGCTGCTTCCAAAGAGTGCTCCATTGGGTTCCGTTGCAAGTGCTGCCTCCACCTCTTCTTGCGTAGCTGTGAAGTGGTCGGAACTTTCATAGTTCTCATATTTTATCTTTTTCAGACCCGTAAAGAGCTTGTCGTCATCGGGAACAGAACTCGTCGACGAGCAGCCCGCGATGCACAGCACTGCAAGCATGGCGACAACGGAGCCTAAGAAAGCCTTTCCCACATTATATATATTATTTCTTTTCTTCTTCATCTTTCTTTACTTGGAGTGTTGTGTCGGCAGGAGCGGCGGGCTGAGTCTGCTTCTCCTTCTTGAAACGGAATATGTCCTTGAAATGCTGCAACTTGCGCCGCCAGAGGAAACCGCCTCCATACTGACCCACATAACCCTCGAGCCAGTCGTAGGAATCGCGTTCGTAGAACAGTTTCAGGTACTGGTTGGAGTTGGCAGAGAGCCGGTATTCGAAGGTCACATTGTCGAAGAAGGTGTTGTTTTGGTTCTCCACCTCTGCACCACTCGACACCTTTCCGCCGATGACGATGCGCAGACGGTTGTTCCAGAAACGCTTCGAGAACTTGAAGGAGTAGTCGGTGTGGATCGCGCCGGAGCCGAGAGTGGTGTTGTCCATACCGAAGGAGAGGTCGAGAGTGCGCAACGCATTGCCCGAGATGGCATTGATTTGCGAGTTGAGGAAAGCACTCAACGCACTGTTCATGGAGAACGAATTGGTGTTGCCGTCGGCGAGATACATACCCGTTGTGAGCATCGTCACGGCGATTTTTCCACGACTTTCCGTCGACATGGTCATCAGTTCGTTGTGCAACTGCTGGTCGTCGGGGGCGTCAATGATAAATTCCAGACCCATGTCGTTGAGTGTTTTGGTGATGACAACGCCACATTCGAACGCCACGCTGCGCCCCTGTCCGCCGTCGGAAGTCACTGTTGTCTTGTTCTCTTCCGTTGCGGTGATGTTGAGTCGCGGGTTCATCACGTCGCCCGTAAACTCGACATAGCTTCCATCCTGAATGGTAAACGTCTTCAACGGTATTACCGGCAGCGAGTATTTCATCTCGCCGTTGGTCAGGGTGTAGCGTCCGAAGAGTCGCAGACCGTCCACTTCGTCATACTGCATGTGCAGTTCTCCGCCTCCGACAATGTCAACATAGTTCGACTGGTCGGCGTTAAGAGCGCAGAGGATGTGTGCTCCTTCGTCGATGTTCACGCTTAAATCCATCGTCAGTCCCGACAGCGCGGGGCGCGAAACGACAGGTTCCGTGGTCTCATTGAAGTTCACGAAGGTCACAAGACCGTCGAGTTGGTTGTCGGTGGAGAGAGGACTGTCGCGCAAAACGTACGTCAAATCGGTGGAACCGAGCACATCCAGCGCTCCTCTTACGCGCAATCCCTCGAGCGGACCGTCCACCATGGCCCTGAAATTGACGTAGGCTTTGCCGTAAGCCTCCGACCGGCTGTTCTCCTTTGAGTCTATAAGGAGGTAGTTGTCCGCCTTGACGCGCATGTTGAGATACATCCTTTCGAGGTCGGAGAAATCGAGATAACCCGTCAGCGAGAGCGGACTGCCGTTGTTGGCGAACATCTTGAAGTCATTGAGCGACATCCGGCTGTTGGTGATATTCACTTTATCTTCGCACATCCGCATCTCCACGCCGTACGGAACACTTGCGATATAGGCTGAGTCGAAGCTGAGAGTGCCGTTGATGTCGGGCTTCGAGAGGGTGCCTTCCACACTCACCCTGCCTGCCGCCGTACCCTTAAAGCTTATTATCTGGTCGGGGATGAAACCGTTGAGGAGCAGCAGTGGCGTGTCGTCGAGGGTCATATTGGCACTCAGATTTCCCGCGCCTTCAGAGTCGTAGGTGCCTTGCAGGGCGCAGACATCATAGCCGTTGCACGACAAAGTGCCGTCCACATAATGCTGTTTGCCCCCTTCTTTCGGCATATACACAAACTCCGAGCCGAGGTTTCCTATCGGGCATTGCTCGTAAGCCATATTGTCTATGGTGACGGAGGAGGACACGGAGAGTTCCCCTTCCTTTGTGTTGATGAGGTGGAAGTCGCCGTTCAGCATTCCGGAAACATCGGGAGTGTAGGGGATTACCGACAAGACCTTGGCGAGGTCGAACTTCGTCAAGCCGAGGGTAACGTCTTGCAGGGCTTCCGCTTCATCGTTGGTGTAAATCTGAATACCCATACCGTCGCTGGCAGAGAGGCGCACATCGGCAGAGAGGCGTTGGTCGCTGGCGAAGAAGATGTAGTTGTCCTTGTTCACGCTGAATTTCTTGTAGCCCAGCACGGGGTCCATTCCGCCGAGGTTAAGACGCACGCCGCCCTGCTCCATCTGTGCTTTCAAGCCCAGAGCCACGCCGAGACGGTCCTTGTCGTCAAACACGTTGGTGCCCACATAGAGGGCCTGTTCGTAGAGCACGCCGCGGAATTTGGCATTGAATACATATTGCGGATTGTCCTTGTTGTTGCGCACCTGCGCCTCGAAATGCGTCGTTGTGGAGTCGGAAGCGAGTGCCACGCGGATGGTGTCGAGTTGTATTCCCGCCGCCACGAGCGAGTCAAGCGCCACGGTTCCGTTTATTCCCTTCTCCGGCGAAGTGGCCATGTCCACGGCGATGTTCTTCAGTCCGTAACCGAAATACTTGGCGGCGCGGCAGAATGGGTTCTCCTTTCCCATGTCGAGATATAAGGAAAGGTTGGGCAAACGCTCCCGAAGGCGCATCTGGTCGATGTAATTCTCGTTGTTTTGCTTTTCTATCTCTGCCATGACAGCGTCCATGCAGGAGAACAACTTGTCGTAAGGGCCGTGCGCATTGAGTTTCATGGCGAAGTCGCCGCTACTTATTGCCGCGTGGGTGGAGTCGGGTCGGGTGAACACATCGAGCACGATTCTTTCGGGATGATAGGTGCGTGCCGAGTCGCGCAGGCTGATGTCGCCGATTGTCCCCCTTATGCTGTGCGATGCTTTAAGGTCGGTCTCCATCTCCATGTTGGCATTGAGAGCCAGTGCAAGGGGGCGTTTGGTGATGCCGAAGCGGTAGAGTTGCACGCTGTCGATGCTGCATTTCACGGCGGCGGCAAGTGTCTTTCCGTTCATGCGGGCACTCGCGTCGATGATGCCTTCAAGCAAACTGTTGTGGCTGTCGAGCCTTGCATGACCCACGCCGTCCTTCACTCCGGCATCGAATTTAAGTCCCGAGAGGTCGTAGTCGCCCACTTGCAGGCGTGTCGTCTCTGCCGTGGCGGCGAGTTGTGTGCGCGGAGACACGAAGTCGAAGCCCACACCCTTGGCGGCGACTTTTCCCGAGAAGGGGCGCAAGCCACTGCCCGGCAGGAAGTTGGCGAGGGGCAGACGGTTGGCTGAAAGCGTTGCGTCGTAGGCCAGAGTGTTGGTGTTTATGAATGCCTTCGCCGTCATGTTGCCGCCTCCCTGCGCCGCGTTGAGGTTCACGCCGTAGCGGCTTCCGTCGGCGGTGAGGTGTGCTTTCATCCTTATCCCTTGCGGGATGCGCACCTGACTGCGCACCGATGAGGGCAGCAGGGCATTGGCAAAGGCGAGGTTATAGGTCTGCGCCGTGGCGTCGACGGTGGCTCTCAGGCGGTCGGCATCGTTCAGATTGTAGGCGCTGCCCTTTGCGCTGAGGGTGAAGGCAGTGGGCAACGACACGTTGAGATTGCTGAAATCGGCGTGCCGCATGTTTCCTTTCACCGTGCCGCTAAGCGTCAATGGACGGTTGGGCCACAGTGTAACAAACTGCTTCGGCATTGAGCCGAGGAAGGGGCTGATGTCGCTTTTGCCGAGCGAGGCATTGAGCCGGACATTCATCTCGCCCGGGTCGGTGTCGTTGAAGGTGCTGAAATCCATTGCGATGTTGGCATCAGCCTTCGAGTAAGGAGTGCGCAACTGCAGGTTGGGGAGGAGGATTCGCGTCGTGTCGAGGGCCACGCTGCCCGTCAGACTGCTCACCTCCAGTCCGCTTTTCTCCTTGAAAGCGCATTTCTTTATGGCGAGGCGGAGAGCCGAATCGGTGTAGTCGATGGAGTCGACATGCAGTGTCACGCCCGAGAGGGCAATGTGGTTGTAGTCCAACCCAGCCACTTTCTTCTCGAAGTTGTTGTCGTAGCGCACGATGCCCTCGTCCCATTTGAGTTGCTGCAAGCGGTAGGAGGGTTTCAGAAGGTCGAAGTTGCCGCCGCTGACTTGCGCTTTCCCCATATAGGCATACACTTGCAGCGTGTCGCCGGGCATGTGGAGTGTCACGCCGGTCTTTTTTATCCGCAGTGCGTCGACGATGATTTTCCATTTCGTCTCGCTCTCCGTCGTGTCCTCGGGGACGCTGTCGCTGAGTGCCACATCAATGTCGCCGCCCGAGATAAGAGCCTTGTTGAGCGTGAGACTCTCCTTTCCGAGGTCTATGCCGTGGCTTTCGAGAGCGAGCTGACGGAGCTTGCCTTTCACGCGGGCACTTGCTATCAGATTGACGGTATTGACGGAGATGTCGCGGAAATCGAGTTCGTCAATTTCCACATTCTTCCTGAAAAGGGGAAGAAGCCTTATGTCGACGGTGAGCCGCCGTGCGTCGGCGATGGTGTCGGTGTGCTGCGGCAGCGAGTCGTTGGGTTGCAGAATGCGGAGTCCGTTCACTCCCAAATCGAGCGGGAACACCAGACTTACGCTCTCCACCGTTATCTGCATGCCTGTCTTTTCCGACGCATAAGCCGCCACATGCTTCACTGCCCAGTTTTGAATGGGGGGTATGTAAAGCAACACTGCGAGCAATGCTGTCAGCAGAAAGGGTGTCAGCAGGAGGGCAGCGCCCCATTTAAGGATTTTCCTTGTTGGCATCATGCTTCGGTCGTATTAGGTTGGTAATGGGCGGCAGACGAGCGGTTCGCACTCCGTTTATGTCTTTACGGCTGTGTCAGCAGGCACACTTTGCGCTATGTCGTGCCACAGACGGTCGTCGGGCAAGGGTGCTTCGACGGCGATTTTCTCTTTCGATACAGGATGAATGAATTCCATTTTGCGCGACAGCAGTGAGATGCTGCCGTCGGGGTTGCTGCGCGGTGCGCCGTATTTCAGGTCGCCTTTGATGGGGCAACCCATTGCGGCGAGTTGGCAGCGTATTTGGTGATGGCGACCCGTCAGGAGTTCCACCTCGAGCAGCATATAGTTGTCCGACTGCGCCAGAAGCCTGTAGCGCAGCACGGCTTTCTTCGCTTTGGGACGCTCTTCGGCATAGGCGTAGCTCTTGTTCTGGCGTTCATTGCGCACGAGCCAGTGTTCGAGGGTTCCCTGCGGGGCTATGTCGCGCTTCTTGGTGATAGCCCAATAGGTCTTGTGCACGGCTCCGTTGCGGAACATGTCGTTGAGTCGGGAGAGCGCTTTTGAGGTCTTCGCAAACACGACAAGCCCCCACACCGGTCGGTCGAGCCTATGGGCGACACCGAGAAACACATTGCCCGGCTTCGCGTACTTCTCTTTCAGGTATGCCTTGACGGTGTCGGAGAGGGGCTCATCACCCGTTTTGTCGCCCTGCACTATCTCGCCGCTTGCCTTGCTTACTATTATGATATGGTTGTCTTCGTAAACGACCTTCATCGCCGCAAAGGGGAAAATGGGGTAGCCAGAGTGCATTCGCGCCTACGAAATTATAACGCACCCGGCTCCCCGAAAGATAATGGTTTCTGTTACATGTTCATGCCGCCGTCTACCTGAATCACCTGTCCCGACACGTAAGACGACATGTCGGAGGCGAGGAAGAGGCACACATTGGCGATGTCATCGGTCTGTCCGCCGCGGCGGAGAGGAATCTTCTTCATCCAGTCCTGACGGATTTCCTCGGACAGCTGTGCTGTCATCGGGGTCTCGATGAAGCCCGGAGCCACGGCATTGGCGCGTACTCCCTTAGGTCCAAGTTCCTGGGCGATGCTCTTGGCAAGACCTATAAGGCCTGCCTTTGAGGCGGCATAGTTGCACTGTCCTGCGTTGCCGTGGACACCAACCACCGACGACATGTTGATGATGGAGCCACTGCGCTGGCGCAGCATGATAGGAGCGCAGGCATGGATGAAGTTGAATGCCGACTTCAGATTGACGTTAAGGACAGCGTCCCATTGTGCCTCACTCATGCGAAGCATAAGTCCGTCCTTCGTGATTCCGGCGTTGTTGACAAGCACATCGATTGAGCCGAAGTCCTCATGAATCTGCTTTACCACCTTATCGGTCTCTGCAAAGTCAGCGGCATTGCCTGCGTATGCACGGCAAGTGACGCCCAATGCTTCTATTTCCTTGCGTGTTGCTTCCACTCCCGCAGCCATGTCATCGTTGAGGACAAGGTCGGTGAAGGCAATGTTTGCGCCTTCTTTGGCGAACTTCATGGCAACGGCTTTACCGATGCCACGCGCTGCTCCCGTGATGAGGGCAGTCTTTCCTGTTAATAATCCCATTTGTCTGTAATGTTATTCTCTTTTATTAATCGGCGTGTTCTAATAATTCCACGCCAGTTTTTAATTGTTGTTTGTTGGATTCTGCTCTTTGTGTCTTTTTGTTTTTATTCGGCATCTTTATCTTGCTTTTTCAGTCGTGTAGCCCGCTACACTCCTTCAAATAGCAAGAGAAATCTGCTCGACTAAAAATCAAAAAATCCAACAAAGGTAATTATTAGAACCCGCCAATTGTCGTTGTTTGGGTGGAGATGCAGTGCGGCGAAATGCGCGCCGCGCCGCGTTTCCAATAACAAAAGTACTCCTTTTATTTCATTCCGTGAAATATTTTGGCAGGAAAAGTAAACACGGAGCATGAATTTTGAATTGGAAATTGCGCAAGAAGCAAGGGTAATCGTAGTAGGCGCGGATCGCCGAGACGCGCCCTCGCAAGTGAGAAAAGCAAACTATTGTAACGCCACCAACACGCCCCGAAGGGGCAACTGTCCTCCAGTCCAGGGCAACGCCCTGGGTAATAAGGATGTGAAGGGGCCTGCGCCCTGTAAGGGCAACTGTAAAAACGCAACCCATTGATGCTGTTATAGTTGCCCTTTCAGGGCGCAGGGGTGTGGTGGACTACGTTACCCAGGGTGCCGTCTCTTCGCTAACGCTCCGAGACTTTGCCCTGGGCTGGCCGAAAGTTGCGCTTTCAGCGCGCCTCAAGGGGTGCTGCTCGGAGATCGGCACCTACTAAATTTGCCCTCCCAAATGGGGAGGACAGGTGGGGAATTTTAACTTCCATTAACCTCCAAAATCGCGAAAATGCGGCCGACTCGGGCCTCGGTTCATTCCGATATGTAGAGATTTGGCGGTATGTTTTAAGTCCTGATTGTCAATGGGTTGGGTTGTTTCGGTAGGCATAATGGGCATTTTGGGCAGTCAAAAGTTACTTCTTCGGGGTGCAAACAAGGCTTAATCGCGATGCAAACAAGCATTGTTTGGG
>CAYXGN010000053.1:0-10374 GCA_964464505.1 uncultured Prevotella sp.
GTTTTCGCCTGTTTTAACTTAAAATATGTAAAGAAACAGCGTGTTGTGTTAATATAATTAACATTCGATGCTCTTTTTGTAGCATTTTGGGTTTCGGGACGGTAATTTTTCAAAAATGCCCGAAAAAGTGTCACTTTTTGGGGCTAAAATGTAGCGTTTTGTCATCACATTGGGTTTCAATGGATTAACGCCTGCAAAGAAGGAGAACAATCTGCGCCCCGAACCAACGGTTACCGGCGCGAAGCGGAAAGGTAAGGGGCGCGGTTTGCGTGTTTTGTAAAGGCAGTTATATACTTATTGACCCTAACCATTGGACGGCAAATCCAAGAGGTGCATTTAAGGTTTAAACTTCCGTATTTACGTTATTCAAGTCGTTTTCAAACGTATCGTCAGTTTCATTGGCATCCGCCAAATATATCTTGTTCCGATTCAAGTCTTTAACAAGCACCGTTTCCTGTTTGAACCTATCGGCAATCAGTTCCGCCAACTTCAACAGTGATTTACTTGATAGCCCATTTATTTCCAAACAAATTGACCTGTCATTGAACATCTCTCCATTATCGCCGACATATTTCCCTTTAAAGAAATTGCCCAATGAGTACGCCCCGATATACTCTCCGCTGTTTCGAGTGTTGTCTTTGTTGAAAGCCATTATCGCACTATGAACCATTTTATCCTTATTAAAACGGTTTTTGGCAGTTTCCACAAATTGCTTTATCCTATTGACGAATCTGTCGTCTGACAGTTGTACGGCATTTACGCTCACCGCAAAGACAATCACACCGCCCCGATATTTTGCCATACCATACTGTTCTCCGTGAACGCCCTCGTCTAATACAAAATTGTCCGTATTCTTACGACATTCATTTAAGAAACCGCCTCTTTGGTAGTTAGAGCCATTTGGTAAAGCCGCACCGCTTGGATGGAAATACTTAACCTCCTTTATTATATATCTTTCATTTACACGGCTTCTTCCTTGCAGACGTGATATAACCTTTTTTACCGATTCCTTAATAAGTCTCTTAAACTCGTTTTGTGTTAACCTTACTTTTCTCATTTTCATTTAATCAATTTTTATTCACTTATATTATACTACAAAAGAGTTTTAATTCCAAATCGGAACCAACATTTTTTTTGCACATACCAACTCTTGGGGTCAATAAGTATATAATTGCCATTTGTTATTAGTCTTATGACTGCCATTTATCTATCTCCTGTTTAATTTCTTCCATAGCAGCATCAAAATCTTGAATCTCCAAGAAATCTTTTGGGATTTCCTCGTTATTGTCAATAGATTCATTGAGTAATTCTTCAAATGTACCATTCATCAATGCTTTTTCAACAGGGGTTGGTGTCCAACCTTCTAAGATAAAGTTACCCATACTTTCTTCATGCTTCTATGTGTTATGGATTCCACTTGAGTTGTTTTTCAGCCTTACGCAACCCTTCACGCAGTGTCTTCTCGACAAAAGGAGGGACTCCTTGTGGCGGAACTGGCAGGACATAGTAGGCTGGAACATCATCGTGGCTGCTAAATCCTTCATCAGACTCGAGAATGACATAACTGTCGTTTCTCCAATCCAAAGCGAAAATTCCAAGGCGCTCGATGTACTCCCTCGCCCGTTCTTCCGTCGGCGGCGTGTCATACACAATTCCCCATTTACCGCCAAATGGACTCGGCACTGTGACAATATCGCCATGGCGGAAACGTATCTCCTCTTGCGGACGGCCAAGGAAGGGATCCTTTTCCTCGCAACAGTTGCGGACAATCGACTCGTCAAGGAGTTTGCCATTGTAGTAGGTCCATTCCTTAAGGTAAGAACCGCATTCCATCACGCGATCCATCTCCTTCTCACGGATAATGCAGACATACAATTGAATGTCTGCATTGTTTGAGTCATTTTGCAGTGCCTCCATAGACATAAGAGCACTTTCCTTCGTCGGGAAAAAGCCCATACCCTCCATTGTTAGCCCGCAATACAATCCTTCTGCAAATCTCAGTTGGTCTTTGTATTCCTCATCCGTGAATTCGTAGGACTTAGACAATCGGTGAACCTCCATCTCATAGAAAATTGGCGGGCAGTTGCCTTGCCCTGCCATTCCTTTGCTGCTTTCCTTCTCTTTGTTCATATTTTCTTTTGGCAGTTATATACTTATTGACCCTAACCCATGGAATGCAAATCCCAAGATGAGCCTTTAGGGTTTCTGAGAATGTTCAGGATAAGATTTGGCGCAAATGAGGGGTGCAACATAGACCAATTGCATGTTTCCCGTTTATGCCATATCGGTCAAACGTATCAATCTGAAGAATGCGTTCTACTGATTCTGTCATTCGCTGTGCTTTTCTGTCGGCAAACGTCAGCGGCTCGTCATCTTCGTAGTTGTTACTGTCACCATCACTCAACTTTTCATTCCTGTTTGGGTCATCCTTGCTTACTCTTTCTCCATTAGAAAAACTGAACCCTCTGTTTCCGATACGGCTCATGAACAAAGACTGAACGTTTCTATGGAAGTTACCGCTCGGCACTTCCTTGCCATATCCTGGAAAGGCAGCGTTGTTTGTTCCGACCAAAAAGCCTTCATCTGAACCTTTTGGTGAATACATAAAGGAGTCTTGGTTGTAATACTCCGAGAGTTTGAATATGTTGTTTTTGAAGTTAGGATCGTCATTGAGATTTACAACGAGGAACGATTCTTCTTGGCTCTCATTCTTACCACATTCTTTATATGAGCCGCGTATGTTTGTAACGCCATATTTTAAACATAGCAGAGCAGCCTTCAGTTCCCTGTTGTAATATTTCTTCTCCTCGGTAGAAAAGTGTTCTCCTTGCTGCATTTTTGCACCTGCGTGTTTGTTTCCCCGCCCCACTGTCTTTCCGTCGACAACGTTCTTTTCATGGTATATATGCGTTGGCTTGAATGTGTTGTCGGTTATGTCTGTGTATTGATCTCTCCAAGCGGTCAATGTTGCACATTCATAGTTTTTAATCCAATTCATAACACGATTCATTGTGCTCTCATACAAGTTCTGCTTCCCATCCAATGCCTCATTCACACATTGTCTTACTATCTTCCGAACATCTCCCTCCGTTAATATAATTGTTTTCTTCATATTTTGTCGTATTTTATTTTTAAATAAATAGTGCTGAGAGCACCTTTGTTACTTCTATTATACTACAAAAGAGTTTTAATTCCAAATCGGAACCAACATTTTTGCCCATACCAACTCTTGGGTCAATAAGTATATAATTGCCATTTATTTCCCCCTTTGGCAATTATACAGTTTGATCACGAACCACCATACAGCAAACTTATTGCATTATCTGTGCGGTCACGGGAGTCTTTCCTTTATTGAACCACTTTCATTCCCAAATCATAACTTCACCTACCCTCCTCATTCTCTCAGAAAGTTGGCAAGGAATTGGGTTTACATAGCATTCGTTAAGGCCAGTCTCACAGGTGCATCCATTGCGATTTGCATCAGATTCTCTTGCATTGGCCGTGTTTCCGTCCTTATCAAGCCAAACGGGA
This sequence comes from uncultured Prevotella sp., assembly GCA_964464505.1. GTDB lineage: Bacteria > Bacteroidota > Bacteroidia > Bacteroidales > Bacteroidaceae > Prevotella. The sequence continues at coordinate 3,532 of CAYXGN010000053.1, forward strand.
GATTGTCCGGGTGCTTTGACAAGCACGCTATCTTGATTGTATTTCCTGCACATTGCCAATGCGAACTGCTTCAATTCATCGAAAGTCCCTGCATTTCCCTTGGCATCATGATTAAAGACCACAAAAGACGGTTCGTAATCATCCTCCACACCGTTTTCGATTCTGTAACCCTCATAAGTTGGCAAATACAAAAAACCGCTCTGCTTCAAGTCGCTGATGAGAGATTTTGTGTTCTCGTCATTCATTTCTTGTGGCAGACCCGCTTTATTAGCACTAATGTCAACCATTCCATCGCCTCCGTGCTTTTTTAGAAGCCTCTCAAGAGTTGCTTCGTCAATTCGAACAGGTTTAGTATGGTTGGCTAATAGTCCATAAAATCTTTTCATCACATCTTCATTTGCCGTTTTTGCTTCTTTATGAAGCACCCTAAATGCTTCTTTACGACGTTTTCGTTCCTCATAAATAGCATCGACAGAAGTGAATATGTTTTCTTCACTCATGGCATCCTTTACACCTTCCCCGATTGACCTGACAGTTTGTGATTCTTCGATGTTTTTCTTCATCATAACATTAATTTAGGCAAACTTGTTGCCTCTGTTCTTCAATGATTAATCAAGGTTTATCTCTTTGTAGTTGGATTCTGTTTGAGCCACATTGTCCATCACTTTTTCTTTAATGCTTTCTTTATTTCTTGATATTTACGTTGCGTAAATCCGACAACCGTTCCTCCGGCAATTGCGAGGAGGAAGAACGGCATACTGAGACAAAATCCAACATTGTCAATAATTGAATTCATCACTCTGCGAGCTTTTGGGTTTGTTATAATCATATCGTTTTCTTTTTTAGTTCCTTTATATTTCTGTTTTTATTATACACCAAGAGGCCTCCTTTTTCCAAATGGAAACAAGCATTTTTAACCCGCCTTATTGATGATTTTGCGTATCAATGTCCGCCACAGCCTTGTTCCATTTCACACTCATTGAGGGCAGTGACGGAGATGTCAAATCGTGCGAAAGCTCCACTCCGAACAATGTCTTCACCGTGTCTTTGGTGAGCTGCACGAAGTAAGGTATGCGTACAACCTTATATCCGAAGCTCTCGTAAACGGCTTGGTTGGCGCGGTCCTTGCGGATGTTGATGGGCGAAGTGTCGTACTTCTCCTCATATTCGGCGAAGTCCACTTTTCGGAACTGGGGCGAAGGCTTGCTGTTGTCGGTTGTTGTCATAAGTCAGACTCCTACCGTAAACACGGGCATGCCGCCGCCATAACCGCTGTAGACCTTGTTGCCGTCGATGGTGTAGACAGGCATGCCGCCGCCATAGCCTTGGTAAATCCTGTTGCCGTCGATGGTGAACACAGGCATGCCGCCGCCATAGCCTTGGTAAATCCTGTTGCCGTCGATGGTGAACACAGGCATACCGCCACCGTAACCTTGATAAATTTTGAAGTTCATAATGTCTCTTTTTTAATGGTTAATAATATGTGGGTTGTAAAAACTTGTTTTCTCGCTTTTGCGAGGGTGCGTCTAAGCCTCTCCCGACCTCCCCAAGCCTCTCCCGACCTCCCCTGTAGGGGAGGAGAAAGGAGAACTGTATCCGCATCTACTGGTTTTTCAGTTGTGACTTCTGTCCTATTGGGGAAATCAACCGAACACGCGCGCAAAGAACCAAGACAGTTTTGGTGCCTTTGCGGCTCTTTTAAAACTGGTTATATCCGTCATTACCGTTATGTTGCACCCATGCTTCCCGTTTATCTCTTTGGCATACTCGAGGAACGCTTCGCCGTGCGTGACAGCGTTGTCAATGTGCTTGAAAGCCAGATAGTAATGCAGCATCTCGTGCAGGAGAATATTTCTGAAGTCATCCTCACGCCAGTCAAAGTAGCAGGAAATCTCAATCAGCTGCCCTTTCAGCCTGCGCCTGCCCACAGGCTTCTTGCAAGAGAACCTCCCACAATAGCGATACGACCTCATCAGCCGTATCTGCGGCAAGGGAAGGACGTGGTTGAACACGTCCTTGTTGTACTCCCTGAACCGCTCGGTGATATATTCTACGCTTATTTCCATCGTCAATAATCCAATGGCTTATGGCTGCCAACCGAACTCTTTCTCAGCCTTGCGGAGTCCTTCCCTCAGCGCCTTCTCAACGAAAGGAGGAACACCTTGTGGGGGCGGCGGAAGGAGACGGTAGGCGGCCACCTCCTCTGCGTTTCCGAGATTTGTATTGTCGCTGTAAATGACATAATAGCAGTCATCATCCCTTTCCACATCGGAGAAATCGGAGCCTTGACCGCTCTCTATGCGCTCTTTACGCTCTTTGAGCTGTTCTTCCGTCATCGGCACGCTGTACACAATTCCCCAACGGCCGAACGGCCAATCCGCCACCATGACAATGTCGCCATGGCGGAATCGTATCTTCTCCTGCGGACGACCAAGGAAAGGAGTCTCCTCCTCGCGGAATGCTCCGTCCAAGTCCTCGTCAAGGAGCTTGCCGTCGTAGTAGGTCCAACACTTAAGGTGGGTGCCGCTCTCCACAAAACGGCCCATCGAATGCTCATAGACAACGCAGACAAACAGTTGAACCCCCTCCATATTCGGATCGTTCTTCATCTCCTCCACGGCAGCGACAGCACTTTCCTTCGTCGGAAAAAAGCCCGTCTTCCACTCTGACAGTCCGCAATCCATTATGGCGACATGGTTAATCATGTCCTTGTATTGCTCTTCTGTGTACTTGTAGTCCTTTTCCAAAGTATACACGGTCACTTTGACAAATGTTGACGCACAGTTGTCCTGCCAATTCATTTTCTTGCTGTTTTCCTTTTCTTGATTCATAGTTGTTATTGTTTTGGGGATTGTTTTCTCACAAAATCACGCACATCTTGGAAAGACAATGTGTTGTAGCCATTGCCGAAAATTTCTTTCATAGAGTAGTGCACAAACTCTTCCAAGCTTGCCTTCGCCTTGTCCATATCCTTGCGGAGCTGCAGACTCTGCCACCAACGCTGAAATTCCGCCGAGGAGATTTCTTCGGAACGGAGCTTTGCTTTCATAGCGCGGCGCGCCTCGTTGAGTTGCTCCGACAAGTCATCCACGCCCTCTTGGCGACGCTTCACTTCATCAACGAACTTGGGCAACTGATCGCGCACGGCTTCCATCCTCTTGATGCGAAGCTCTTGGCGCAAGCCCTTGCATGAGGCTTCCGCATGCAAGCATCTTTCCTTCCAATAGACGAACGCTTTCTTATAGAAGATGGTATCGGCGTCATACCCATTGCCGCTGCCCTCGCCTTCCTTCTTCAAGATGTCCACAACCTGCTGCAAAGTGTAGCTCTCGCATGTGGCTTTGGCTTCATCGTAGCGCTTGTTGATGTCCATAAACGGATGCCACACACTACTAAAAGGATTCAACGAGGTGCTCTCAACCGTTCCGTCGTCGAAGACAACACCGCATGAGTTGCACCCGCTCAAGGGAGAACCTGAAATGCGGACCACCATGCCTTTTCTGCCCTTCTTGTCGATGAAGGTCGCTGCCGAGCAGTTAAGCCAAAACTCAATGTACACGCCAAGCGTGGGACTGCGGAAGCCGCCAGTCCCCGTGTAAGCCAATCCGCTCTGTATGGGAACGGCAGCGAGAAACATTCGGCTGTCGTTAAGAATGCGGTCAGTGTTTGCCAAGAAGAGAAAAGCATTGTCGCAAAACAGCTTTTCGCCTGCCTTGGCATCGGCATCCTGCTCCTTCCTGTCAGCAGTGGGTTTGCGTCTGCCCACTTGGAAATACTCCCCCGTGGTGTCGAGGTTGAGAGAGTTGTCCGCGGGCTCAGCCTCCTCCGCCTTGGGGAAGCACGGCAACTGTGTGCCGTTCATAAGTTCAATAAAGTTTGTTTCCATCTTGTGTCTTTTGCTATTATGGTTTAATCCAATGAATAAAGAAAGAGAATAGTGCTGCATGCAGATTTGTCATGATTTCAAACATTCTCTGTGAGACGTGGCGTACATCGTGGTTTACTTCCACATTGTGTCTAAGTGGTTACCACTTTTATGAAAGACGTGGGAGCGTACGCATCATTCCTGACTGTACTCATGCCAACTCGCAGCTGTCAAGCCGCGGCCGGAACCTGTACCCACTTAACCCAAGAATGCAGAAATCACAAAATCAAGAACAAAGCCAACAACGTCCTTTATGCGCCCAAAGTCAAAGTCACAAGGTTTGTTTTGCGCAGGACCCACATTTCATTTATGTTGGAAGTCTACTTGTTCTAGAACTTGTTAAGATGCAGACTCCTCTGCATGCACTTAAAGTGAAGGGACTGGCAGGCCAGTCCGGACTGTCACTTTACACTAATTCTCTTATTTGCCTACTTTCTGAACCTCTTCGTAGATGTCTCTCAAGGAATTGGGGATGATGATTTTCAATTGCCCTATCCGCTTTGACTCTTTGGCTTTCCACTCTCTCACCTTGGCGTAGAACATCGAAGCCCTTACGCTGTATTCCTTCTGCTCTTTCAAGACGCGCGCTTCTTCATCAATCTCCGACTGCTTGATGGCATTCTCCATATCGTGAAGATAGGTGTTCAAACCTGCCTGTGCCTCTCTGTGTTCAGCAGAAAGCTTGAAGTAGACCTCATCCACAATGTCGCTGTCCACACTCGGCTCATAGTAGCGAATGATGTTGGTGACACGACTGTCGTCCATCTCTCTTGGCCTCGACTTGATGCCGTAGAGCCGTTCGCGCGCTGTCTCAAAGGCACCGTCCTTGTGCAGAATCTTGCCGAGCACGGCTGCCTTGGTCTGCAGACTGTACATCTTGCTTCTGTCCGCAATGCTCAACGAGGCAATGTATTCGTCTTTGGTAAGCACCTTTTCTTCTTGGGGAAGTTTGGGGAATTCTCCCATTCCCAACTCTTCCCAATGGCCGTTAAAACTCTTTTTCTGAATCTCTTCGAGCATACGGTTCTTCGCCTTGATGGCTTCTCTGAGCCAAGCGATGAGCGACTTGAGGCGCACGATGCGCTCCATGATGATGGGAATCTCTCTCACCTCTGCCTCTTCCATACCGACACTCAGTTCCGACTTTGTGGGGTTGTTCAGCGCCGAGATTTGCTCGCACACAAAGTTGATGCCCGCAATCTTGCTCTCATCCTTCCTGAGCATCTCTTTGGCAAGGTTGGCAACAAAGTCGGCACTTGTCGCACTAAGCCCCTGCTCGCCAAAGAAAATCTTGTCTTGTTCCATAATTCTATTACTGTTTGTATTTAGTTTCACATTAATCCTTCTTCTCTTCCGAGAGTTCGTCGGCTTCCTCCGTAATTTTGAGAGTAGCGAGAAGCTTCAGCTTTGAGCGCGGCTCGGCTTTCTCGCGAGCGCGGCGGTAAAGTTCATTCGCCTTTGCGCTGTCTTTGCCGACTCCATGACCTTCCATGTAGCAGTCGCCAAGATTTATCAACGACCTGACATCCCCAAGCATGGCAGCATCGCTATACAGCCTCACGGCTTCCTCATAGTCTTGGTCTACTACCTTACCCTCGTAGTAGAGATCGCCCAAGAAACACGCCGCCTTGGGATAGTGTGCCGCTGCTGCCTTATGCAAAAGACATACAGCCATCGTCTTGTCGCGCTTCACTCCCTTGCCGTAATAGTAGCACTTGGCAAGCTTGTATCGCGAAGGAGCGTACGAAGTTTCTGAGGCTTTCTTCAAGAGGTCGACAGCCTTGGCTTCATCCACAGCCACACCGTCGCCTGCGAGGTAACAGAGGGCGAGGTTATGGAGAGCCAAATAGTAGCCCTGAGAGGCTGACTTCTCTGTCCACTCAATGCCCTTCGCTTGGTCTTGCTCCACTCCACGACCGCGGAAATAGCATGCCCCGAGATGGAATTGGGCTTCGCTGTTGCCCTGCTCGGCGGCTTTCATGTACCATTTCACGCCTTCGGCAAGGTCTTTCTCCACCCCTTTGCCATGGCAACAGAATCTTCCGTAGTAGGTCTGCGCATTGGCATCGCCCTGCTCTGCTGCCTTGCGGAACCACTTGGCAGATTCCTCATCATTGGGCTCGGCACCATGGAGGCCGAGGTAGTAGGCGCAGCCAAGCTCATATTGAGCCATGACGTTGCCCTGCTCTGCTGCCTTGCGATACCAAAGCATTCTCTTCTCTTCTTTCATCGTCATTTCATTAGATTCATTTACAAACTCTTTCATACTTCTTACTCCTTTGATTTTTGTATTACACATAATTTTATAAAGTTAAACCATTTTCCCTGTCCACACACTCAATCGTCATTGTTGTAACCGTAGTCGGCATCGGTCGTCGGCGACTCCACTCCAATGTCTTCAAAGCCGTAGTAGAGTTCCCCGTCGTCTTCGAGAGCCCTGAGGTCTTCCATGATACTCGATGGAGCACCGTTGCGCTCGGCATAGTCAATCAACTCCTCCTTCGAGATGCCACCTTCCCACGGTGCATTTCCCAATACTGATGCAATTTCTGAAGTCCAATACATAAAAATATTCTTTTAAAGGTTTGACAAAAAATTTATTCACTTAAAACACATTTACAGAGTAAGATTAAAGTTTCAAATTTCCAAACAAAAACACTACTTTTTTCACTTTCTTTCAAAACCAATGTCATTCAACTTGCATACACAAAGTTACTAAAATGGTTTCAAATTTCCAAACAAAAACACTACTTTTTCAAATTCTTTCAAAATCAACGTCATTCAACTTGCATACACAAAGTTACCAAAATAGTTTCAAATTTCCAAACAAAAACACTACTTTTTCAAATTCTTTCAAAATCAACGTCATTCAACTTGCATACACAAAGTTACCAAAATAGTTTCAAATTTCCAAACAA
>CAYXGN010000053.1:10474-12312 GCA_964464505.1 uncultured Prevotella sp.
GGTGTTCTTCGCACCTGCTGTCATTTCCATTATACAAATCTAGCCTTGTTTTTCCAAACCAAAAACCACATTTTTTTGCTGCCAAAGCATTTTGACAGCAAAAAAATGCTGTTGTCATGGGTCGTCATTGCAGATCCAGACTGTTTTGGAATGCGATGACAATTTCTTTCAGTTCATCGGTCAGCATCGAGAACGAGGTGTCGGCAATGTCCTGCGGAACAGCCATTCCGGGAGTGGCAGCGGCGATGGCACCGGCAATGGCTGCTTGTGTGTCGGCGTCGCCACCGAGCGAGATGGCATTGCGGACAGTCTGTTCGTAGGTGTCCGATTGCAGCCAACAGATGATGGCTTCGGGCACACTCTTCTCGCACAAAATCTCAAACTTGTAGTTTTGGCGGATTGCATCCACCTGACGGTTGAGGTCGTAGCCGAACTCCTTCTCAATGTAGCTCTTGATTTCCTCCTTTGAGTGTCCGGTGCGGGCGAGGAAGATTGCGGCTGCCACCGACATGGCTCCATGCTCTCCCCCAACGGAGTTATGACTCACCGCTGCCGATTGCCGCGCAAGGCGGAGTGTCTCGCCGAGGGTGTCGCAAACCCACCCCACTGCACTCACACGCATTGCCGAGCCGTTGGAAGCCGCGCCGTAAGGCTCCTGAACATCCGATTTCAGCCATGTCTTGAAGCCGCGACCGTAGCCTGCATCGGGGTAAAACCTTCCCAACTCGAGCATGCTGTCCACCAAAGCCTTGTCGGTGCGCTCGCCTCCCATAAGCCAACGGGCAACGGCAAGAGTAAGGACGGTGTCGTCGGTGAAGTGTGAGCCTTTGGGGAACAACTTGAAGTCGTATCTCTTTGTGCGGAAACTGTGCAACTCATACTTGGACCCAAGTATGTCGCCGCAAATGGCGCCTATGATGCCTGTCGTAGGAACCTTGTCGCATTTCACACTGCTTGAGGCAGGCTCCTTGTCCCATCCCTTCTCCGCATCAATCATACCCTTGCTGCTAAGATAGGACACTGAGCGCGAGGCGGTGGCGCAAGCCTTCTCGAGGCACTCCCTGACATTGGTGTCATTCATCTTGTCCAAAGACAGAAGGTTCTTGTCGCAGAGGCACGCAATAAACTGTGCTGTGGTCCAGTCGCCCGCGCCTTCGGTGTCCACCACATTGTCATTGGGCACAGGAGCAACGGTCTGCCACTCGCCGCCGCGCAGCGAGAAGCGGATGCCTTTGCTGCCCATGGTCTGAATGAACAGTTTGTCGCGGAACTCCTTGCAGAAGGAAACGCCGGGAAAACGCTCATCGGAGAACTTGATGATGTCGCTCTTGCTGATGGCATCCATCAACTTCGACTGGTCGTCCTTGCCTTCCGGCTCGAAGTAGACGAGTACGCCCTTCTCCCTGAATCCTTCTGCCAACACGCGGAAACCACTCTCGGGGATATCGAAGAAATAGACATCGGGCGTGAAGTCGAGTGTCGCCAAGAACTCAGGAGCCTCATCCCTGCCCCTCAGGAACTTGCGCTTCGGGAAGCGTGACCCGGGGCTGTATTGGCGATAGCCACGCACGTCCTTGCCCGTAGCCATATCGCGTTTGTGCGTACACTCGAAGAGAGTGGTGCCGCCATTAGCCGTGTTCTTGACGAAACGGGTGTCCGCGCCATAGCGTTTAATGTCAGAAGTGATTTTCCGTCCCTTCTCTGACAGGTCGAAATGTCCGATAGGGTAGGTCTGCACTCCAAGGTAAGGGAGCATCGTGGCTACATTGCCACACGTGTTGCCCACACATTCCTTCACTATCTCGTCTTCAAACTTATTGCGTTTTCCAACCTCAAAG
>CAYXGN010000054.1:0-1348 GCA_964464505.1 uncultured Prevotella sp.
CTTGAGGCGCGGGTCGCTGGGACGGTAGGCGTTGTACTTGTAGAGGCGGCCTTCCTTGTCGTAGATGATGAAGAAGGGGATGCCGCTGACGTTAAGGCTCTCGCAGAGGCGGTTGTCTTTGTTGATGAGGAGGTTGCCTTCGAGTCCGAGGGCTGCCACTTTCTTCTTCCACGCCTCCTCGTTGGTGTCGATGGAGAGGGAAAGGAAGCAGACGCTGTCGTTGTGCAACTCCTGCTCAAGAGCCTTCAGATGGGGTATCTCCTTGATGCACGGCACGCACCATGAAGCCCACATGTCGATGTAGACGTACTTGCCGCGGAACGTGGAGAAGTCTACCACATTGCCTTGAAGGTCGTGGAGCGTGATGCCGTCGGGGAAGGGCGTGCCTGCTATTGACGACTTGCGCACCTTGAATTCGTTGAGATATTTCCTGTCGAGGGAGAACTGTTCCGTCAGCGAGGTGAGTTCCTGGAGTCCCTCTTCGTAGTTGTCGCCATAGTTGAACGAGAGGATATGGCGGCTGAGGAGCATGTCCTGGGCGCGTGTTTTCAGACTCGTTGTCTTCACACGGCTGTCCAGTGCCTTTATCTTCTCGGCGAGACTGCCACCGGGGATTACCGCCAAGGCGAGGCGGGGAGCCGAGTCGAACGCCGACGAGAGGTCGTTGTCGGCGGTGGCGAAGAGTTGCTCCGTCTCCGTTTTCATGTCGATGCCGAGGCTGGCGGCATCGCGTCCTGTGGCATAGTTGAGTCCTTCGAGGGTCTCGAAGGTGAGTGTGGCAGCCCAGGTGCGCAGATACTGCGCCGTCACTGCGGAGGGCTTGCACTCTGCAACGAGACTGTCGGCTACGCTGCCGAAGCCTGTCGCCAGCGTGCGGAGGTCGCTGTCGGCCATGTCTTTGCCCTTCATCCACAGTGCCTTAGCCCTTTCGGTGTAGATGCTGTTGAAAGCGACGAGAGCCTTGGTGTCTGCGTTGGCATTGGAGATGTCCACGCCACCGTCGCTGCGGAAACTCAGATTGAGCCGTGCCTTGCCGTCTTTGGCGTTGAGGCAGAACGGCATGATGAGTTGGCGCTGGCCGTTTACGACAATGAGTTTGTAGATGTTGATTGCCGACGCTGCCGTTGCTGCTTCCACTCTTCCGCCGGTCAGTGCGACGGAGTCGGGGCGTTCCCACATCCTGTCGGCTGCCATGACGAAGGCTTTGAGGCCTTCGGCGATGAAGCCTTTTGCTGTTCCGCTTATGTTTATGGTCTGTGCCGATGCCGACATCGCACTAATGAGTAGGGCGAGGAAGGCGAAAAACAATTTCTTTTTCATACAAATGTAGTAGGTGCACATCGCCGAG
>CAYXGN010000054.1:1448-12266 GCA_964464505.1 uncultured Prevotella sp.
TTTCATTTCTTTTTCGTTTTTGTTAGTTCTGGATACTGGGCTTGTACATCAAATAGGTGATGCGGCCGCAGCAGTTCTTGTATTCTTTCTTTGCCGCCGCGCCGCTGCTGTTGTCGGTGCGCACGTCCTTGCAGTCGTAGATGCGGAAGCTGCCGCGCTTCGTCTGCTTGTTGTAGGTGGCGACATAGAGTTCGTCGGTGGAGAGCTCCACATCGAGGAAGGTCACCTCCTCGTCGGAGCCAAACTGCAGCGCGAACTGGCTCTTGTCGGGGAGGGTGAACCGGTTGCTTGCCAGGAACACGTAAACGCAGTTGTCGAGGGCGTAGTAATAGCGGTCGCAGGTGGTGGAGTAAGCCATCTGTGCGCCCTGGGGAGGCACTGCCGAAGAGGCTGTTGCCTCAAAAGTCTGCCCTGTAAACTCGTTGTCGTTGACATAATAATAGGTGTCGGTGTTGGTCCAGAGGGCTATGTTGCCTGTCGAAAGGTTCTTCGCCATGATGTAGGCAGTGCCTCCGTCGTCGTTGGTGAAGGCGGTGATGAGCTGCTGCCCTGCGAGCAATGAGCCCGTGTTGGGGAAGAACGTGTCGAGGGAGAAGTAGGAAGCGTAGGCGCAGAAGATTGCCACCTTGTTGTTGGTGTAGTCCATATAGAACGTGCGCGAGGTCTCCGAGCCGTAGGAGAGATACTTGCACAGCAGCGCGCCCTCGGTGCTGAAGTCCTTATAATAGGTGTATTCGTAGGGGAACATGTACTTCAGGTTGAGGTGGGCAAACTTCTTCATGTTGGCGTCGTAGGCGTAGGGGGTGTAGCTGTCGGGCATGAATTCGGTGGCCTTGAAGCCCGGGTAGACGTCGGAATACTTTATTTCTGACAGCGCGGTGAAGTTGTTCGGGTCGAGGAAATAGCAGTGGTCCTTCGTCGAGACGAGGATTCGGCTCAACACCGAATAGGTGGTGCCGTCCCAGAGGTTCACCGAACCGCTCACTGCCTTGACGAGGTCGTCCTCAGAGATGTCCTCATTCATGAGGTGGAAGCAATGCTCCACGGGGACAGTCTCCTTGCCGGCAGCCGCCTCTTCGGCTGTGGGAATCTTGATAAACGTGAGGTTTCCCTTGCCGTCGGCATCGAAGGAGGTGAGCAGATAGCCCTCCTCGAAGATTCGGTTGAGGTTCACCTTGTAGTCGATGCTCTGTCCCACACGGCCGTCAGTGACCGTGAAGTGGAAGTAATAGGCTCCTCCTGTCTTCAGCTTCACGCGGAGGTTGCGCTCAGTGCTCACCTCTTCGAGTTCGCCTTTCACGCCGTTGGAGCAGGTGCCCATCTGCCAGGAGAAGGTCAACGCCTTCTCGTCGCCGCTGTAGGCAATCTCGGGATTGATGACAATGTCGCTGCCGAGGTCGAAGTTGTAGGTGGGCATCGTCTCGTCGTCGCTGCCTTTTATGGCGAGGGTGGGAATTGACGCGCTGTCGGCTTCGGTGCTCCCGTCGCTGATGCACGATGTGAAGCCTGCCGCGATGACGGCTGCAAGAGCCGTCGCAATTATGATGTTTCTGTTGTTCTTTTTCATTTCTTTCTCTTTGTTGTCAGTTTACCGATGGTTCCGTCTGCCATTCCATGCTGCCTTTGGTGTCGTTGTAGAGCGGAATGAGCACATATTTCACGAGGAAGGCATCGTAGAAAGCCATCGGGCCGCCCTGGTCCATGTCCTTGGCGTTGATGAAATACTCCCCGTACTTGCCAATCATCTCCTCAAACACTGCCTCGTCGGCCTTGGGGGCGAGTTCGTAGAAGTATTCGAAGAAGAGCTGGGCGTTCTCAAACGTGTAGACAGGAAGCGCATAGAATGTGGCCCACCACTTCGGACGGTCGGGGCGGATGTCGGAATAGCGGATTGTAAACGTCTTCTGTCCTGTGGGACGGAGGTCGGCATTCTCCGCGATGGCAATGCGGAGGGTCTTCTCTTTCGTCAGAATCTCGGGGTCTTTGTCGCGCAGCAGCTTTATCTTTACGGTGTCGCTCACTTGGTTGGCGGCTATTTCGGCTTCCTCAATGGTGAAGTTCACTCCCTCCACCATGTCCGTGGAGTCGGCTTCCACCTCGATGTCTATTTTCCGTGTCACGTCTTTCGGCATACCCATCAGTGCCACGGGTATTTCGATGACGTGCTCCTGAGCCACGTCGTAATCGAAGCTGTAGGTGATGACAGAGTCGGCAGCGAGCCTGCCGTTAAGGTAATCGAACGACACGGAGTCGGTTTGGGTCGTGTCATACAACTTATAGTCGGCTTCACAACCTGCTATGAGCAGCGCGGTAAAGGCTGCGACGGAGAGTAATATCTTGTTTTTCATTTTCCGTTTTTCCTTTCTTTTAGTCCCTATAGTTCAACTCGTCCTGCGGAATTGGGATGACATAGACATCCTCGCTTGCCGGGATTACCTTGCTGTCAAGGTTGGAAGTGATGTCTTTGTTCAATCGTTTCATGTTGTACCACACCTGACCTTCGCCGAACATCTCCTTGTGATACTCGTTGAAAATCATGTCTTTGGTGAGCGTCACATCGCTTCTGAGAGTCGGAAGACCCCTCGACGATATCTCGGCGTTGAAGTAAGCCACTGCCTTTGAGTAGTCGGTGGAGAGCAATGCTTCTGCCGCGATGAGGTAAAGTTCCGACACATGGAGCATGGTGATGCCCGAAATGCGCGTCGTCCAATCGCTGGGGACATTCTGACTCTCCTCAATGGTGTAGTAGTCCACTGTTTTCAGGCAGCGCACATTGCCTGTGCCCTTCTTGAACCAGTTCTTGCGGTAGTCCTGGTCGATGCCGGTCACGTCCTGAGAGTAGACCTTGTCGTAGGGCATAAGGTGGGTGGTGCCGGAGTCATCGGTGTAGGGGTCGTAACTGAAATACGACTGATACTTGTAAAGGTAGCTGTTGGCGGTCTCGTTGTAGGTGTTGGAATAGATGCCCCACAACGTCTCTTTGGGTGACAGCTTGCCTGCAAACAGGTCCTTAATCTCAGACGGTTCTGCCAGAGGGAACTTCCCGCTGTCTATCACCATGACTGCATACTTCGCCGCGTTTTCCATGTCGCCCTTCATCCAATAAACCTTTGCCAGCATGCCCAGCACTGCGTAGTAGTTGCAATGGGTCTCGCGGTAGTTCTGGAACTTGAAGTAAAGCTCGTTGTTGCGGGGGTAAACGATGTCGTCCTTCTCCTCGCTGAGCAACTGCTCTGCCTCCTTCAGGTCGTTGATGATGAGTTCGTAGGTCTCCCCGACAGTCCTGAACGCATTCTCTTCCATGGTGTATGTGGTAGTGTAAGGAATGCCCTGCTTTGCCTGGTTGGTGGAGCAGAACAGCCGGAGGAGGTCGAAATGAAGGTAAGCACGCACTGCCAGCATCTCGCCTTTGTAGAGATTGTAAAGCGGAAGTTCTTCCTTCGTGCGGCTTTCAAGGTTCTTCAGCACGTTGTTGGCATAACCGATGGAGGTGTAGGCACCCGTCCAGATGTTGGCGAAACGTGTCTTTACATAACTGTTCTCGTAGTCGTAGCGCTCGGCGGAACGCGTGCCGTCGTCCGTACTGTTTTGGTCTAAATCCTGAGCCATGCAGTCGGTGAGACCCCAATAAAGGTCTTTGCAATAGAGAGCGGAACTTGCCTGCAGCGAGCCGTAGACTCCGTAGATGGCGGATTCGAATCCGTCGGCGGTCTCAAAGAGTTCGTCCTCCACCTTCTCCGACTTCGGCCGCACATCGAGGAAGTCGTTGCAGGAGGTCATTATGAGCGTCATTGCTCCGAACAACAGCGTTCCCAACCGTTTGGCGGTGTTTATGTTGAAATGTCTTTTACACATTGTATTGTCTGTTTTATGATGTCTTTAAAATGTTGATTCACTGTTAGAAGGTCACGCTTGCCGACATGTTTATGCTGCGGCTGTAAGGATATGACGTTCCGCGCTCGTATTTGGCGGCTGTGATTCGGAACAGGTCTTCGGTGCCGATGCCTATATACAGCTTCTGGATGTGGAAGCGTTTGAGGAACGATGCAGGCACGTCGTATTGCAGATAAACGCTCGAGAGGTAGAGCTCGTTGTCCTTTTCGACGAAACGGTCGGTGTAGACATCGGAACTGCCACCGTCCTTTGAGATGTTCAGATAGGGCACAACGTCGCCCGGCGACTTCCATCTTTCGGTGAAAGCACGCACATCACAGTTGTATTTGGGATTGATGCCCTCCACCTTCGAAGCGCGGGTGGAGTTGTACATATCGCCTCCAAAGCGGTAGGAGAAACTTGCGCTGAGCGAGAAACTGCGATATTTCAGCATGGCGGAGAAACTGCCTTGGAGCACAGGATTGGTGTCGCCGCACGACACTTGGTCCTTGGAATCGTAGGTGTAAGTGTAACTTCCGTCCTGCTTGATATAGATTTCCTTACCCGTGGCAGGGTCGATACCGGCAGAGCGGACAGCATAAATGGCTGACGGCGACTCTCCTTCGCGATACTGCGAAAGGGGCGATGACGAGATGGTGCCGCTCGAAGTCTGTCCCGTTGCGTTCTCCTCGTTCTTGCGTTTCAGTGCTTCCGAGATTTTGTTTATGACTGTTCTGGAGTGCAAACCGTTCAAGGAGAGGTTCAATTCCCAGTCCTTTGTGCGCAGCACCTTTGCCCAAAGGGAGAACTCAATACCGTTGCTTGTCTGCGAGCCAAGGTTTGCCTTGACCGATGTGGAGCCCGATGAAGGGGGCAACGACTTGTCAATCAGCATGTCGCAAGTGCGCTCGTTGTAATAGTCAAGGTTCACGTTCATGCGGTCGCCAAAGAATGAAGAGGTGATGCCGACATTGAATTTCTTCGTTGTCTGCCACTTCAAATCGGGGTTTGCCATACCCAAAGGTATTGCTCCCACGCCAGTATAGCTGAGGTAATCGCTGTTGTATTTGTAGGTGGTGACGGCTTGATAGGCACTGAACTTCACGCTTCCCGTGTAGCCGTAACTGCCGCGCAGGCGAAGGGTGTTCACCCATCCGAGTTTCTTTATGAACGCTTCGTTGTGGAGGTTGTAGCCCAATCCCACCGACCAGAAGGGTGCATAGCGGTGCTTTGTACCGAACTTTGACGAACCGGAAAGACGGTATGAGCCGTCCACAACGTAACGGTTCTTCCACATAAAGTTGGCTGCGACGAATGCACCGACGCTTGTAGAGAGTGATTCGGAGCCTGCCGGGCTACCGCTTGTGGGGTAGGCGGTGGCGTAGGCGAGGTCGTTCTGGTTGTCGTTGAGGAAGCCTGTGCCTCGCATCGTGCTCGACTTGCTGTCGGAACGCTTTATCTCGCCGCCGAGGTTAAGCGTCAGCATGGTGCCGTCCTTGTCGAAATGGTGGATGTAGTTGCCCACAAGTTTCGCCGCCCATTGCTCGCTGCTGCTGTTGTCCAGGGTGTAGGAGCCTTTCTCTGTGAGCACCGTGGTGTTGGTGTAAAGGTTGGATTCGGGAGAGGTGAACGAGTCGGTGGTGCCGCGACTGGTGTTGTAAGACACCTGACCGGTGACATAAAGCGTCGGCAGGATGTTGTAACGGGCGTCGAGCGAAATCTCTTGTGTGCGCGTCTCCGACTTTCCGAAACTGCTCAGAGAGGCTTCGTAGAGGGGGTTGTTCATCTCGTAGGAGAGGCTGCGGCGCAGGTTTCCGTACTCGTCATAAGGCGAATCGTAAGGGTTGCATTTAAGATAATCGGAGAAACTGCCGTAGCGTGAGTCGTTGGTGTTTAGTTGGTCGTGCGATGCACGGAGCGTGAGCACGAGGTCGCGGATTGCCGTGTAAGACAGGTAGACATTCATTCCATAGCGCTTGCGTCCGTCGTCTTTCATCACACCCTGCGTGTTGGCGTAGCTGGCGGTGACGTTATAGTCGAGTCCGGAACCGCGGCCTGAAATGGAAAGAGAATGGTCGTGGGAGAAGCTGTTGCGTATTGGCTTCGACTTCCAGTCGGTGTTCTGACCGCTGCTTACCAATGCCAGTTTTTCATAATAGTCGTTGTCGAGACTTCCGTCGGTTGAGGTATAGAGACCGGCAAGGCGTTCCAGTTCCAGTTTCTGGGCTGCGTTGCAATAGTTGTAACTGCTTAAATCGGCGAAACTCAATTGCGGAGTGAAGGTGTAGCGTATGCGGACGGGCGACTGGCTCACGCGCTTACGCTCCACCACGATGACACCGTTGGCGGCGTTCTCGCCGTAGAGGGCGGTGGCGGAAGCGTCTTTAAGGATGTCCACACGTTCTATGTCGTGGATGTCGATGTCGTAGAGTGCCGACAGACTTTGCTCCACTCCATCGATGACAACGAGCGGGGCATTGAGACCCACTTCATCGTTTGTCGCCAGCGATGTGGTGCTTCTTATCACCAAGTCGGGCACGCTGTTAGGGTTGCTTCCTGCCGAATTGTTCTGCTGGATGTTGAGGCTGGGGTCGAGTGTCGCCAGCGTCTGCATGATGTTGGTAGGCGAAATGGAGAGAATCTCGTCGCTGGTGATGGTCTTTGCAGCACCCGTGAAGGTCTGCTTCTTACGAGTGAAGTAACCGTTGACAACCACATCGCCAAGCTGTTTTGAGTCGCTCTTCATCAGGACCTTCATGTTATGCCCGGCTTTTAAGGTGATTGTCTCCATACCAACGTATGAGAATGTGAGTTTCTGGCCTTTCAATTCTACCGACTTGAAGGTAAACCTACCGTCCGTATCGGTAATGGTGGCGACCTTGGCACCCACCACCCGCACCTGAACACCAATGAGGGGCTCGTTGTCTTCGGCTGACAACACCACGCCACTGATGCTGTTTGCTGTCTGTACGCCATCGTTAATGACCACCTGTACGCCGTTGTCCTGAGCGCTGACACAGGCTGGCGACATTGCAGCCAACATGGCAATCAACATGATTTTTTGCATCTGTCCTTATATATAATAATGTGTGATTTGCAAAAGAAAGGGGTTCCCGCACACGCGAGAGCCCCTTTACCATTATGAAAAATTATGAGAAATAATGTTCTTCGGAAGGGACCTCGCGCTGTTTACTTCACGACGACCACTTTGCCGCCGATGATGTTGAGTCCCTTTTGCGGTGCGCGAAGCTTCATTCCCTGCAGGTTGTAGACTGCCTGACTGTTTGAATCTTCTGCTTTGAGAGTGCTGATGCCGTTTGCCGGCTCACCGTCATAGAAGTAGTAGATGTCGGTCTGGTCGTTGCTGAGCGTAGCATAATAGTTGCATTCACCGTCAAGACCCTTCACTGCGCCTGTCATGAAATTGATGCCGTCCTGTGTTTCATCGTTTACGGTAGCCGTGGATTCGGCAAAACTGGACACATAGAACCGCAAAGGCGATGTCGTTGTGGCTGCGCTGTAGTAGTCGTTATGGGTCACTACGGCTCCATAGAAACTGAGGTTCGGGTCGCTAATGGTGTAGCAGGAGAACTTCTCGTCGTTGTTTTCGCCGGCGGTCTTCTCGTCATAGCCCGATGCATGGGCGAACTTCAGGCTGAGGTCACTCTTGTTCAAACCTGCAATATAGATGTCGGTGTTGCCCACAGCAGCCACTGAGGGGTTGAACGGGAAGTTCTGATAGAAGCTGCCGCCAATGTATAAGTAGGCATCGTCGACAACATCGAGGCAAGCCACTTCGGGCTTCACCATGCTTGAAGTGGTGGCACTCCACTTGTATTCTCCGTCGAAAACCTTGCCAAGGCAAGTGCCGCTTGCCATGTCGACGGAAGCCACATAGACGGCGTTGAGGCCGCCGCTGTACTTGAATGTGGGCTCGTCCTTCACCTCGCCGCCTACTTTCAGCACTGCCTTTGAGTAATATCCGTTCACCGTTGCAGCGAAATAGAGGGTCTTGCCGTCGCTTGTCATCTTGGCAGACTCAACATTTATGCCCCAATAATTCTCCGTGTTGCGTGTCTCATTGCCTCCGAACACAACGGGGAACGACTTTGCCTCGAGTGTAGTCGGGTCGAGTTCCACCACGGCGAAGTCGGCATCGGAGCCCACTCCCATTCCGTAGTTGATGCAGTCCCATGTGCCGCTGGTGAGAGTCTCCTTACCGTCGGCAGACGAAAGGAAATCGGTGAAGATGAGTCCGGCGTAGGGCTTGCCGTCGATGAGGGTAAGACTGCTCAGCGAACAGTACACCTTGTCGCCCTGGGAGTAGGCATCGGGATAGGTGGCAAGCATGTCCGGGTTGGCGGAAACGACGAAAGCATAGGCTGCGTCCACCTTGCCGGCACTCGTGATGTGTGCCACAAAACCGTTGGTCTTGTTGTAGTTGGATGAGTTCTTGCCGCTCAATGTCTTGCCCCCAAGACTTATCTCGTCGTTGAAGTTGCCTCCGATGTAGACGCCGCCGGCGTTGTCGGCAATGATGGTGTTGACGATGCTGCGGCCGCCGGTGATGTCAATCTTCCATATCGCTTCGCTGCCCAACTGGCTATAAGCCTTTGCCACGAAAGCACCAAGGCTTTCGTTCACCACCTGGGTGCCTGTCACCACGACGTTCTTGTCGCTTGTCACCACCATCGGGGTGGCTGTCTGGGAGTAAGAAGATTGGATGATGTCCTCGAACTTCAAGTCACCTTTGGCGACTTCCTGTTGTGCCATGGCGGTGCTGGCAGAACCTAACAGCAATGCTGCAACTAAGAGTGTAGAAATTTTCATACGCTTTAATTTTTTCTTGTTACGGCGGAAGCGTCCCGACAAATGTTTTATTGGCATTGCCCCGTTGTCAAGGCCACTCCTGACCTACGTTATTATTATTCGTATGCAAAGGTAAAATTTTTTAATGGAAAATTGAATAAATGTCTATCTTTTTTGCTTTTAATCTTTAAAAATGAAGCGTTATGGGCGGAATTATGTAAAAATCATAATTAAAAAGCCCCTCACGAGGAGGGGCTTTGCTTAGAGGTGAGGGTAATCGTAGTAGGCGCGCTCTTCGCTTTCTGAGGGGGCGCACCTCGGCGATGCGCGCCTACTACAATTTGCATCGGTTTCCGGGAGGGGCTATTTGTTGTCCTCGATGAGGTTCTCTCCCGTCATGTCGGCGGGCTGCGGAAGCCCCATGATATGGAGGATGGAGGGAGCCACGTCGGCAAGACGGCCGTTGCGCACTGTCGCCGAGTTGTTGTCGGTGACATAGATGAAGGGCACGGGGTTCAAGGAGTGGGCGGTATTGGGAGAGCCGTCGGGGTTGATGGCGTTGTCGGCATTGCCGTGGTCGGCGATGATTATTGTTTCATAGTCGTTGGCTTTTGCTGTCTCCACCACATCGTGCACGCAGCGGTCTATGGCGTGCACGGCTTTGGCTATGGCGTTGTAGACGCCGGTGTGACCCACCATGTCGCCGTTGGCGAAGTTCACCACGATGAAGTCGTACTCCTGTGTCTTGATGGCTCCCACGAGTTTGTCCTTCACTTCGTAGGCACTCATCTCGGGCTTGAGGTCGTAGGTGGCAACCTTCGGCGACGGAACGAGGATGCGGTCTTCGCCCTCGAAGGGTGCTTCGCGTCCGCCGTTGAAGAAGAATGTGACGTGGGCATACTTCTCTGTCTCTGCGGTGTGGAGTTGCCGTTTGCCGTTTTTCGACAGATATTCGCCCAGGGTGTCCTGCACATTCTCTTTGGGGAAGATGATGTTGACTCCCGTAAACGATGCGTCGTAGGGCGTCATGCAGAAGTATTGCAGTCCGGGAATGGTGTGCATGCCGTCCCCGGGGTGTTCTTTCTGGGTGAGCACTTCGGTGAGTTCCTTGGCGCGGTCGTTGCGGAAGTTGATGAAAATCACCACATCGCCCTCCTCAATGGTTCCGTTGACGGTGGAATTGTGGATTGGAAGGACGAACTCGTCGGTCACTCCCTCGTCGTAGCTCTCTTGCATTGCCTTCACCATGTCGGTGGCTTGCTTTCCCTTTCCGTCTATGAGGAGGTCGTAAGCGTCCTTGACGCGGTTCCAACGCTTGTCGCGGTCCATGGCATAGAAGCGTCCGACGATGCTTGCTATGTGTGCGCCGCCAGCCTTGCAGCACTTCTCCACCTGCTCGATGAAGCCCTTACCCGACTTCGGGTCGGTGTCGCGGCCGTCCATAAAGCAGTGGACGAACACCTTGTCGAGGCCGTACTCCTTGCCTATCTCGATGAACTTGAAGAGATGGTGGAGCGAGGAGTGCACGCCGCCGGTGCTTGTCAAGCCCATGAGGTGGAGCTTCTTGCCGGAAGCCTTGGCGTAGCTGTAAGCCTTCACCACCTCCTTGTTCTGAAGGATGGAGCCGTCGGCGCAGGCGCGGTTGATTTTAACGAGGTCCTGATAAACGATGCGTCCTGCACCGATGTTGAGGTGACCCACCTCCGAGTTGCCCATCTGACCGTCGGGAAGACCCACGTCTTCGCCCGAAGCAAGCAGTTGTGAGTGGGCACTCACAGCCGTGAGATAGTCAAGATAAGGTGTCGGTGTGCGGAAAATCACGTCTCCGTTGCCATGCTCGCCGATTCCCCAACCGTCGAGAATCATTAATAAAGCTTTCTTTGCCATGTCGTTATAATTACTTTAAAGTCGTGTGTTTTTTTCGGCTGCAAAATTACAATTTTTGCGGGTATTGGCAAAGAGAACGCCGCGGAAATCATAGTAGGTGCCGATCTCCGAGCGGCACCCCTTATAAAAAAACAGGCTCTTTGAGGGGTGCGTCTAAGCCTCTCCCGACCTCCCCTGAAAGGGAGGAGAATTGCATCCGCACCTACTACAATTACCCAGTGCTCCTATGACTGTGTTTCAGACTCTTTC
>CAYXGN010000055.1:0-12178 GCA_964464505.1 uncultured Prevotella sp.
GTTTTCATTACTCAGAAGGTAAAAACATATAAGGTGGGTTCTAAAAATTACCACCATGATAACAGAACAAAAATAAATTAAAGATTACGTTTTGTTAGGCAGTCGTAGTAGGCGCAGATCGCCGAGATGCGCCCCTCAAGAAAACCTCTCCGCTCACAAGGGCGCGTCTCGGAGATACGCGCCTACTACGGTTACCGACGCCTTTCACGAAAATTCCAAACTCACAATTGCAGCTTTGCGGCGCGTTCATCGCGCCGCTTTCGTATTATTTAATGTGAAAAAGGGTGGAATGTGGATGGAAATAAGTATTTTTGCAGACTGGTAAATTGATTGAAACTTTAAGCCTATGGCTATGACTTTTGAAGAACTGCAACGGCTTATCGCAGATGACGAGAATGTTCATCTCGAGTTGAAGAAAACTACCGGCGAGTTGAAGGACGCGATGCATACCGCCTGCGCGTTTCTCAATGGTGCTGGTGGTTGGCTTGTCTTTGGCGTAACTCCGAAGTCACTGAAGATTCTTGGACAAGAAGTGACGGACAGCACCCGGCAAGAGATAGCCCAAGCACTGAGTGGGCTTGAACCTGCTGCTTCGGTTGAAATACAATATATAGATGTCCCCGACAGGCCAGTGAACAAGGTCATAGCAATGTTTTTCGAAGCTTTCGTCTGGGGTAATGCGCCCTACACATATCATGGAAGTCCTTATTATAAGGTTGAGAGCACTACAAAACTTATGCCTCGCGATATGTTTGAAGAGCGGTTGCGTGCCAACAAACCCAACTATTTCGCGTGGGAGAGACAGGCGGCAGACCATATCACAATTGAGGATATGGACGAAAAACTCATACGAGGGGCACTACGCCTTGGTGTGGAGAAGAACCGTATGCCTGCAACGGCACTGACAGAGCCATTGACAGACATCTTCAGCAAACTTGAACTGATGAATGGTGGCGTGCCAAATAATGCTGCAGCCGCTCTATTCTCCACAAAGCTGAAGGGATACTCACAAATGCGACTTCGTATGGCGCGTTTCCGTGGCATCGACAAGAATGAATTTATCGACAATCAGAGAGTGGAAGGAAACTTCTTTCAACTGCTTGATGCAGGAATGGCTTTCTTCTTGAAGCATTTGAATATGAGCGGGAAGATAGTCGGTTTCCGTAGGGAGGAAAACATGGAGGTGCCGGCAGAAGCATTGCGAGAGGCTTTGACCAACTGTCTTTGTCACAGACAGTTTGAGAAATACAATCTCACTCCGAGCATCGCCATTTATGACGACCGCATAGAAATAGAGAACCCGGGCGTGTTGCCTCCGCAACTTACCACGGAGACTATCAAACAGTCGCACGGCTCCTACCCTTACAACCCAGTCATTGCGGAAGTGCTCTTTCGCACAACATTCCTTGAAAGTTGGGGTTCGGGTGCTTCTCGCATTATCGATGCATGCAAAGCCCAGGATGTGCCAGAGCCCATATGGAGCATCAATGGCGGCTTTATCTGCGTGACGTTTGTGCGACCTATTACAGACCCATTGAAGGCTCCGGTAGGATTGCAATTGGAGTCAAAACAGACCCAAGTTCGTACCAAGTTCGTACCAAGTTCGTACCAAGTTCGTACCAAGTTCGTACCAAGTTCAAGAACTCATCGAAACGATGACAGACGAGTACACCTCTTTGGTCGAAATCATTGGGTGTTTTAATGTGAAAAACAAAACAAGGTTCAGAAAAGATTTTATCCTTCCAGCCTTAGCGGATGGTGCGATAGAGTGCAAATATCCTGACCGTCCGAATCATCCTCGCCAACAATATAGATTGACTGAACAAGCGATGGAGTGGAAGAACATACAGAAACAACCTTCTTGATTTTCTAACTTAGAAATAAAGATTCCCATAGATACGAAAGTAACGGTAGGAGGTCGAACGGGGACGCTTAACCTCCTTTAGGAGCGCGTCTCGGAGATACGCGCCTACTACAGTTACCGACGCTTTTCACGAAAATTCCAAACCCACAATTGAAGCTTTGCGGCGCGTTCATCGCGCCGCTTTCGTATTATTTAATGTGAAAAAGGGCGTAATGTGGATGGAAATAAGTATTTTTGCAGACTGGTAACATAAGCAAAAAGGATATGATTAAGATAAAAGTAGTGAACAAAGGGCGGCAACAACTGCCTGCCTACGCCACCAGTCAGAGTGCCGGCATGGACCTGAGAGCCAATATCGACAGCCCCATCACGCTCCGTCCGATGGAGCGCCGCATCGTCCCCACAGGGCTTTACATAGCCCTTCCGCCGGGATACGAGGCACAAGTGCGCCCCCGCAGCGGTTTGGCGCTGAAGCACGGGATAACCGTTCTCAACACGCCGGGAACCGTTGATGCCGACTACCGCGGCGAGATTGGAGTGCTGCTCATCAACCTTTCCAACGAAGACTTCATCATCACGGAGGGCGAACGCATTGCCCAGATGGTGATAGCACGCCACGAACAGGGCGAGTTTGAGGTCGTGGAGGAACTCGATGAAACCGAGCGCGGAACAGGAGGCTACGGTCATACAGGCGTAAAATAATCTTTGGGGATGAGAGAAAACAGCAGTAGGACTTTCATGATGGGGCTTCTTGCGGCAGTGATGCTCACGGCAATGGCTCCCGCTTTGGCACGCATTGGCGGCGGCGACACGCTGGAGAACGACTCCACCATGGCACTTCCCTCCGACACCCTCGGCTACAACGACCCCAGACGCTTCGACGAGTTCTTCCTCGAAGCGATGTGCCTGAAGCAGAAAGGAGAGACCGACAGTGCCTTTGCGCTGCTGCGCCACTGCCTCGAACTCGACTCCACGGCGGCGGAAGTCTACTTCGCCTGCGCCCCGTTCTACGCAGCGCAGCGCAACGACTCGCTCTCCATCGAGTGTCTGATGAAGGCTGCCCGTCTCGCGCCCGACAACGACACGTATCAGGAATATGTGGCGCGCCACTACATAGAAAACGGCGATTACGACAAAGCCATCGCCGCCTACGAAAACCTTTACAGCAACCATCGCGACCGAAGCGATGTGCTCGAGATTCTCTTTCAGATTTACTACCGGAAGCGTGACAATTTCCACGCTCTCAAAACGCTCGACCGCCTGGAGCAGGTGGAGGGAGAGAACGAGGACATCACACTCTTGAAGATGAACGTCTACGACCAGGACGGCGACAGCATCAAGGCTCACGAGATGCTGCAAAAACTGGTGGACAGCCGCCCGTACGAGCCTTCCTACAAGGCGATGATGGGCAACTGGCTCCTCAACCACGACCGCCGCGACGAGGCATTCTCCATGTTCCAGGCTGCACTCGACGACGACCCCAACAACGAGTTCGCCCAGATGTCGCTCTACGACTACTATCGCAGCACCGGCAACGACTCTGCTGCCAACGCCATCCGCGACCATTTGCTGCTCAGCCCGAAGACCGCCGACAAGACGAAGATGTCGATGTTGCAGCTCTATATAAAGGAGAACGAGAAGCAGGGAGGCGACAGCGTGCCGGTGTTAAGGCTCTTCGACCGCGTGATTGAGGCAAATCCGAAGAACGGCAATATAGCCTATCTCAGGGCAGTGTATATGAATTTGAAGGGCATGCCTGTCGATTCGGTGATAGAAGCCTGCCGAAAGGCGTTGCAGATAGAACCCGAAATGGCTGCCGCCCGACTCGATATGCTGCAGCACCAACTCTTCAAAGGCGACTGGGATGCCGTCATCAGCACCAGCAAAGACGGCATACAGTATGACCCGACGAATGTGATAAACTACTATTTCCTTGGTGTCGGACTCTATCAGAAGGACGATGACGATGCCGCCCTCAATGCTCTGCGACGCGGAATGAACGAGGTGACGGACGAAAGCAATCGCAATGTCGTCTCCGACGGGTATGCCCTCATGGGCGATATCCTTTACAACAAGCACCGCCCCGACGATGCCTTCGCCGCCTACGACAGTTGCCTGCAATGGAAAAGCGACAACATCTCGGCACTGAACAACTACGCCTACTACCTCAGCGAGGAGAACCGCGACCTCGACCGTGCCGCGACGATGAGCCGGAAGACGATAGAAGAAGACCCCAACAACGCCACCTACCTCGACACCTACGCCTGGATAATGTTCCTGCAAGGGCGTTACAACGAGGCGAAAGCCTATATCGACCGCGCTTTGGAGAACTCCACTGACACCATTTATCCTGCCAATGACAGCCTCGCGGAGCAGTCGCTGGACTCCATTTCCGGCGAGGAAAAGACAATGCTGAGCGATGTCGTGCTCGAACATGCAGGCGACATCTACTTCCATTGCGGCGAGACCGGCCGCGCAGTGGAGCTCTGGCAGAAAGCGACGAGGTTCGGTAAGGGCAGCGCAGTGCTTCCAAAGAAGATAAAACAAAGAAAATTCATACCCGCAAAATAAGTTTGTGATGAAGACCACATTATTTAATATAGTCGCCGTTCTCGCCCTCGTGGCATTCTCTTCATGCGCCAGCAAGAAGGCAATGGGCGACTCCACGACGCTGAAAAAGAATCAAACTGAGGCAACACAAGCATCCGCCACAGCGCAGGGAAGCCAGAGCGTGGAGCAGATGGCGTTCCTTCAGACCGTCAGCGACAACCAGGTGTATGCCAAAGACATCGTCGCCGACGCATCGTTTGACATAGCCTTGGGAGACAAAAACCTCTCCTGCGACGGGCAGTTGCGCATGCGCCGCGATGAAATCATTCGTCTGCAGGTGTTCATTCCAATCCTCCGTACGGAGATAGCACGCATCGACTTCACCCCCGACCGTGTGCTCCTCGTCGACCGTTATCATAAGGAATACGTCGAAGCCGACTACTCCCAGGTGAGTTTTCTCGCCGACAACGGCATCACTTTCTACTCCCTTCAGGCTCTGTTCTGGAACCAACTCTTCGCCCCAGGAGAGAAGGCCATGAAACGGAGCACCCTCAAACAGTTTGTTGCCGACCTCACCTCGTCGGACAAGGAAGTCCCCGTGACCCTCACAAAGGGGCAGATGACCTATCGCTGGGACGCTGAAAAGCCCTCCGGGCGAATTGTTAAGACAACGGTGGCATACGAAAGCAAGACCCACGGCAAGTCGCAACTCGTGTGGGACTATGCCGACTTCCGCGCCGTAGGAGTGAAGATGTTCCCCGCACAACAGAAGTTCTCGTTCACAACGGGAGCAACAGGAAAGAGTCAGAAAGGCTCCCTCGGCATCACATTAAGCACAATCAAGACCACATCCGACTGGGATGCGACAACCACTCTGTCGTCAAAATACAAGAAACTCGAGGCTCAGGACATCCTCAAGAAAATCACTTCGCTGCAATGAAACGACTCCTTACCCTACTGATGGTGGCTCTGCTGGCATTCAATATGCCCGCACAGACTCGCCGGGCCACTTCCAAAGCCAAGACAACGGCGCGCACTCAGAGCAAGAAGAAGACTTCGGCGAAGGGCAAGACAGCTGCGTCGAAAAAGAAAAACACCAAGAAATCGGCGCAGAAAAAGGGCAAGGCAAAGAGCAACGACACTTCGAAATACTCCACAACGGAGATTCGCGGACTCGAAAACAAGAAGTCGAAACTCCAGAAAGAAATCAAGCAGCAGGAGCAAAAGTTGCGTGCCAACCAGGCAGACGTGAAAAAACGGCTCAACCAACTGCTGCAAATCAACAGCGAGATAGACCGCCATCAGAAGAACATCGACGGCATTCAGCAGGACATCGACCACATTGACGGCAACATAGACTTGCTCAAAGCGCAACTCGCCACACTCGAAGCGCAACTCGCAGAACGCAAGGCGAAGTACATGAAATCAGTGCGTTACATCACACGCAAGCACACAGTGCAGGAGCGGCTGATGTTCATCTTCTCGGCACAGAACTTCGCCCAGATGTACCGCAGAATGCGTTTCGTGCGCGAATATGCCTCCTATCAGCGCGCCCAGGGCGAGATGGTGAAGTCGAAACAGCTTCAGGTGGCTGACAAACAACGCCAACTCGAGGAGGTGAAGGGGCACAAGAACAACCTGCTCGACAAGGGAAAGCAGGAGCGGAAGGCTCTCGAAGGACAGCAGGCGGAGCAGCGCACCGTGGTGAACTCGCTCCAGAAGCAGCAGAAAACCCTTCAAAAGATAATTGACAAACAGCGCAAGGACGCGCAAGCCATCAATGCCCAGATAGACCGTCTCGTTGCCATCGAGGTGGAGAAAGCCCGTGTCCGCGCTGCCGAGGAAGCCAAACGCAAGGCGGCTGCCGAGGCGGCTGCGAAGAAAAAGCGTGAAGAAGAACTCGCACGCAAGAAGGCAGCGGCAGAGAAAGCACGCCTGGAGAACGAGCGGAGATTGCAGGAAGCGCGAGAAAAGGAGCGTAAGGCGAAGGCCGAAGCAAAGGCGGCTGCCGACCGGGAAGCCGCCGCCAAGAGTCGCGAAGCGGCTGAAGCAAAGGAGCGCGCAGCACAGGCAGCGCGCGAAGCGGAGGCCAACCGCGCCGCAATAGAGCGTAAAGCCAAGGAGGAAGAGAAGCGCAACCGCAACGAAATAGACAAAGCCAAAGAGCAAGTGGAGCGTGCCGGGAGCGTCAGTTCGGTGGACAGGATGATGAGCGGAGGCTTCGAGGCAAACCGGGGACGGCTCCCCATGCCTATAACCGGCACTTATCGCATCGTCTCACATTATGGACAGAACGCCATAGAAGGGCTTAAAGGCGTCACGCTCGACAACAAAGGCATCAACATTCTCGGGTCATCGGGCTGCCAGGCACGCGCCATCTACGACGGCGAAGTGAGTGCAGTGTTCAGCTACGGAGGCACAACGGGCGTGATAGTGCGCCATGGCATCTACCTCTCCGTGTATTGCAACCTCCGCTCAGTGAGTGTGCACAGAGGGCAAAAGGTGTCCACACGGCAGACACTCGGCACCGTTGGCGAAGACAATATACTCCAGTTCCAGTTGCGCAAAAACAGCGCTAAACTCAACCCCGAGCAATGGTTGGGCCGCTGACACAACATGCTTTTAAGGTGGGTTCGAACCCACCTTAACGGCATTGTAACACAAAAAGATGCGCAAATGTTTGTGGGAATGGGGAGAAATGACTAATTTTGCAACCGTTCAGAGGAATGAGGGGCTTCCAGAAAGCTCCTCATTTTTATTTGAACAAAGGTTTATGACCTTGCGAAGAAGAACTTTTTGCGCCACAACGAAGTGGTAGTTTTTTATTCACAAAGAAAGTATGATAGACAAAAACGCAGTAAAAGCCATCGTCAATGAGTGGCTCACAGGCAAGGAATATTTTCTTGTTGATGTGGAAATAAGCCCCGATGACAAAATCGTTGTTGAGATAGACCACGCCGACGGAGTGTGGATTGAGGACTGCGTGGAGCTCAGCCGCTTCATCGAGTCACGCCTCAGCCGCGACGAAGAGGACTACGAACTCGAAGTGGGTTCGGCTGGATTGGGACAGCCTTTCAAGGTGCCGCAGCAGTATCAGTGCTTTGTCGGCAAGGAAGTGGAGGTGCTCGGAGCCGACGGAAAGAAGGTGACGGGAGTGCTCAAAAGCGTCGATGGCAACGACTTTGTCGTGACAGTGAAAGAGAAAGTAAAGGTGGAAGGCAAGAAACGCCCGCAACTCCAGGACGTGGACCACGCCTACCAGATGGACAAAGTGAAATATACAAAATACTTAATAAAATTCAAATAGAAGAGCTATGGCAGTAAAGAAAAACGAAACAGTGAGTATGTTCGACTCGTTCCGCGACTTCAAGGAGACCAAGAACATCGACCGTACCACGCTCGTGAGTGTGCTTGAAGAAAGCTTCCGCAATGTGTTGGCAAAGATTTTCGGTAGCGACGAGAACTTCGACGTGATTGTAAACCCCGACAAAGGCGACTTCGAGATATACCGCAACCGCGTGGTTGTGGCTGACGGTGAGGTGGAGAACGAGAACAAGCAAATCTCCCTCAGCGAGGCACAGAAGATAGAACCCGACTACGAGGAGGGCGAAGAGGTGTCTGAAAGAGTCGACTTCGCGAAGTTCGGACGCCGCGCTATCCTCAATCTAAGGCAGACTTTGGCTTCAAAAGTGCTGGAATTGGAGCACGATGCGCTCTACAACAAGTACAAAGACCGCGTAGGTCAAATCATAGCGGGCGAAGTTTACCAGGTGTGGAAGCGTGAAGTGCTCCTCGTTGATGACGAGAACAACGAGCTCCTCTTGCCTAAATCGGAGCAGATTCCCAATGATGTCTATCACAAGGGAGAGACAGTCCGCGCCGTCATCGAGCGTGTCGAGAACGAGAACAACAACCCGAAGATTATCCTTTCACGCACAAGCACAACCTTCCTCCAGCGACTTCTCGAAGCAGAAGTGCCTGAAATAGGCGACGGACTCATCAGCATCAAGCGCATAGCACGCATGCCCGGCGAAAGGGCGAAGATTGCCGTGGAGAGCTACGACGACCGTATCGACCCCGTGGGAGCCTGCGTTGGAGTGCGGGGAAGCCGCGTTCACGGCATAGTGCGCGAACTTTGCAACGAGAACATCGATGTAATCAACTACACAGCGAATACAAAACTCTTCATACAGCGTGCTCTCAGCCCTGCAAAAGTGTCGAACATCAATGTCGATGAAGAGAACCTTAAAGCCGAAGTGTTCCTCAAGCCCGAGGAAGTGAGCCTCGCAATAGGCCGCAGCGGACTCAACATCAAACTCGCATCAATGCTCACCGGCTACACCATCGACGTGTTCCGCGAGGTGAACGAGACCGAAGAGGAGGAGGACATCTACCTCGATGAGTTCGCCGACGAAATCGACCAATGGATTATCGATGCCATCAAGAGCATCGGACTCGACACCGCCAAGGCAGTGCTCAACGCTCCGAGGGAGTTGCTTGTTGAGAAGGCTGACCTCGAAGAGGAGACCGTTGACAACGTGCTCAAGGTGCTTCGCGCCGAGTTTGAATAGTCCTTCGGCATACCAAAGAGCCATGGAGGCGCAGCAGTCTCTATGGCTTCACTCGAGAATTTCATAATAACAGTAACATTCAAAACATTCTTTACTCTTTTCGTACACACCTAAAAAGATAAAATATGAGCATCAGGTTAAACAAAGCATTACGAGAGTTGAACATCGGACTACAAACGGCAGTGGAGTTCCTTGAAAAGAAAAGCGAGTTGGGAGAGGTGAAACCGGAACCGAGTTTCAAACTCAACGACGCTCAATACGACGCACTTGTCGCTGCATTCCAGCAAGACAAGGAGGTGCGCAATCAAGCAGAACTACTCCAACAAAAGAAGCCTAAGGAGAAGAAACCTACTCATGATGCGAAGGAAAACCGTGCAGAAGCGCTCCTCCAGAAGCCTAACCAGCAGCAGTTCAAGCCGTTGGGCAAGATTGATTTGGACAATCTGGGGAAGCCGGCGGGCGGTAATGCCACTGCGAAACCTGAGCCAGTGAAGGAGCAACAGCCCTCCGCTGCAGCCCCCTCGCAAAAGGAAGAGAAGAAGAAGGAGACTGCTCCGGCAGCCCAGCCTGCTGCAACAACGCCGCAGCCGACGGCAAAACCTGAGGCAAAAGAGCCTGCAACAGCCGGCGGCGACAGCGTGAAGGCAGCCGAAAAGCAAGACGAACGCCCTGCCACAGAGAAGGAAGAGGCGAAGAAAGAACCTCAACAGGCAGAGCAAAAAGCCGCTGACAAGCCGGCAGAGAAGTCTTCGGAGACTTCCGAAAAAGACTCTTCCGCCACAGAATCAACGCAAGAAAAGACTGAGACAGAGATTTTTACGACCAAGAGCGAGAAGAAGATTCTCAACGCCCCAAAGGTTAATGTGCTCGGAAAGATAGACCTTTCCACCATCAACCAGAGCACGCGTCCGAAGAAGAAATCAAAGGACGAGAAGAAAAAGGAGCGTGAAGAGAAGTTGAAACAACAAGGAGGCGAGAAGAAAAAGCGCGAACGTATAAATAAGGTACGCGTCGACATCACCGCCGCTTCCAACCAGATTAACCAGCAACAGCAGGGTGCCGGCAAAGGCAACAACGCAAAAAAGAAGAAGAACCACAAAGCCCCGCAGAAGCCGTTGGAGGTGAACGACGAGGACGTTGCACGCCAGGTGAAGGAGACTCTCGCCCGTCTTACCAACAAACAGAACCAGAACAAGAAGGGAGCCAAGTATCGCAAGGAGAAGCGTGAAGCCGCCCAGGAGAAGATGAACGAGGAGCGTCGCGAAGAAAAGAAGGAAAGCAAGACGCTCAAGCTCACCGAGTTTGTGACCGTTTCCGAACTCGCCACGATGATGAACGTGTCGGTAAACCAAGTCATCGGCACCCTCATGAGCGTGGGAATAATGGTTTCCATCAACCAAAGACTTGATGCCGAGACAATCAATCTCGTTGCCGATGAGTTCGGTTTCAAGACCGAATACGTCAGTGCCGAGGTGCAGGAGGCCATCACCGAAGCCGAGGACGACGAGAACGACCTTGTTCACCGCGCCCCGATTGTCACCGTTATGGGTCACGTTGACCACGGAAAGACATCGCTGCTCGACTACATCCGCAAGACAAACGTCATCGCCGGCGAGGCTGGCGGAATTACCCAACACATCGGTGCTTACAATGTGAAACTCGAAGACGGCCGCCGCATCACCTTCCTCGACACTCCTGGACACGAGGCTTTCACCGCCATGCGTGCCCGTGGAGCGCAGGTTACCGACATCGCCATCATCATTATCGCTGCCGACGATGCCGTGATGCCCACCACAAAGGAGGCCATCGCCCACGCACAGGCAGCCAATGTGCCGATGGTGTTCGCCATAAACAAAATCGACAAACCCGGTGCCAACCCCGACCGCGTGCGTGAAGAGCTGTCCGCCATGAACCTCCTCGTGGAGGAATGGGGCGGCAAATACCAGTGCCAGGAGATTAGCGCAAAGAAGGGAACAGGCGTGAGCGAACTCATGGAGAAGGTTCTCCTCGAAGCCGAGATGCTCGACCTGAAAGCCAACCCCAACCGCAAGGCAACGGGTTCTATCATAGAATCGTCGCTCGACAAGGGTCGCGGCTACGTCTCAACAGTGCTCGTGAGCAACGGAACACTGCATGTTGGCGACAACCTCATAGCCGGAACGTCGTGGGGACGCATCAAGGCGATGTTCAACGAACGCAACGCCCGCATCGAAAGTGCAGGTCCTGCCGAGCCAGCCATAATACTTGGACTCAACGGAGCACCTACCGCCGGCGACACATTCCATGTGCTCGACACCGAGCAGGAGGCCCGCGACATAGCCAACAAGCGCTTGCAGCTGCAGCGTGAGCAGGGTCTGCGCACCCAGAAACGACTCACTCTGAGCGATATCTCCCACCGAATAGCCCTCGGTTCGTTTAAGGAACTCAACATCATCGTTAAGGGAGACACCGACGGAAGTATCGAGGCTCTGAGCGATTCGTTCATCAAGATGTCCACGGAAAAGATAAAAGTGAATGTCATCCACAAGGCTGTGGGACAGATATCGGAAAGCGATGTGACCCTCGCCGACGCTTCCGATGCCATCATCGTGGGCTTCCAGGTGCGCCCTTCGGCTGCCGCCAGGAAGCAAGCCGACCAGGAAGGCGTTGAGATTAACACCTACTCCGTCATCTACGATGCCATCGACGATGTCAAGTCAGCAATGATTGGCATGCTCGACAAGGTGAAGAAGGAAGTCGTGACGGGTCAGGTGGAAGTGCGCGAGGTCTACAAAATCTCGAAGGTGGGCACCGTTGCGGGCTGTATGGTGACCGAAGGCAAGGTGCACCGCAACGACAAAGTGCGCGTAATCCGCGACGGAATCGTGGTCCACACCGCCGAGATAGCAGCCTTGAAGCGCTACAAGGACGACGTGAAGGAGGTTGCCACCAACTTCGAATGCGGCATCTCGCTCGTCAATTTCAACGACATCCAGCAGGGCGACATGCTCGAGACATTCACCGAAGTGGAGGTGAAACAGACTCTGTAAACCCAATAGCTGCCGCCAACGGTGGCTTACACAAAAAGGAGTTGCACTTGTGCCAAGGCGCAGGTGCAACTTTTTTTATTTCCTAAAAATATACCTATTGAAAATCAGTCTGACTTAATACAGATTTACTTTACACCGTTTTAACACTTTAAAAAGTAGAAAAA
>CAYXGN010000056.1:0-12066 GCA_964464505.1 uncultured Prevotella sp.
TATGCAAAGATAGTGCAAACGAGGGCAATGAAAGTTTACTTTCTTATTGCCGAGTGCAGCCTATCTTATGCAAAGTTACATATTTTATGCGAGAAACAGGTAGATTAAACCTTTTTTCGTACTTTTGCAAATGAAATAAAATCCTCCTTATGAACAGCAAAAAACCATTAATCCTTATTTCCAACGACGACGGTTACCACGCCAAAGGCATCAATTCGCTCATCGACATGCTCCGCGACATGGCGCGGCTGATAGTCTGTGCGCCCGAGTCGGCACGTTCCGGGTTCTCCTGTGCTTTCTCCGTCACGGAGCCATTGCGACTCAAACTGCGCCGCAAAGAGGAAGATGTGGAGGTGTGGTCGTGCAACGGCACACCCGTAGACTGCGTGAAACTCGCCCTGGAACAAATCCTTCACGGCGAGCGTCCCGATATGGTCATCGGCGGCATAAACCACGGCGACAACGCAAGCGTGAACACCCATTACAGCGGAACGATGGGCATCACCACCGAAGGCTGCATGAAATACATCCCGTCGGTGGCTTTCTCGCTCTGCGACTACCGCTCCGATGCCGACTTCTCACCCTTGCGTGCCTATGTGAGAAGCATCACCCGCAAGGTGCTCGACAACGGTCTGCCCCGCGGAGTGTGCCTAAACGTCAACTTCCCCGTTGTCGATGAGTTTCAGGGCGTGCGTGTCTGCCGCATGGCAAAGGGCACATGGTATAACGAAAGCGTCAAGATGCGCCACCCGCGCGACTACGATTACTACTGGATGACAGGCAGTTACATCAACGATGAACCGCAAGCCGACGACACCGACAACTGGGCTTTGTCTCACGGCTACGTCGCCATCACACCCACAACTATCGATGTCACCGATTATGACTTTATAAAACGCTACGGCAAAGACTTTGAATCGCTCTCATGAAATACTATCTTATAGCCGGCGAAGCGAGCGGCGACCTGCACGCATCCCACCTTATGCGCTCTCTCCAGAACTCCGACCCGCAAGCTGAGTTCCGCTTCTTCGGAGGCGACATGATGCAGGCTGTGGGCGGAACGCGAGTGCGCCACTACCGCGAACTGGCTTATATGGGTTTTGTGCCTGTACTCCTCCACTTGCCCACCATTATGCGCAACATGGCAATGTGCAAAGCCGACATAGAGCAATGGAATCCCGATGCCGTCATCCTTGTGGACTATCCGGGCTTCAACCTGAGCATCGCGCGCTTCGTGAAGAGCCATACCGACATTCGCGTTTTCTATTACATCTCGCCGAAAATCTGGGCTTGGAAGGAATGGCGCATAAAGGCAATAAAGCGCGATGTCGACGAGATGTTCTCCATCCTTCCCTTTGAAGTGGCTTTCTACGAGCAGAAACACCACTACCCCATCCACTATGTCGGCAACCCGACAGCCGATGAAGTGAGGCTCTTCAAGGCTTCCTATGCCGAGACCTTCGACGAATTCACTTCCCGACACAGCCTTTCCCAGAAACCCATTATCGCACTTCTCGCCGGCAGCAGGAGCCAGGAAATCAACGACAACCTGCCTGCCATGATAGCCGCTGCAAGCCATTTCCACGACTACCAGCTTGTGATTGCGGGCGCACCAAGC
Source organism: uncultured Prevotella sp. (assembly GCA_964464505.1). Lineage (GTDB taxonomy): Bacteria > Bacteroidota > Bacteroidia > Bacteroidales > Bacteroidaceae > Prevotella. The sequence continues at coordinate 1,619 of CAYXGN010000056.1, forward strand.
ATCGACGAGAGCCTGTACAGCCGCCTCACGCAGGGCAAGGAGGTGAGTCTGGTGCGCAACGACACCTATGCCCTACTCTCCCACGCCACCCTTGCCGTCGTGACGAGTGGCACTGCCACCCTCGAGACGGCTCTTTTCGGAGTGCCGCAAGTGGTGTGCTACAAGACTCCGCTGCCCCGTTTCATCGCTTTCTGCCGTCGCCATGTACTCAAAGTGAAGTATATCTCACTCGTAAATCTCATTGCCGACGAGGAGATTGTGACAGAACTCGTGGCTGACACCTTTTCTTCGGAGAACATAAAGCACTGTCTTTCTGCCCTTATGCCGGGCGAAGAGGGTCGCCAACGCATGCTCGACGGCTACAAGAAAGTGCACACACTGCTCGGCGAAAACAATGCTCCGGAAAACGCCGCACGCATCATGAAAAACCTGTTGCAGCACGGTCAAAAATCATAACGGTTTAGATTGGATTTCAAGACATTTTGAGTACGAATTTTTCCATCGTACTAACCTTCTCCTCAAACTCTTCTTTTGACACGGTGACACCCCTTAATGAGCGCACTTTCGGGAAGTTGCGGAAGTGTGGAGAGTGTGAGATGTACCACTCATGTTGGGCTATGTGCCTCTCCTTCTTGGCTTGACCGTCAAGGATTAGGGCGTAACGCGGATTGACAACAGAAAGGATATGCTCGCCGGTTTCAAGGATTGCAGCGAACACCAAATAGGAATCGTCGTAAGTTCTTTCTGTGTCGGCATTCTTTTCCTGCCTCGCCGAGCGCACGCTGATATCCCATCCATAATCCTTATTGAGCCGGTTCATAATCTCACGGAACACACGACCGTGCGAAGAGGTGTCGTGAATGTCTTTGTAAGCGATGTAATAATGTATCATTTCATGCAACAGCACCGACTGAAACTCGTGCTCGGTGCTTTCGTAGTAGGTGCTTATGCGGATGGTAACATTATCGCAATCGTTGTGAAACAGATGGCGCCGGCGCCGGTAACGGATGCTTCCGAGGCGCGAACGGGTCTTCGACAAAAGCAAAACGGGCATAGGCAGGATGCCGTCGAAGTAGGCTTCGTTGAACTGTCGGAACCATTGTTGTAGTAAATCTACTGTTAGTGTCATCGTTTTCTTGTTTTTCTGGATTACTTATTCTTCCGTTTGGGTTTTCGGCCAATTCACAAGGAAGAGGCGTTCGGTGGCTCTTGTGAAGGCGGTGTAGAGCCAGTGGATATAGTCGGGAGTAAGCATCTCGTCGGTCATATAGCCTTGGTCCACATAGACATGAGCCCACTGGCCGCCCTGTGCCTTGTGGCACGTCACGGCATAGGCATATTTTATCTGGATGGCGTTGTAATAAGGGTCTTGCTTCAGACGTTTCAACCGCTCGGGGTTCGAGGGGATGTCGGCATAGTCGAGCATCACTTCCTCATACAACTGACGGTTCTGCTCCGCCGTAAGGGCAGGGGCTTCGGTAGTAAGACTGTCGGTGACGGCAGTCACCTTAAGTTCATAATCATCGTAATCGGGGAATTGCAGCCACATGTCCACAAAATGAAAGCCATAGAGTTCGCGGCGGTTGCGCACGCGTTGCACCACAGCCCTGTCGCCATTGGCAATGAATCCTGGCGTGGCAAGGCCTTCTTCGGGAGAGTTTTCCGTCGTTGTTCCGTCCATAGCTTGCTGCTGTCCACCCCCTGTCTGCCTTGCTGCCGTGGCATTTTCGGCTGCATCGGCCTCTGTCCAGTAGTAGTTGTTCTTGACCACCATAAGAATGTCACCCGTGGTAAGTTCTTCTTCGCGCCACAACACAGTGTTGCGGATGCCCTGGTTGTAGATATTGGCGCGCTTGTTGGAGCGTGTCACCACCATGGTCTCGTCCATTCCCACTTCCGAATAACTCGTCGACAGCCGCTCTATGAGTTCGTCGCCCGGCACCATCACTATGTCGGCGAAGCCTTTGAAGCGTATCTTCGGCAACTTGGTGGCCTCATCGTGGGTAATCATCTGGCGCACAACGGTGGCGTTGTAGAGTATGCCCGAACTGGCACTTTGCCTCAACACCTCGTTAAGGTCGGCTTCAAAGACTTGCAGGGCGTAGCCCCTCATGAAGTCGCCGCACAATGCCGGCGACTCCTCCTCGCCCACCGGGGGCAGCTGTGCTTTGTCGCCCACGAGCATCAGGCGGCAGTTACGGCCGCTGTAAACGTAAGTCACAAGGTCGTCCAAGAGTCGCCCCGTGCCGAAAACGGTCTCGCGGAGTCCGTCGTTGGCTATCATCGAAGCCTCATCTACGATGAACAGCGTGTCGCCATACATGTTGGGGGCGAGCGAGAAAGCCCCTTCCATCGACTTCTGGCGATAGATGCGGCGGTGGATGGTGTAGGCAGGATGACCCGAATTGAGGGCGAGCACCTTGGCGGCGCGACCTGTCGGGGCAAGGAGCACTACCCGCTGGTGCAGCCGTTGCATGGTGCGCACGATGGCACCCGACAGCGTCGTCTTTCCCGTTCCTGCCGAACCGCGCAGCAGCATCAGCGACCTGTCGTCGCGCGAAGTAAGGAAGCGCGCGAAAGCAAACAATGCCTTGTCCTGCTCCTGAGTGGGAGCGAAGCCAAAGCATTGCTTTATCTGGGAAACGAGTTCGTCGGCAATCATGACTGAGCGGGGTTAGGGTTGGCACAGAACGGTGCACACCTTGTCCTGGAAAGCGCGACCGTTGCGGCCGTGAAGGAGTCCTTGGTTGATGATGGCAAACGCCAGACGGTGACCGTTGGCAGCGGTGCAGTAGCCTGCCAGACTGCTTATGCCACTCACGCTACCTGTCTTTGCATGGACATTGCCTTGTGTAAAGGGCGACTTCATGCGCTTGCGCAAGGTGCCGTCGACACCTGCCTGCGGCAGCGAGGGGTGCAGATGAAGGTAGATGTTGTTGTTCCTGAAGGCGTAACGCAGCAGGCGCACCTCGAGTTCGGCAGTGACATAGTTGTAAAGGGAGAGTCCCGAACCGTCGGCTATGTTATAGTGTTTTGGGTCGAGTCCTATTTTCTCTATGAGTTGGTTTATCACATTCCGCGTGCTGCTTGCCGTTGCCGGGCGTGCTCCCGAGGCTGCTCCAATCTGATAGAACATCGACTCAGCAAACAAATTGTCGCTTTCTTTGAGCATTCGGATGAGCACTTGGTCGATGGTGTGAAACCGGCTGCAGATGCAAAAGGCATCGGCAGGGCGGCGTTTCTGTCCCGTAAAGGCACTCACGAAGATGCCCGCCTCGCGCAGTTCCTTGATGAAGCGGTCGATGAACACATCCTTTTTGCCCACCAGCAAGGGAGAGAGCCGGGGGTTGTCGTCGTCCCAACACCATCCCTCGCCATAGAGAGCCTCCTCTTTCATGGTCTTGTCGGCGTAGATGTTGCCGCGGATTGTGTCGATGCCCATCTTACGGATGGCTTCGACAAAGGCACGCATGTCGTCGTTGTTGAAGCGGGGGTCGAAGCCTCCCACGCAATAGATGTCGCCCGTGAGTGTACTGTCAGCCACCTCGCCGGTGTAGCACAGTTCCGTCTTAAACTGATAACTGCCTCCCAGTTTGTCGATTGCTGCGATGGCAGTGATGAGTTTCATGGTTGACGCGGGACGCATGAGTTGCCGCTCGTTGTGGCAATATATGGCGGAGTCGGCATCGAGGTCGTAGACCATCAGTCCCACCTGCGAGGTCTGAAACATGTCGCTTTGCAGCAGATTGTCGATGCCTGTCACCACCGATTGAGGCCACGGCAGCGACTGATGCTCGGGCAAAAGGGAGTCGACGAGCAGGGAGTCGGCTGCTGCTTCGGTGCTGTCCCTTTCCTCGAAGCGCACCTGCGCCGTTGCGGTAAGGGCAAGAAAGAGCAGCGGCAGCAATGCCGTTATGAAGTGTTTCGTCATTGTCTTATAGGAATTGTTGATGTTTTTGGGGTGCAGACAGTCTGGGGGTGCGGCGTCGTCACGCCATCGTCACGCCTTGTCTGGGTCGTAGGCGTGAAGCGGATAGTCGGTGGTGAAATGCAGACCGCGGCACTCCTTGCGCTCAATGGCTTGACGCGTGATGAGGTAACCCACATTAATCATGTTGCGGAGTTCGCAGATGTCGCGACTGGCTTTCACACGTTTGAAGAGGGCTTCGGTCTCCTCGTAGAGCAGGTCGAGCCGGTCCCAGGCACGCTTAAGGCGCAAGTCGGAGCGCACGATGCCCACATAGTTGGACATTACCTCTCCCACCTCCTTCACACTCTGCGTTATGAGCACCTTTTCTTCGTTGGTCATGGTGCCTTCATCATTCCATTCGGGCACCTTTTCGTTGAAGTCGTAGTCGTCGACATGTGCCAATGAGTGCTTGGCGGCAGCATCGGCGTAGACCACTGCTTCTATGAGTGAGTTACTGGCAAGGCGGTTGCCGCCATGGAGTCCGGTGCAGGCGCACTCGCCGATGGCATAGAGCCGCTCGATGGACGACTGTCCGTTGAGGTCCACCTGTATGCCGCCGCACATATAATGGGCTGCGGGGCGCACGGGGATATAGTCTTTTGTGATGTCGATGCCAATGCTAAGGCACTTCTGATAGATGTTGGGGAAGTGGTGTTTCGTCTCTTCCGCATCCTTATGGGTCACATCCAGGCAAACATGGTCGAGTCCGTGAATCTTCATCTCCTTGTCAATGGCGCGCGCAACGATGTCGCGCGGGGCGAGAGAGAGGCGCGGGTCATACTTCTCCATGAACGATTCGCCGTTGGGAAGACGCAGGATGCCACCATAGCCGCGCATTGCCTCGGTGATGAGGTAGGCAGGATGGGTCTCGCCGGGATGATAGAGTGCGGTGGGATGAAACTGCACAAACTCCATGTCCTTGACCGTTCCTTTGGCGCGGTAGACCATCGCCTCGCCGTCACCCGTTGCTATCACGGGGTTGGTGGTTGTCTGATAGACGGCTCCGCAACCTCCCGTACACATCAGAGTGACCTTACTTAAATAGGTGTCCACCTTTTGCGTGTCGGGGTTGAGGATATAGGCTCCGTAACAGTTGATATAAGGTGTGCGGCGTGTCACGCGCGCGCCGAGGTGGTGTTGGGTGATTATCTCAACGGCAAAATGGTTTTCCTTCACCTCGATGTCGGGGCACTGGCGCACCGCCTCCATGAGTCCGCGCTGTATTTCTGCTCCCGTGTCGTCGGCATGGTGCAGAATTCGGAATTCGGAGTGGCCTCCCTCACGGTGCAGGTCGAACTTGCCGTCGGTCTTACGGTCGAAGTTAACGCCCCACTCCACGAGTTCCTTGATTTGCCCGGGAGCGTTGCGCACCACCTGTTCCACTGCCCGCCGGTCACTGATATAGTCGCCGGCAATCATCGTGTCTTCTATGTGTTTGTCGAAATTGTCCACTTCCAGATTGGTGACGGAAGCTACTCCACCCTGCGCAAACGCCGTATTGGCCTCGTCGAGAGTGGTCTTACAAATCATACACACCTTACCTTTGTGTGCCCGGGCTATCTTCAAGGCGTAGCTCATGCCGGCAACTCCGGCGCCGATAATAAGAAAATCGTACTTGAAAACCATTTTTCAATAATTACGTTGTGTATTGCAAAATTAGCCATTTTGTTGGAAACGGAGTAACAAAATCTCAACTTCTGCTCACCTGCAAGCCTTTTGAGCAGAGACTCATCTCCACAAAGCGCGCCTTGTCGTTGGGACGGTTGTCGGAGAGAATCTTCCTTATGCGCGCGGCAGCATCGACATCCTTCGCCACCATATAGAGGTAGCCGCCCCCGCCTGCCCCGGGGAGTTTGTAACCGAGGCAGAGGTCGTCGATGAGTGATGTGAGTTGAGCCACGGCAGCGGGGTTGGTGCCACTGTCGAGGAGTTGGTTCTGCTTCCATGTCTTGCGCACAAGCCTGCCCATACGGTCGAAGTCCATATGCTGAATGGCCTCATACATGTCGAGGGCGTGGGCTTTCATGTCGCGCAGAAGCATCAGTTCGTCGCCTTCGTTGAGGAACATCTTGCGCACAATCTCTGCAAGGATGGTCTTCGCCGTGCGTGTGATGCCAGTGTAATAGAGCAAATGGCACGCCTTATAGTCGGCTTGGGTGAAGAGCGACGAGGGCAGGTAACGCGTCTCGGGAGTCTGCGAGAAGTCGCGGTTGGTCTGCAAAAGCTTCACGCCGGGGAGCAAGCCTCCAAACTGGTCCTGCCACCCTCCGCCAGTGGTGAGGAGCTGTTCGAGCACCAGAGTGCGGTTGCCTATCTCTATCTTGTCCCATCCCAGTCCGCAGAAATCGCTCAATGCGCCGAGCACTGTCGATGCCAGCAGACTGCTTGTGCCTAATCCCGAACCGGCAGGGATGGCGGAGAGGAGCGTCACTTCTATGCCACTGCCGAAGGCTTGGAGTTGCTGACGGAGCGAGGCAAACTCTTCCTTGCAGAACTTGGGAAGGAAACCGGCGAGGCAGAGAGCCGCCTTCGGAATGGAGAAGGGCGACCCCACCACGTTGAAGGCAGCGAGTTGGTCGTAGGTTCTTATCGTCTCCGATGCTCCGAGGTCGATGCTTCGCAGCACGATGTGGGGCTCACTGCACGGTTTTATGTAGGTCTGGAGGGGTGGCTGACCGTTGAGTTCTATGGCGAGGTTCACCACATTGCCGCCTTCCATAAGGCAGAACGGTGGTGTGTCGGTCCATCCTCCGGCGATGTCGATGCGCACAGGAGAGCGTCCCCACACTATCTGGTCGGCATAGACTGAGAGCTGTGGCAGTTGCTTTTGCACAGCGGCATCGTCGGTGAGAGCCTTGCGCAGCAACGAGAAAGCCTCGGCTGCCTCGGTCTTTCCTTCTTTTCCTCGGCAGCGTTTGAGTTCGGAGCGGAACATGGCATCGCGCATCCTCACCAGGAGCGGAGCGGAAGCGGACAAGGGGCGGGGTTGCGGCACGTTCCAACAGGCAAACTCTTTGGCAGCGGCGGCAAGGTCGGTCTGATAGAAAACACTGTGTTGCCAGTTTCGTGCAAGCATCTGCCAGTTGGCTGCGCGCAACACATTGCGCTGCGCGACAAGGCGTTTCAGATTGGCTTCGGCACTTATCTCGTCGGCACTCAGGCGGCGGGCGTTCTCCCAAATGGCTTTACCCTCGGCGAGGGAAGGCTCGTTGAGCATCCACCGCAGCACCACACCCATGGCTTTCACATCTTCAACAACGGGGAAGATGCGCGTCGTCTGCAGGTCGTGAGGGTCTTCTATGGCAGTGGGGTCGATGCCACGCTCTGCCGCCCACACCTTAAACGGGCTACCAAGATATTCCGCCGACAGCACAGTGCCGCGGAAAGTGTCGTTGAAACCGTAGGGACGCACGGCGAAGCCCTTCTCCCCTATCGGCACGATGTCCACACACTGTCCGTCGGCAAGGGTGAGAGCCCAGTCGTTCTTGGGCACGCCTGTGACGATGTTGTTTTGTGTCAGCGTCCATTTCTCGCCCACATAGGCATTCTCTATCCACTCGTTGCGGTTGTCGCCAGTCCACTTTCGCTTCACGTCGGTGTTTTGCACGAAGATGGAGGGATGGGGTTTGCGGTCGAAGTGCATTATCTCGCGCTGGTCGTTCACAAGATTTTGGATGGCGAGCGTTGAGGAGAGGAGTTCGTGGGAAGTACCGAAATGATAGAATTCTCCGCCCGGCAATGGCAGGACAGCAACCTTAAGGGCGTTCACTTCGGCATCGTGCATGCACGGATTGGTGCCGAGAGCGCAACCGAACTCACCGTACAGGTCGTAGTTTTTGACTCTTTCGCACAGCATGGAGTTCTTCATTATCACCTTGACGGCGCGGTCGGAGAGCAGCCACACGCCTATATCTGTAAGGTAGAAATATTCGGCAAGGAGCGCATTGAGCTCTACCAAGGACGGTTTCTGAAGCATACATCTCAGCACAGAAGGGGTCTCGCGGTCGGCGACGAACACTCCATGGTCCTTGGCGATGTCGGCACTGAGCCACAGTCCGTAGCAGACAACATCGGCATCGGGAATGGGTTGCAGGGGCTGCGTGGCACGGACGTAGACATCACCGCTCACAACCATGGTGTTAAGACCTTTTGGTGCCATGTCCATGATGCGCTGATAGAGCGGCACTTGCAGCGAGAGGAGGTTCTGGGAGAGGCGTTGTCCGCGCTCCCAACGGAATATTGGAAGGGGCGTAAGAATCTTGCCCGATGGCGCATAGGAAGGCAACCGCCGGCTCTGTCCGCCTGCGTGGAGGAGCAGACGCTTGTCGGCAGCGAGCCATTCGTCGAATGTCTCGCCATGGTTTTCGGCTTCATAGGCGGCTTTCAGGAGCCATGCCGTGCCACCTCCCGACCCGAGTTTGCGACCCACGGGGTCGTTGGTGCAGAACCATTCTTCGTGACTGAGTCCGGTGACTTCGTGGAAACAGTCCACGAGGTTGGGGGGCAAAGAAAGGAGTTTCTTCATCGTTGCAAAGCGTTTATGTAAGTCTTCGGTTTACAAAGGTAACAAAAATAAGGCAAACCGAGCAATTAGTCGCGGCGGAAGACGCAAAAGAAATCCCCATTTCCGTTTTGTCGGGAAATGGGGATGACTGTTATCAATCCTTGTTTTCGGCATCAATGGCCTTGATTTTCTGCTTTACGAGCTCGAAATCGTCCTTGAGTTTCTGCACCTTACGGTTCATCTCGTCGATGAGTTGGTTACCTTTCTTGCTGCTGGCATTGAGGAAACCGAGGTTGTTCTCATAGGTCTGTATTTCCTGACGCAACTGGTCGTAGCGGCGCATGAGTCGTCCGCGCTCGTTGTCGAGGGCATCCTCGCCACGCTTTGCCACATTCTTGAGGTTGCTCTTGAAGTTGTCCAAGCGGCGGCGCGAGGCGTTGATGTGGAGTTCTTTATACACCTTGTCCACCAAATCGTGGAACTCTTTGTAGACAGCGTCCTTCTCTTTGTAAGGCACATGACCCACGGCGTTGAACTCTTCGATGAGTGCCTGCACCTTCTCCTGAACGTCGTCGGCAGCCTCGGAGGTGAGGGTCTTGAGCTGTTCTATTATGCTGCGCTTCTTTTCAAGGTTGGCATGCTCCTCATTGTGGGCATCGGCATTGGCAGCATTGCGTGCTGCGAAGAACTTGTTGCAGGCTGCGAGGAAGTCGTTCCAGAGTTGTTCGCCGAGTTTTCTTGGCACGGGTCCTGTCGTCTTCCATTCCTTTTGCAGTGCTATGAGTTTGTCGCTCGTCGACTTCCACGAGGTGCTGTCTGCCAAGGCTTGCGCCTTTTCCACGAGGGCGCGCTTCTTTTCGGCGTTGGCGGCATATATCTTCTTCTGCTCCTTGTGGTATTCCAGTTTGCGGTTGAAGAAGTCGTCGCAAGCCTGACGGAAGCGTTCGAAGATTTTCACGTTCATCTTTTGCGGAGCAAAACCTATTGTCTTCCATTCGTTCTGCACCTCGATGATTTGCTGCGAGTGCTGTTCCCAGTCCTTGGCGGACATGTTCTCCTCCTTGACGATGGCTTCCACCTTCTCGCAGAGGGCAGTCTTGCGGTCGAGGTTCTCCTGCTCCTTGGCTCTCAACTCCTCGAAATGCTGCTGGTGGCGCTTGTTGATGACGGTGGAGGCAGCCTTGAAACGCGTCCAAATCTGCTCACGAAGGTCTTTGGCAACGGGACCTGCCTCGCGGTATTGCTGGTGGAGCTCCTGCAACTGATGGAATGCGCTGATGATGTCTTCTTCGTCGGCGAGTTTCTCGGCAGCCTCACACAGCTTCGTCTTTGTCTCAAGATTCTTCTTGAAGTCGTACTCACGCGCTTCGCTGTTGAGTTTCAGAAGGTCGTAGAACTGCTCCACATAGAGCTGATAACTGCGCCAGAGTTCGGTAGCCTTCTCCGCCGGCACGGCTTTGATGTCCTTCCACTGCTGCTGTAGTTCCTTGAATTCGTTGTATGATTTGTTGGCTTCCTCGGGCGAAGTAGCCATTGCCTTGATGCGGTTGATGATGTCCTGCTTCTTCACGAGGTTCTCGGCTTTCTCCTCTTCCTGCTTCCTGAACACCTGGGCACGCTTCTCACGGATGACTCCCATGAGCTGCTTGAATGTCGCCTCGCTCTCATCGGGGGTTATCTGATAGGTGTCCGGGTCGCCGCCACCTTCTATATATGCCTTAAGCTGTGCATCGCGCTCGGCGTTATGGAACTTGTAGAACACCGTTTTGAGCAGGTCTGCCTCGTCCTTGCGGGGGTTTTCATCGCTGCTGACGATTTCGTTGAGGCGGTCGATTACTTCCTGTTTGGTCTTGTAAATTCTTGTTTCAGGTTGTTCTTCCGCCGTTGCTGCGTTCTTTTCTTCTTCTGCCCGGTCTTGCAAGAGGGCATTTTCTTGAGAGTCCATCATTTCACTGTTTTAAGTGGTTTCTAAAA
>CAYXGN010000057.1:0-11965 GCA_964464505.1 uncultured Prevotella sp.
ATTTTTCGAACACGAATTGTTCGAATTGCACGAATTAAACCATTCTCACACAGATGCGGATTTATTTTTCGAACACGGAAAGCCGATAGTACGAATCAAAATGGGAGGTCGAGCGTCCTCGCTCGACAACACAAATAGAATTACGGAAACCGTAGTAGGCGCGTATCTCCGAGACGCGAATCAAACTTCCGATTCGTTTAGTGTTCGAATACATTAATAGCCCTAAATTGTCGTGCAAGCTTGACTCTGCCCTCGTTTGCACTATCTTTGTGGGGCGCATCTCGGCGATCCGCGCCTACTACGGTATGTTCGCATTCTGTAATCCGCTTTCAGTGTTCAAAAAAACAAACAATTCGCAATTCGAGTGATTCGTGGTCGAAAAAGATTAACGAAAGATTAACGGATGATTATACGGAGATTAGCGTTTTAAAAAGGATAACATTCTTGCTCTGGCAAGCGGCAAAGCCGAGCGAATCATCATTAATAACCCGTTCTTGCTCTGGCAAGCGTCTCCTTCGTCGCCGAGCGAATCTATCATTAATTTCTGCCTTCCGTGTTCGAATTTTAAAAAGTAGTTGCCCGTCGCAAAGGGTGCGTCTCGGCGATCCGCACCTACTATGATGTGTTATCTGTGGGAACATGTTTTTATTCGTGTAATTTGCGTAATCTGTAGTTTATAAAATCCGTGAATTGTGTGGTTCTCTGTGAGAGGGTGCGTCTCGGCGATCCGCACCTACTAAGTTCAAGGTGGGTTCTAAAAATTGGCTTTGTCAGATTGCGGAACTATTTTCGAGTTTCAATTTGTTTGAGAGTGAAGGAGTATAGCGGGCTATACGACTGAACGAACAAACGGATTGAACCGAAAAGAGACCGCAGGGTGGCAAAACGTAATCTTTCATTTTTATCTATTCTTTACGGTGGGAGATTTGTCGAAGACCCACAGACCAACGGGAGGTAATTTTTAGAACCCACCTTAAATAGCAAAAGGAGGTTGGGCGCATTGCCCAGCCTCCTTTTGCTATTTTCTATGCTTGCCCAATGGGGCACAGCGTCGTGATGTTTACTTTCCGAGCAGTCCTGCCTGTCCTACGAAGTAGAGGACGAGGTAGCCGAGCACCAAGCCGATGATACCGATAGTGATGCCTATCTTCACCATCTCGTTCTGCTTCACCAGTCCTGTGGAGTGGGCGATGGCGTTGGGAGGCGTACTGATAGGCAGACACATTGCCATGGATGCTGCCACGGCGATGCCGATGAGTACGGTGGAGGTGCCACCGATGCTGTCGAGTGTGCTACCCATTCCCTTGCAGACAACGGCGAGGATAGGCACGAGGAGTGCTGCCGTCGCGGTGTTGGAGATGAAGTTGGAAAGGATGTAGCAGATGAGTCCTGAAGCGACCAGGATGGCTATCGGCGACCAGCTGCCGAAAGGTATGCTGTTGATGACGTTCTCTGCAAGTCCTGACTTGTTGAGGGCGAGTCCGAGGGCGAAGCCTCCTGCCACCATCCAGATGACGCTCCAGTTGATTTCCTGAAGGTCGCGTGCGGTGATGACACCGGTGAAGGCGAACACCACGATGGGAAGCATGGCGACGGTGTTGGCACCTACGCCTGTCCAGCGGTCGCAAATCCACAGGAGCACAGTGACGATGAAGGTGACGGCAACGACAACGGTGCGCCAGTTGCGCTCCACGTTACCCTCGATGTTGAGTTCGATGGTCTTCTTCTTGAACGGGAAGAACTTCGTGAGCAGGAACCATCCTATTATGAGCAGGATGATGGTGAGTGGAGCCATAAACATAACCCAGTCGCCAAAGCCGATGCCGAGGTTCAGTCCGTCGGGGTCGTTGAGGTATTTCAGTGCGATGGCGTTAGGAGGAGTGCCGATAGGAGTACCCATACCGCCGATGTTGGCACCCAAAGGTATTGACAGGGTGAGAGCCACACGGCCTTTGCCTTCGGGAGGAAGGGCCTTGAAGACAGGGGTGAGGAAGGTGAGCATCATGGCTGCTGTGGCGGTGTTGCTCACGAACATGGAGAACAGACCCGTGATGAGGATGAAGCCGAGGAGCACGTTCTCGCTCTTGTTGCCGAAAGGCTTGATGAGGGTGCGCGCCAGGAGCACGTCAAGACCCGACTTCGTGGCTGCTATGGCAAGGATGAATCCGCCGAGGAACAGGATGATGATAGGGTCGGCAAAGGTTGCCATAAGGTCCTTGTAGTTGAGCAAGGCTTCCTTCTCCAGTCCTGCCTGGAAGCAGTTAAAGGCGTTGTTGGAGGTGGTGAACAGCAACATACCGATGAGCGACACCGACGTTGCCCACGACGGGATGGCTTCCGTTATCCATAGAATCGTTGCGAAAACGAATACGGCGATGATGCGTTGCTGGATGACGTTAAGGCCTTCGATGCCGAAACACGATGTCGGCAGGTTCCATACCACGAGTGTCACCAAGAGGGCAAAGACAAAGAGTGCCGCTTTCTTGATGTTGAACTCCCCACTAAGGGTTGCTTTTTCTTCTTTTTCCATTCTTTTTAATTTAGGTTTTTATTATTTTTATTGTCTTATCGTCAGAGGTAAAGTCTCGCTTCGCGCAAGGCAAGACTATGCAAAGGTACAACAAAAAATATCGGTGCGAAAACTTTTTCGCCATTTATTGTTACTTTTGCAGCCTATCTTTTGTAAAGTCTTTTCCTGACGGTCGGGTAGGAGCTATATATAATAAGGTGTAAATGTTTGCACTATTATTTATGGGCGCATCTCGGCGATCTGCGCCTACTACGGTTTGCCCTCCCGTTGTGGAAAATTCTTGAACAAATCTTTGGGTTTTAGAAATTTTCCCATTAACTTGCAGCCACATTAATGAAATGGTGGGTTCTAAAAATTACCTCCCGTTGGTCTGTGGGTCTTCGACAAATCTCCCACCGTAAAGAATAGATAAAAATGAAAGATTACGTTTTGCCAGGCAGTCGTAGTAGGCGCAGATCGCCGAGATGCGCCCCCACAAGAAAACCTCTCCGCTTACATGGGTGCGTCTCGGCGATCCGCACCTACTACATTTACCTCGCAAAGATAGTGCAGCCTATATTCTGCAATCTGACAAAGCCAATTTTTAGAACCCACCAAATATGTATGAAACTATTTAAGGATATAATTCTTTTGGCAGCAGTTGTTGTGCTGTCGGCTTGCGGAGGAAAGCAAGAGGGGAGCGATGTTGCTGGCGACACCATTCCTTTGGCTTACGCAAAGAACATTACGATGGTGCGCCATGAGGGTTTTACGGAGGTGACGCTGCAAAACCCGTGGAAGCAGGGCGCGGCGTTGCATAAATACCTCCTTGTGGCGCGCGCTGACTCTGGCAGAGTGGCTCTGCCGGCAAAGGGGACGGTGGTCTATACGCCCGTGGAGCGAATCGTAGTCTTCTCCTCGCCCGTGTGTCAACTCATGGAGTGGCTCGGGGCAGAGAACACCGTGCGAGGCATCTGTGATGCCGCTTATATTCACCTTCCGTTTGTCAAGCAAGGGTTGCAAGAGGGTAGGGTGACCGACTGCGGGAACAGTATGTCGCCCTCCGTTGAGAAGATTGTGGCGCTGCACCCCCAGGTGCTTTTTGTGTCGCCATTCGAGAACGGCAGTTATGGGAGCGTGGAGCAGACGGACGTTCCATTAATAGAATGTGCCGACTATATGGAACTCTCTGCTTTGGGGCGTGCCGAATGGATGAAGTTTTATGGCTTGCTAGTGGGGAAGGAGCGCGAGGCAGACTCGCTCTTCGCCGTGGTGGAGAGAGAGTATAAGCAGTTGGCGGCACTGGCAAAGACTGCAAAACGGAAGGTGAGCGTGATAACGGAGCGCAACTATGGCGGCGTGTGGTATTGCCCCGGCGGAAGGAGCAGTATGGCGCGGCTCATCGCCGATGCCAACGGGCAGTATGTCTTTGCCGCCGACACGCACAGCGGTTCGCTGTCGCTTGCCCCGGAGACTGTCGTTGCCAAGGCTGCCGATGCCGATGTGTGGCTGTTCGTCTATCCCGGAGAACGGCCGTTGAGCAAAGAAGAACTCCTTGCCGAGTATGAGGGCTACAAGGCGTTGGCGGCTTACAGGAAAGGCAACATATACGAATGTGGGAGTGATGTGACCCTCTATTTCGATGAGATATCGTTCCGTCCCGACTGGCTGTTGCGCGACATGGTGCGGATCTTCCACCCCTCGCTCAATGTTTCCGGCGGACAGAGGTATTATAAAAAGTTGTTGCAATAAGGGCGTTTGGAAGAAAATTACAGTCATGAAGAAAAATATCTTTGGAAAAGTTTGGTGGGAAGATAAAAATCTTTTACCTTTGCACTCGCAATTCAGAAATGGTGTTTCGGTAATACATTGCCAACTCCAATAAGGAAGTTTGGGTGAGTGGCTGAAACCAGTAGTTTGCTAAACTGCCGTACGGGTGACTGTACCGGGGGTTCGAATCCCCCAGCTTCCGCATCGTTTCTGGGTGAACCATGGTGGATTCATCTAATGGTTAGGATACAAGATTCTCAATCTTGGCATAGGGGTTCGATTCCCCTATCCACTACAAAAAGGGACAAGCCTCAGGGTTTGTCCCTTTTTTGTGACCCCATTATTAATCCAATAATTTTGCGATTATTCTTGATTTTTGTTTACCTTTGTAGTTCATTATTGTATTTATGACCCACACGAACAATCATTTGGTGATAATGGCGGGAGGCATAGGCAGCAGGTTCTGGCCTATGAGCACCATCGACCGCCCCAAGCAATTCATCGACATCTTGGGAGTGGGCAGGACTCTCCTGCAACTCGCTTACGACCGCTTTGAGGGGTTGTGCCCCTTGGAGAATGTCTGGGTTGTCACCAACAGGAAATATGAGACTCTCGTCAAGGAACAGTTGCCCGACATCCGTCCCGACCATATCCTGCTCGAGCCCTGCCGGCGCAACACCGCGCCCTGCATAGCCTATGTCAGTTGGCGCATCAAGGCTGTCGACCCGAAGGCAAACATCGTGGTGACGCCGAGCGACCATATCGTCGCCGACACGACAGAGTTTCGTCGTGTCGTGGCTTCCTGCATGAAGTTCACCGCCGACACCGATGCCATCGTCACCCTTGGCATGACCCCCACACGACCCGAAACGGGATACGGATACATACAAGCCGACCTCAGTTCCAACTCCCTCCGCAACAAGGAGATTTTCCGCATCGACTCGTTCCGCGAAAAGCCCGACCTTGAGACGGCGAAGGAATATATAAGTCAGAAGAACTATTTCTGGAATGCAGGCATTTTCATCTGGAGTGTCAGCACCATCGTCAATGCCTTCCGCGTGTATTCGCCAGCCATCAGCAAGGTGTTTGAAAACTTGCTCAGCGTGTATGGCACGGAAGAGGAGCAGGCGATGATAGACAAGTGCTATCCCGAGTGCGACAGCATCTCCGTGGACTATGCCATCATGGAGAAGGCGGAGGAGATATTTGTCTGCCCCGCCAGTTTCGGGTGGAGCGACCTCGGCACATGGGGCTCGCTACTCGCCCAGGCAAACCACGACCTTTACGGCAATGTGAAGATAGGGCAGAACATCCAGACTTTCGACTCGCACAACTGCATAATTCATACAACGCAGGAGAAGAAAGTAGTGGTGCAGGGTCTCGACAACTGTATCGTGGCAGAGAAGGACGACACCCTTCTCATCTGTAAATTGTCGGAAGAACAGCGCATCCGCCAATTCTCGGAAGAGTGATTAGTAGGCGCGTATGAATATTGTGTCAAAGCACCTGAACGGTTTCCTTGACTTCTTCCTTCCCCGGCAGTGTGAGATTTGCGGCCGTCGTCTGGCAGTGTGCGAGAAGGCGGTGTGCACCTCCTGCTACATGATGCTGCCCCGAACCTACCAGTGGAAGCAACCCTACGACAACCCTATGGTGCGCCTGTTCTGGGGGAGAATACGCGTGGAGAGGGGCGCGGCGTATCTCTTTTATCAGCCACATTCGCCCGCATCCCACCTTTTTTATCAGTTGAAATATCACGACCGCCCCGATATCGGCGTGCTTCTTGGACGGCTTGCTGCAATAGAGATGGACAAAGACCACTTCTTCGAAGGCATTGACATTATTGTCCCTTTGCCCCTCTCGCGGAAGCGGGAGCGCAGGCGCGGCTATAACCAGTGTTATGAGATAGCGCGGGGCGTGGCGCAGGTGAAGAAGATTCCCATTGTCCGCAATGCCGTGAAGCGCATAAAGGAAACCCCCACGCAGACCCACAAGAACTCTGCCGAACGCTTTGAGAATGTGTCACAGGCGTTCAGGTGCGTACGCCCCGAACTGTTGAACGGCAAGCATGCGCTGATGATAGACGATGTGGTAACGACAGGAGCCTCGCTTCTGAGTTGCGCCGAGGAGATGCAGAAGCAGAGTGATGTGCTTGTAAGTGTCTTTACCCTTGGGCACACTTACACATTATAGTGCCCAAGGGTAAAGACACTTATTTCTTCTTTTTCCTGATAAGGTGGGTTCTGAAAATTGGCTTTGTCAGATTACGAGGCAAATGTAGTAGGTGCGGATCGCCGAGACGCACCCTTGTGAGCGGAGAGGTTTTCTTGTGGGGGCGCATCTCGGCGATCTGCGCCTACTACGGTTTGTATTTCTTCTTTTTCCTGATAAAATAGCGTATTGCGAAATAGGCTACGGCGATGAGTACAAGAATGATAATAGCCCATTTGAGATATTCGCCATACTTCACCACCTCGTCGTGCAACTGGTCTTCGGGCACAATGCTGTGCAGATACCATCCCAAGGCAGCCAGGATGCAGTTCCACACGCCGGCACCGAGGGTGGTGTAGAGAAGGAAATTCCAGTAGTTCATCTTTGCCAGTCCTGCCGGAATGGAGATGAGATGGCGGATGCCGGGGATGAGTCGCCCAGTGATTGTAGCCACCTTACCGTGATTGTCGAAGTAGCGTTCGCTGTGTTCCACCTTCTCCTGGTTGAGCAGACACATCTTTCCCCATTTGCTGTTGGCAAACTTGTAGATTATGGGTCTGCCAAGATAGTAGGCTGCCACATAATTCACCGTTGCACCGGCATCGGCTCCCAATGTGGCGAATAGGATGACAAGGAAGATGTCGATGTTGCCTGCTGCGGCATGATAGGCGGCAGGGGCTACTACCAACTCGGAAGGAACGGGAACGACAGTGCTTTCGAGAAGCATGAGAAAGAATATCGTGCCGTAGTTGAGGTGACCTAAAAGCGATGTAATCCAGTTCATACTGATGGTTTCTAAAGATTTCCTTTGTCAGATTTTGTAGTAGGTGCAGATGCAGTTCCCCTCCCCTCATGGGGAGGATGGGAGGGGCTTAGACGCACCCTTTTGTTAGCAATCCGTACCTGCTACATTTTCACTACGCTTTGTTCTGCTTTGCCCAGGTGTCCTTGAGTCCTACAGTCTTGTTGAAGATGAGGTTGTCGGGAGTGGAGTCGGGGTCAGCCATAAAGTAACCTATGCGCTGGAACTGCAGGTATTCGCCAGCCTTACGCTCTGCTGCATAGTCCTCCACATAGCATTCGTCGATGGTCCGCAGACTCTCGGGGTTGAGCAGTTCGCGGAAGTCACGCTCGTCGGCAGAGGGGTTTTCCACGTTGAACAGGCGGTCGTAGATGCGCACCTGTGCCTTGTGACACCTGTCGGCAGACACCCAGTGGAGAGTGCCTTTCACCTTGCGGTTGGAGCCTTCGAGTCCGCTCTTGCTCAGCGGGTCGTATTCTGCCTGTATCTCCGTGATGTTGCCGTCGGCATCCTTTGTGCAGCCGGTGCATTTCACTATGTAGGCATTCTTGAGGCGCACCTCTTTGCCCGGAGTCATGCGGAAGAACTTCTTCGGGGCATCCTCCATAAAGTCGTCGCGCTCTATCCAGAGGTTCTTAGAGAAGGTTATCGTGTGAGTGCCGTCGGCTTCGTTCTCGGGATTGTTTATAGCTTCCATCTCCTCCGTTTGCCCGTCGGGATAGTTGGTTATAACTAGTCTTACGGGGTTGAGGACAGCAGACACGCGGAGGGCGCGCCTGTTCAAGTCGTCGCGCACGGCGGCCTCGAGGAGTGCGAAGTCGTTGAGGGCGTCAAACTTGGTGTAGCCTATCGACTTGATGAAGTTGCGGATGCTTTCAGGGGAATAGCCCCGGCGGCGCATTCCGCTGAGAGTGGGCATGCGGGGGTCGTCCCAACCGTTCACCCTTCCTTCCGTCACGAGGGCGAGCAGCTTGCGCTTGCTCATCACAGTGTAGGTAAGGTTGAGTCGGTTGAACTCAATCTGCCGTGGGCGGAAGTCGTGAATGTTCTCCGTCTCGCCGCGCATCTCTTTAAGGAAGTCCACGAGTTTGTCGTAGAGAGGGCGGTGGGGCACAAACTCAAGGGTGCAGATGGAGTGGGTCACGCCTTCGAAGAAGTCGCTCTGTCCGTGGGCGAAGTCATACATGGGGTAGGCGTTCCATTTCGTGCCAGTGCGGTGGTGCGGCGTGTGGATAATGCGGTAGATGATGGGGTCGCGGAAGTGCATGTTGGGGTTAGCCATGTCGAGTTTTGCGCGCAGCACCATGCTTCCCTCCTCCGCCTCGGGCGTGTTCATTCTGTTGAAGAGTTCGAGGTTCTCTTCAATAGGGCGGTCGCGGAAAGGCGACGCCGTGCCGGGAGTGGTGGGAGTTCCCTTTTGCTTGGCTATCTCTTCGGCACTCTGCTCGTCCACGTAGGCTTTGCCGCTCTTTATCATCCAGACGGCAAAGTCCCAGAGCTTCTCGAAATAATCGGAAGCGTAATACACGTTTCCCCACTTGAACCCGAGCCAGGAAATGTCGTTGAGGATATTCTCCACATACTCGTTGTTCTCCTTCGTCGGGTTAGTATCGTCGAAGCGCAGGTTGCAGACACCATTGTATTTCTCTGCCACACCGAAGTCCATGCAGATAGCCTTTGCGTGACCTATGTGCAAATAACCGTTTGGCTCCGGGGGAAAACGCGTCTGTATCCGTCCGCCGTTCTTTCCCTCTGCCAAGTCCTGCTCCACAAACTGTTCCACAAAACTCAGGGACTTCTTCTCTTCAATAGGGGTTTCTTCTGTCGTCATAATGCTTTATTTGTTGCGGCGGGGATTTTTTTAGCCCACCAATATTCGTTTTTGAATTGGCAAAGTTAAACAAAATTCCCGAATTATTGGCTCGGCACCACAAAAAAGCATCCGGGACACCGCCAAATTAAGGCAATGTCCCGGATGCAGGTGCTATGTGAGAGAAAGAAGACTTACTTGTCTTCGGTATTGATGCAGACCTTTAGTTTTTCGTCAGCCGGGTCTTTGTCGATGACGATGTTGCTTCCTTCCTTTATTTTGTCGGACAAGAGAATGTCGCACAATTCATCCTCTATGTAAGTCTGAATTGCCCGCTTCAAAGGTCGTGCTCCAAACTGTGCGTCGAAGCCTTTCGTTGCGAGGAAGTCTTTTGCTTCCTCGCTTATGGTGATGCTGTAACCCATACTCGTAATGCGCTTGCCCAGAGCATTTAATTCGATGTCTACGATATGGCGTATTGCCTTACTGTCGAGTTTGTCGAACATTATAATTTCGTCGAGGCGGTTGAGGAACTCCGGCGCAAACTGTCTGCTCAGACTCTTCTGAAGTATGGAGCGGGCGCGCTGCTTGTCTTGCTCTGTGTTGTCGGCATCCGTTGCCGCATTGAATCCAACGCCCTTACCGAAGTCGCTCAGTTGGCGCGTTCCGGCGTTCGATGTCATTATTATAATAGTATTTTTGAAGTCCACGATGCGTCCGTTACCGTCGGTCATGCGTCCTTCGTCAAGCACTTGCAGGAGGAGGTTGAACACATCGCCGTGGGCTTTCTCTATCTCGTCGAGCAGCACGATGGAGTAGGGGTGGCGCCTTACTTTCTCTGTGAGTTGTCCTCCCTCGCCATAACCCACGTAACCCGGAGGGGCTCCGACGAGGCGTGAGGTGTTGAACTTCTCCGAATATTCGCTCATGTCGATTCTTATCAGCGCGTCCTTTGTGCCGAACATTGTCTCTGCCAGGCACTGCGCCAGATAGGTCTTGCCCACTCCCGTAGGCCCGAGGAACATGAACACTCCTATGGGTCGGTTAGGCTCTTTCAGTCCGAGTCGGTTGCGCTGGATGCTCTTCGTTATCTTGTCGATGGCAGCCTCCTGCGCTATCACGCTGCTTTTCAGCCTTGCTGCCATGGTCTTCAGTCTTTCGCCCTCTGTCTCCGTAATCCTTTGCAGGGGTATGCCAGCCATCGTGGAGACGACGTTGGCGACATCGGCGGCGGAGACTGTCTCGCGCTGGCGGTCCTCGCTCGCCAGCCATTCCTCGTTCAATGTCTTGAGCTCCTGCTCGAGGAGGGTCTGCCTGTCGCGGCAGGCGGCAGCCGTCTCGAAGTCCTGGTTGGCGACGGCGGTCTGCTTCTTCAGCGTCATGTCGCTGATTTCGCGCTCTTTCTCCGTTATGGCGGCAGGCACGACGGCGTGCTGCAGATGAACTCTTGACCCCACTTCGTCGAGGGCATCGATGGCCTTGTCGGGGAACCACCGCCCGGAGACGTATCTCCCTGTGAGCCGCACGCACGCCTCAAGGGCTTCGTTGGAGTAGTTCACATGATGATGCTCCTCGTAGCGTGACTTGATGTTCTGGAGAATGGCGAGGGTCTCCTCCGTGGAGGTGGGCTCCACAAGCACTTTCTGGAAGCGGCGTTCCAGAGCCCCGTCCTTCTCTATGCTGTTGCGATACTCATCGAGGGTGGTGGCACCGATGCACTGGATGACACCCCGCGCGAGAGCGGGCTTCATTATATTGGCGGCATCCATTGTTCCGGGAGAGCCCCCTGCGCCGATGATGGTGTGAATCTCGTCGATGAAGACGATGATGTCGGGATTGCATTCCAGTTCTTTTAGCAACGCCTGGATGCGCTCTTCAAACTGTCCGCGATACTTCGTCCCGGCAACGATTGCCGTCATGTCGAGGCGCACGATGCGCCTGTTGAACAGTATCGGGGAGGTCTTCCTCTGGGCTATGAGTTGCGCCAGGCCTTCGGCGATGGCACTCTTGCCCACTCCCGGCTCGCCTATGAGGATGGGGTTGTTCTTCTTTCTGCGGCACAGTATTTCCGTGACGCGCATTATCTCGCTGTCCCTGCCCACGATGGGGTCGAGTTTCCCTTCGTTGGCGGCAAGGGTGAGGTCGGTGGAGAAATGGTCGAGCACGGGAGTGTCGCTTTTCCCCTTCGTCCTTGCCTGCATGGTGTCCTGCGCGCTGCGTGCGCCGCTGCGCTGTGTGCCGTCGTCGGAGTCCATGTTGGTGAGGACATCGTCCTCCGAGAGGGAGATGCCGTCCTTCGTGGCGCTCTCTGTCTGAACGTACTGCCTGAGGGTGTCATAGGAGATGTGGTTCATTTCCAGCACTTGCTTTGCCCCGTTGCCGTCCTGGTCGTGCAATATTGCCAGGATGACGTGCTCCACATCGACGACAGCGGTGTGTCTTACGCGTGCTTCCATGACTGCAATCTTGAGGATGTTGCTTGCCTGAGGGTTGAGGGAGATGGCTTCCGGCTCTGTGTCGGTAAGGGTGTCTTCGCCGCTGACTGCCTTTTGCTCAAGTTGTATTTTTATGTCTTTCTGACTGATGTTCATGTGGGAGAACAGTGAGGACAGCACGTTGCCCTTCTCCCTCATTATGCCGAGGACGAGATGTTCCGGTTTTACAGAGGAGCAGGAGAGTCGCGTTGCCTCGTCTTTGCTGAAAGAAAGGATTTGGGACACTTGGGGTGAGAAGAGGTTTATCATTGTTTATGGGAAATATTCGTTTATGGTGGGTTCTAAAAATTGGCTTTGTCAGATTGCGGAAATTTAGTAGGTGCGGATCGCCGAGACGCACCCTTGTGAGCGGAGAGGTTTTCTTGAGG
>CAYXGN010000058.1:0-6253 GCA_964464505.1 uncultured Prevotella sp.
GAGAAATTTGTTTTGAAAACCTCGGGGAAAATGTTTTTCCAATGCCCGATTTTGCTCTATTTCAGGAATTATGACTAATTTTGCATCGCGTTGTCATACTCGCTGTATGACCGATGAAGAAGATTATTAACAGATAACTGAAAGGGGGCGGGAGAGATAGGATCCTCCTTGAATTTCTCCAATTTCGTCTAAGACAAATGGACAAAATAAGAATTAAAGACATCGCCGCAAGGGCTGGCGTATCGGTAGGTACCGTTGACAGGGTGTTGCACAGCCGCCCCAATGTTTCAAAACCTGCACGCGAGAAGGTGGAAAAGGCTTTGAAGGAAATGAAATATCAGCCTAATGTCTATGCCAGTGCCTTGGCATACAACAAGTCGTACACTTTTTACATGCTCATCCCGCAGCACGAGTCGGAGGCTTATTGGGAAGAGATAGAGCAGGGGGCGAAGAAGGCTATCGAGGTGCGCCGTGACTTCTACATCAACGTGAAGATAATGTATTACGAGCGGTTCAACAACGCTTCCTTCGAGACGTGCTACAAGGAATGTCTTGCTTCCTCGCCCGACGGTGTTGTCATCGTGCCCGTGGACATCGAGAAGACGCGTGTCTTTACCGACATCCTGCATGAGAGGCAGATACCTTTCGTGCTGCTCGACTCTTTCATGCCCGACCTTAAGCCCTTGTCTTTCTTCGGCCAGGACTCGTTTTGCAGCGGTTTCTTCGCCGCCAAGATGCTTATGCTCATAGCAGGGCAGGAGAAGGAAATAATGCTGATGAAGCAGATTAAGGACGGCAGGGTGACGAGCAAACAGCAGGCAAACCGCGAGGTGGGTTTCCGCCATTACATGCACGACCATTTCCCGAGCATCGACATAATAGAACTCTGTCTGCCGTTCAAAGGCACGAAAGCCGAGAACGACGCTTCGCTAAAAGACTTCTTCGAGCATCATCCGCAGGTGCACCATTGCATTACCATGAACTCCAAGGCGCACATCGTGGGCGAGTATCTCTTGCGCAACAACCGCCGCGACATACAGATTATGGGCTACGACATGGTGGCAAAGAATGCGGAGTGTCTCCGCCAGGGCAGCATCTCGTTTCTCATCGCACAGCACGGCTATCAGCAGGGCTACAGTTGCATCGACACCCTGTTCAAGGCCATCGTTCTCAAGAAGAAGGTGCAGCCCGTGAATTACATGCCGATAGAGTTGCTGTCGAAGGAGAATGTCGACTTTTACAGACGCACGCAGTTGTAGACTATGAGCAGCTCCAAAGGATTGCTGGCACTGAGCCCTTTGTTGGCTTTCATCGCATTATACCTTGTCACGTCCATCGTTGTGCACGATTTCTACAAGGTGCCAATAGCGACAGCATTCCTCGTCTCGTGTGTCTATGCCATAGGCAAGCGCAGGAAAGAGTCGTTGGAGAGTCGCATCGATGTCTTTACTGAAGGGGCAAGCGACAAGGGCATCATGCAGATGCTGTGGATATTCATCCTTGCAGGGGCTTTTGCCAATGTCGCCAAGGACATAGGAAGCATCGACGCCACGGTAAACCTTATCCTTTCACTCCTTCCCCAGAGTCTGGTGTTGCCCGGACTCTTCTTCGCCACATGCTTTGTCAGCCTTTCCATAGGTACGAGTGTCGGCACCATTGTAGCCCTCGTCCCCATTGCTGCAGGTCTGGCAACGTCAATGGGGGCAAGTGTTCCGCTGGTGACGGCAGTGGTTGTGGGCGGAGCCTTTTTCGGCGACAACCTCTCCTTCATCTCCGACACGACGATAGCAGCCACCAATTCGCAGAAATGCAACATGAGCGACAAGTTCAAGGTGAACATCTTCATCGCCTTGCCTGCCGCCTTGATAGTGCTCGCCATCTATTGCTTCATCGGCTTTAACCTCCAGTCCCCGGCTGTTGCAGGGCGGGTGGAAATCATCAAAGTGTTGCCCTATCTGGCAGTCTTGATTACTGCCATGGCGGGCGTGAATGTCTATACCGTCCTCGTCGTGGGCGTGGCATTGGCGTTCTGCATCGGACTCTTCGATGGCAGCCACGATGTCTTCGCCCTTCTCCATTCCATGGGCGACGGTGTCCTGTCGATGAGCGAGTTGATTATCATCACCATCTTGGCAGGGGGCTTGTTCGGACTCGTGAAACACGACGGCGGCATCGACTATATCATAGCGAAAATCACACGACTCGTGAAAGGCAAGCGCGGTGCGGAACTCGTAATCTGTGCTCTTGTCGCTGCCGTCGATGTGTGTACCGCCAACAACACCGTGGCAATAATCACTGTCGGAGGAATAGCACAAAGGATAAGTAAGGTGTTCCATGTGGACAACCGCCGCGTGGCTAGTCTGCTCGACACCAGTTCGTGCATCATGCAGGGCATCATCCCTTACGGCGCGCAGATGCTCATGGCTTCGAGTCTGACACACCTCAACCCGCTCTCCATAATGCCCTATCTGTATTATCCCTTCGTGCTCTCCGTCTTTGTGTTGGGCAGCATCGTCTTCAGGTTTCCCAAGCGTTACTCATAACATGGATATAATAAAGCGCAATTTCATAAAGCTGTTGTGTTCCGGCGCACTCAAGGAGTACGACCCCATAGAACCCATGTCAAATTATAAATGGGACAAACTCGTTAAGATGGGGTTGTCGCACGGTGTAATGCCGCAACTCAATGCCGGAGTGAAGAACAACCCCTATGTGCCTGAGGCAGTGCCGCAGAGTGTCGTCGACGACATCGTGGCAGCGGGTCCTGCCGACACCGACGCTGCTGATGCCGCCTCCCCGCAACTTTATAACCCTTTGGCGCGTTATCGCCTGCGGAAGATTCGCAACGAGGCGAAGCACGACGAAGACTTCTCCTTCGCCACCCTCCAACTCCTCAATATCATAGTGAAGAATGCTTCGGAGACATTCTCCGAGGGAGTGTCCTATTCCAACCTCCTGCCCATAGCCGTCTTCTTGCGCGAGAGGGGAGAGCAGGTGGATTTCGTGACTCTGGAGAAATGGCTTGGCAAACTCTTCCTGCGACGTTTTGCACAGTTCATCGGGAGTGTGCTCGTCCTTACCCTGCACTTCGAACAAGAGGAGATACCTTTCCTTCACTCGCTCGACAAGAGCGCCTATAAGGTGGCGGCAAAGGCCATCGACAACTACGATGGGAAGAAAAACCACGACTGGAATGTCCACCAGTCGTCAGCAGGGTTTGTAGAGACCAACCGCAAAGCCATGTTGCAGAGTGTGGCAAACTGTTTCAGGTTTTTCAAATACGCTCCCATAGAGGTGGTTTGCAATTTCATCCATTGCATCATCACCAACATCTCTGAAATAGAAGAGTAAAAAAGCCCGTTTCCTGTTGCCATTATGATTTGGTGGGTTCTAAAAATTACCTCCTTACTTACAACAAACAATAATGGGTTACGTTTTGCCAGGCAGTCGTAGTAGGCGCAGATCGCCGAGATGCGCCCCCACAAGAAAACCTCTCCGCTTACAGGGGTGCGTCTCGGCGATCCGCACCTACTAAATTTGCCTCGTAATCTGGCAAAGCCAATTTTTAGAACCCACCATTTGTGAAAGCCTTATTGGTCATTATTGAATTGTTGTAGCCAGTTGTTTACTATAAGTTCATTTTGTAACTTATAATCGCACTTTTTGGTTAATAATAATAAAACGAGCGTTAATAATTAACTTTTCAATTCCTCCTTTTTCTTTATTTCGTCTATCTTTGCAAACATCAAGGGCGCGACGTTAATCGCTCGCCCGTGACGATATGAAGAAGAAAACTATTTGGACAATAGCCGTAATAATGGGATTCTCGTTCCTCGCGTTGCTCTTTCTCCAGTTGAAATACATTCAGGAGATGGTCAACATGAAGAAGGAACAATTTGACGAGTCGGTCAACCGTGCCCTCTACCAGGCATCACGCAACCTGGAACTCAATGAGACCCTCCGCTATCTGGAAAAGGATGTCAATGAGACAGAGCGCAAAGCCTATAAGGTGGACTCCGTGGGCTCTCGCTCGGGAAAGCCGGACGGAAGCGTACAGCAGTCGCATCAATATTCTGTTGTCGGCAAGGACGGGACGGTGTATTCATCCTTCGAACTCAAGACCATCACTATAAATCCTTCGCAGATGCCGAAGGCAATGATTCTCCATAACGACAAGAACTCGCTCTCCGAGGCTTCGAAGTCGCTCCAGGAGATAGTGAAAAACCGTTACATCTATCAGAAGGCACTGCTCGATGAGGTGGTCTACTCCATACTTTACTCCGCCTCCGACAAGCCTCTGAAGGAGCGCATCAACTTCAAACTCCTCGACCAGGACCTGAAAGCGGAGATGATGAACAACGGCATCAACATACCTTATCACTTCACTGTCTCCACACAGGACGGCAGGGAGGTCTACCGATGCCCCGACTACACCGACGAAGGGGAGGAGTTCACCTATTCGCAGGTGCTGTTCCGCAACGACCCGCAGTCGAAGATGGGCGTGGTGAAGATTCATTTCCCCGACATGAACGCCTACATCTTCTCGTCGGTGCGCTTTATGATACCGTCGGTGGCGTTCACCATCGTCCTTCTGGTCACCTTCATCTTCACCATCGTGGTGATATTCCGCCAGAAGCGTTACACGGAGATAAAGAACGACTTCATCAACAACATGACCCACGAACTGAAGACTCCTATTGCAAGCATCTCGCTGGCAGCACAGATGCTCAACGACGAGTCGGTGCCGAAGACACCCACGATGATGAAGCACCTCGGTACGGTAATCCACGACGAGTCGAAGCGGCTCCGCTTCCTCGTGGAGAAGGTGTTGCAGATGTCGATGTTCGACCGCAAGAAGGCGGTGTTCAAGAAGAAAACGCTCGACCTCAACGAAATGGTGGAGAACATAGCCAACTCGTTCTCACTGCGTGTGGAGCACACCGGAGGAAAGATTTACACGGAGATAGAAGCCGTCGACTCAACGATTTATGTAGATGAGGTGCACTTCCAGAATGCCATCAACAATCTGTTCGACAATGCGGTGAAGTATCGCAAACCCGACCAGCCTGTCGACATCTACATCAGGACATGGAACGACAACGAACACCTCTATCTCTCTATCCGCGACACGGGTCTCGGCATAAAGAAGGAGAACATCCGTAAGGTGTTCGACAAGTTCTACCGCGTACACACGGGCAACGTGCACGATGTCAAGGGCTTCGGACTCGGACTCGCCTATGTGAAGAAGATAATAATCCTGCACAGTGGAGAAATCTCCATTGACAGCGAATACGGAAAAGGAACAAAGTTTACAATTAAATTACCAATCATTAAAAGTTAGAGTTATGGACGACAAATTGAAAATCTTATTGTGCGAAGACGATGAAAATCTCGGCATGTTGCTGCGTGAATATCTGCAGGCAAAGGGCTACTTCGCAGAACTTTACCCCGATGGCGAAGCCGGTTACAAGGCTTTCATGAAGACTAAGTTCGACATCTGCGTGCTCGACGTGATGATGCCCAAGAAGGACGGCTTCACACTGGCACAGGAGATTCGTCAGGCAAACGCGGAGATACCTATCATCTTCCTCACTGCAAAGACACTGAAGGAGGACATCCTCGAAGGCTTCAAGATTGGTGCCGACGACTACATCACAAAACCCTTCTCAATGGAAGAACTCGTCTTCAGAATTGAAGCCATCCTCCGCCGCGTGCGTGGCAAGAAGAACAAGGAGAGCTCCGTCTATCACATCGGCCGCTTCACCTTCGACACACAGAAGCAGCTCCTCACCATCGGCGACAAGCAGACAAAGCTCACCACTAAGGAGAACGAACTCCTCGCCCTCCTGTGCAGCCACGCCAACGAAATACTCCAGCGCGACTTCGCCCTGAAGACCATCTGGATTGACGACAACTACTTCAACGCCCGCTCCATGGATGTCTACATCACCAAACTCCGCAAGCATCTCAAGGACGACGACCAGATTGAAATCATCAACATCCACGGCAAAGGCTATAAACTCATCACGCCGGAGGAGGAATAATCTCTCTGATTAGCAAACAATTAGCAGTACTTCATCATAAAGCCCAA
Source organism: uncultured Prevotella sp. (assembly GCA_964464505.1). Lineage (GTDB taxonomy): Bacteria > Bacteroidota > Bacteroidia > Bacteroidales > Bacteroidaceae > Prevotella. The sequence goes on from CAYXGN010000058.1 coordinate 6,092, forward strand.
GGATGCCTGCCTACGCAGCCTCCTTGGGCTTTTTAGTATGTGCGCGTCTCGGAGATACGCGCCTACTATATTTTGTCACGAGATTTGTGAAAAAATCACGCAGTAGGGGCTTCTACTTCAGCAGCTCCTTGTACAGCTCTTGGTATTCCTTCGCCACTTTTA
>CAYXGN010000058.1:6353-9566 GCA_964464505.1 uncultured Prevotella sp.
GGCTTCTACTTCAGCAGCTCCTTGTACAGCTCTTGGTATTCCTTCGCCACTTTTATGTGGTCGTGGTGTTTCTTCACGTAGTCTATGCTTTGCTGTTTGAGGGAGTCGAGGCTCTCGGGGTGGGTGACCAACTGTTGCAGGGCTTCGTAGACGCTGTCGTAGTAGGGGCGCACGTTGATGATAGGGCGGAGATTGGCTTCGCCAAGGATGTCGTAGTTCTCCTTCTCGCCGCCACCGATGTCTATAATTCCGCGACTCATGGCTTGCAGCGCGTTCATCGCCGGCGTGTAGCTGTAGAGTTGGTCGAGGATGGCATCAGAGCCTTCCATCATCTCGCAGTAGGTGGGGAAGGGCACCGACTCGGCAATGATGAGCCTTACCCTGTCGCCGTAGTTGCGCTCCACGGCTTGTGCGGCGCGCAGCATTATGTCGGTGCCTTTATACTCGCTCCGTGTTCGGTTGATGCCTATGAACAGTCGGACGGGGTCGCCGGCATTGCGAGGGCGGAGATGTGCTTCGCTGCACTTTATGGGGAAGGGGATGAAGCGGGTCTTGTCGGGGAACAGCGGCTCATAGCAGCGCCAGTACTCGTAGAGCCCTGCCACGATGGCATCGCAGTCGCTGGCGATGTGTCTGTTGAGCCGCTCCTTCGTTGTGCCCATCCAGTCGGCACGCTCGCGCAAGGCATCGGCGTTGCTGCGGAGTTGGAAGCCGATGTTGAAGTCGCTGTAGCGGAAGGTATTGGCATCACAGCAGGTATTCACCCAGTAGTGGTCCATACCGAAGGCGCACATCACCATGCGCCTGTTGTGACGGCGCAGGAAACGGTAGACGGGCTTTATCCACCATGCCTTGAGTTCGAGGAACATCGGATTGACTACCTGCACTATGTCGTAGCCCTTGAGTCGCGGCAAGAGGCGGAGGAGCCGCACGAGGTAGGCGAGTCCGCCGAGGCGTGTGGGCTTGCGTGTGAGGTCGATGTCGCGCGGATAGTCTTTCCAGAAGTCGCCGTTGGACACCACCGTCACCTCATTGCCGAGGGCGCGGAGTCCTTCGGCAAGAGTCCAGTGCACGTTGCTGTATTCGCCAAAGAGGAGTATTTTCATAGGAGTCGGCGGAGAGGATTTTCTGCACCCACCTTTATCGCCACGAAGAGGAGCTGGCGTGTGTATTTGTTGTTAATCATCTTGCGGAAATATTTGTATTTCGCAGTGTAGTCCTTGTCGGGCAGGGGGAAGAGACCTTTTGACGAGAGACGGTTGAGGGTCTCGTTGAGGGTGCGGCGGCTACCCGTAAGTTGTATTACATTATATATATAGTCCATGGTGAGCTGCGCTACACGGCGGTTGATGGCTGCCTTGTCCATCTGCGGTACGACAAGGCGTTGCAGGCGGTAGAGTATCTGCTCCATGTCGCCGAGCCGTTTCTTCGTGTGGTCGCTGTCGGCAGCGTGCATTATCGACCCCTCGCGCTTTCGGTAGTAGTAAGCCTTCGCCTCGGTGGTGTAGAGCCGCTCGGAGCGCAGAAGAAGTTGGGGGGTGAACTCCTCGTCCTCATGGAGAATGCCGGGAGTAAACCGCAGCTGTCCTGCCGTGCGCTTCTCGAAGAGGTAGCCGCAGGCGGAGGCGCGCAGGTTGTTGTCGCGCATAAATGTGCTTCCAGTCATGGGACCTTCATAAGTGAAGGGTGTCTCCGCCGAGAGCGAGGTGGACTCGTGGAAGAGGACTATATCGGGATTGTGGTAGCGGGCGATGTCGAGACAATGCTCGTAGGGTACGCGGAGGAGCATGTCGTCGCCGTCGACAAACTGGATGTATCTGCCCGAAGCCATCGTCAAGCCTGTATTGCGTGCGACAGACAAGCCTTGGTTGCGCTGGCGTATATAGATGATGTCGTCGGCAAGACTGCCTATGGAGTCTATCGCCGGTGTCTGAGAGCCGTCATCGACGACGATAATCTCGCGCTCACGCTGACTCAGCGACAGGCAGAGCACGCTCTTTATACAGTCGGAGAGCAGAGGGGCAGGGATGTTGTAGGCGGGGATGATGAAACTTATCAGTGGCTGTTTCTCCATATACGGTGTAGTAATTTGATGAATAAACACAGTGCCTTCATGCCGAAGAGATGGATGAAGAGGAGTTTGGGAGTGCCCCGGCAGGGCAGTGCGGGTAGGGCGATGCTGCCTGTGCCGCAACGCTCGCAGACATCTATCTGAATGTTAAGGACATGGGCGTAGTAGGTGGCGAAAGCCTTGCTGCTGATGCCTGCGGGGCATTGCCAATGGAGAGCGTCGCGCAGCACAAGGAGATGGCCTTCAAGGAGGTCGGCAAGACCCTTGTCGGCAGTGGCGGTGATGCCGTAGGCATTGTCGTAGTAGAGGTAAAGTCCTTTGTCGGTGGTGGCAAAGCGGGAGCAGGCATCGAGGATAAGGGGTAGGGTGTGGATGTCCTCAAACTTCTTCCCTTCGCGGAAGCGGACACTGCGTAACACCCTTGCCCGGAAAATCTTGTTGCAGGCGTAGGAGTGTTGGTAGGCGTGGGCATTAAACCAATAGTCCCATTTGTCGGTGAAGGTCTGGGGGGAGAAGGACAGCAGACGCTGCCGTGAGGCGTTGCCGTAGTGCTGGAAGATGGGAAACTCGAGGAAGTCGTAGTCCTCGTGCTGCTCCATAACCTCGGCAAGGAGCCTAAGGGTGTCGGGGTGCAGGGCATCGTCGGAGTCGAGGAACATGAGACAGTCGCCTGTCGCCCTCTCTATTCCGCTGTTGCGCGCCGCTCCAAGTCCTCGGTTGGGTTGGTGTATGGCGTGGATGCGCGTGTCGGCAGCGGCGTAGGCGTCGCAGAGTTGCGGGCAGCGGTCATCGGAACCGTCGTCAACGAGAATCATCTCCCAGTCGGAGAAGGTCTGTCGCAGAATGCTGTCGACACATCTTTTAATGGTGTGCTCGACGCGAAAGACGGGTATGATGACGGAGATAATCATTCCACAAAAGTAGTAAAAAAGATTTGTCTTAGGGCGATTTTTCGGTATTAAATAGCGTTTGGCAACAAAAAAGCGGCAAATTGTTTTGCCGTTAAAAATAAACTTGCTACCTTTGCGACTCGAAAAAAGGAAGATTGGCAGAGTGATCGAATGCGCTGGACTCGAAATCCGGTATACCCTTTTCCGGGTATCGGGGGTTTGAATCCCTCATCTTCCGCAAAGAGGCTTGCA
>CAYXGN010000058.1:9666-11759 GCA_964464505.1 uncultured Prevotella sp.
TGGGGGCGCGTCTCGGAGATACGCGCCTACTACGGTTTGCATCGCTCTTGAGGGGCGCGGCTTAAAAACAAAAAAGAAGGAAGTTGAAACTTCCTTCTTTTTGTGGAGGTACCTAGCAGAGTCGAACTGCTCTAAACGGTTTTGCAGACCGTTACCTAACCGATCGGCCAAGGTACCATTACGCTTTTGCGTGTGCAAAATTACAAAAACTTTTTCAACCTCCAAAACTTTTATCGCAATTTTTGCAATTGTCGCTTGTCTTTTCCTCCTTGGAGCAATTATTGCTGCCGCGTTTCTCTGCGAAGATGCACCCTTCGCAGCCATCGCACTTGTTGGCTTTTCCCTTGAATGACTGTACTATTCTCCAGATTGCCCAAAGAACAGCAATCAGCAGAATAAGGAAAACAAGAATGTTTTGCAGCATACAATAAATTGTTGGGGAGGCCTGGGATGCTTTCGTGATGGGCGCGTCTCGGCGATCCGCGCCTACTACGGTTACTTCAATTTGTTTAGTGTTGTCGAGCGAGGACGCTCGACCTCCTGTTCTTGTAATCTGTAGTTTTACACATTTACATTTCGCAAAGCCCTCCCCGACGGGGAGGGTCGGGAGGGGCTTCTGCTTTTTACTTTTATCAATAAGCGAAGAGGGGGTAGCTCTTCATTATTCCGTTTACGCGCTGGCGCACGCTGGCGATGACTGCTTCGTCTTCTGGAGCGTTGAGCACCTCTTCAATGAATTCTGCGATGACCACCATCAGGTCTTCCTTTGCTCCGCGTGTGGTGATGGCAGGCGTGCCGAGACGGATACCCGATGTCTGGAAGGCGCTGCGGGTGTCGAAAGGCACCATGTTCTTGTTTACGGTGATGTCGGCAGCAACGAGAGCGCTTTCTGCCACCTTACCCGTGAGTTCGGGGTATTTCGTGCGCAAGTCCACAAGCATTGAGTGGTTGTCGGTGCCGCCACTGACAATAGTAAATCCGCGCTTTGACAGTTCTTCTGCCAGTACACGGGCGTTCTTCTGCACCTGCTTTGCCCATTCCTTGAACTCGGGTTGCAGTGCTTCCTCAAAGGCGACAGCCTTGGCAGCGATGACGTGCTCGAGCGGTCCGCCCTGGATTCCGGGGAACACGGCGGAGTTGAGCAGCTGGCTCATCATCTTCGTCACGCCCTTGGGAGTCTTGAGTCCCCAAGGGTTCTCGAAGTCCTTGCCCATGAGGATGATGCCTCCACGCGGACCGCGAAGGGTCTTGTGGGTGGTGGAGGTCACAATGTGGGCGTACTTCACCGGGTTGTCGAGGAGTCCTGCTGCTATGAGTCCTGCGGGGTGTGCCATGTCCACCATGAGCAAAGCCCCCACCTTGTCAGCAATCTCGCGCATCCGCTTGTAGTCCCACTCGCGACTGTAAGCCGAGCCGCCGCCGATGATGAGTTTGGGTTTGTGCTCCAAGGCTAGTTGCTCCATCTCGTCGTAGTCCACACGGCAGGTCTCCTTGTTGAGGTTGTAGCCAACGGCATTGTAGAGTATTCCCGATGTGTTCACGGCAGAACCGTGGGAGAGGTGACCTCCCTGTGCGAGGTTGAGTCCCATAAAGGTGTCGCCGGGCTTCAGGACGGTGAGGAGAACGGCAGCGTTTGCCTGTGCTCCCGAGTGGGGCTGCACGTTGGCGTACTCTGCGCCGAAGAGTTTCTTCACGCGCTCTATGGCAAGTGTCTCCACCTCATCCACCACGCCGCAGCCGCCGTAATAGCGTTTGCCGGGGTAGCCTTCGGCGTATTTGTTGGTGAGATACGACCCCATGGCTGCCATCACTTCGTCGCTGACGAAGTTCTCCGAGGCAATGAGTTCTATTCCCTTTAACTGACGCTGATGTTCCTTTTCTATCAAGTCGAAAATTACTTGGTCTTTTTTCATAATTATAATAATGTATTGATGATTACACGAGTTCTACCTTGTCTATGTGCTGCTCTTTGTCGCAGTAATGGCAGCGGAGGAGTCCGAGATGCTTGTCTACGACGCTGAAGACGGTCTGCATGGGTTCGTTGTTGGTGATGCACTTGGGGTTGTTGCATTTCACTATGCCGCGCAGTTCGT
>CAYXGN010000059.1:0-8239 GCA_964464505.1 uncultured Prevotella sp.
ACGCATTCCGCATAGGCGCGGTATTCCGACTGGTCTATTTCGCGAGAGCAACGGTTCAGATTCAAATAATAATTCTTGTCGTGTTTGCCGACGACGGGACCGTAAGCGGGGTTGTGATAACGCTTCTTGCCCTCGGGAATCATGGTGTATGCCAACATAAAGAAGAGTCGTGCATCGCGGTCCTTTGCTTTTGCGATGTCCTCATGGTAGTAGCTTCCGCCCACCAATTTCTGAAATGTCTTTCCCACTTCCATATCCCAGTGCATGGCTTCCGACAACACTTTCGGCGGGGCTATGTGGTAGAGGTAACGCATGCACAGCGTGATGCTGTCGTCCCAAACTATTGACGGCACGACGAGGTCGCGCAGGTAGTCTTCGCTTTCTGCGTCTTTTTCTTCTTCACGGTTGCCGAAACGCAGGAAATAATGGGATATGGGAACGGCAAGACCTATGCCCCTAACGATGGAGTCGAGTATTGTTTCCCACAGCACTTCCGTTGCTTCCTCATCTGTTATCGTCCGTTTGCATTCATAAAGCATGCGCGCATAGTTTGGGTTGCCAAGGAGTTCCCGGTCTATTCTGTAGTTCTTGTCCTCCATAGCGAGGCGGCGGCAGACGGGGATGTAGCCCAACTCAGCGGTCAGTTCCTTCTCATTTCTGCGCACATATTTTATGCTTGCCTTGTCGACAAGGAGTTCGCCGCACATCGTTTCGTGGTGTTTATTCCACAATTCAATGAGTTTTTTCTCGAAGATATTGTCCCAAGTGGTGCGCAAACGCTCGTAGCAGAACTTCCTGTCGGGCTTTGAACCGTCGAGGAACAAACGCAAGAGCCGTTTCTGAACAGGGTAATCCAAGTCGGAAAGTCGGCGTTGCAGACGCTCGCGAGCCTCTTGTCTGTGTCCGCCGCGCTTGGCACAATAGAGCTTTATCAACGAAGCAATCGACTCATTTCTTGGCTCCGTCCTTTCATAATGATGGGGCATAAAACCATAAACGGCCTTATAAGCCCATGCCACCGACGGCAACTCATCGAGGTCGTCCTTCAATCTTATGGAAGCCTCATCGAGGCCTTTTGAAAGCCTTTCCCGCCAAAACCAGTCATAACGTGCCATATTTTGAATTCTAAAGAGAGGGTTTTTAAGTTTTGTTTCTGCGCAAAGTTATCACTTTTTATGCTTAAAACCATTCGCGACAAAACTTTTTTCTATGCCCACTTTTGGAAAAATTGAAACCTTTGCGTTGCCGTTTCGTGACATAAAGATTACATTCATGCTACTTTAACGCCATATCGTTGAAAAATTGTTGTGTCTGTCACAATTACTGTTTAACTTTGCACAGAACTTTAATTTTATCATTATGGCACAGAACTTTACATTATCCAGAGCCCTTCTTGTGGCTTGTGTTTCATCTCTCTCCATCGTCGCCACGGCACAGACAGTGGTGTTCCAGGAGGACTTCGGCACTCCGACATCGGAGAAAGCGGAAGTGTTTGAGGATCATGAATGGGGCAACAACGCCGCCACGATGTTCAACTACACCTCGCTGCTCGACGGCAGCGGCCTCAACGTGCGCTCCAACAACCCCTCCGACTACGAAGGAGCGTCTGCCAACGGCAACCTCTATTTCAAGGGATGCATAGAGTTTTCCATCGTCGGCATCAACACAGCGGGTTACAATTCCATGAAGTTGTCGTTCGGTGCCTTCGGTAAGAACAAGGACGATGTCACACTGATGAAAGTGGATTATGCCGTCGACGGCGGCGACAGAACGGCTCTTGCCAACTTCGCCGACCTTGAACTCGACACCGCAAAGAAGAAGTGGACGAAGGTGGAAGGACTCGAACTGCCCAGCGGCACGACGCTCGACCTCATCTTCTCGAGCAACCTCAGCGACCTGACAGCAGACGGAGGCATCCGCCTCGACGACATCGTCATCACCGGGGAGACCACCGACGGCATTACAGCGGCAGCAGCATCGCATGGCGGTGTAGCCATCCACGGCAACACCATCAAGTATCTTGGTAGCACAGGCAACGCAGCCCTCTACGACATCCGCGGCACGAAAGTGGCCGACCTCCAGCCCGGCACCACCTATAACGCAACTTCCGCCCACGGCATATATATTATAAAGGTAGGCACGCAGAGCAAGAAGGTTGCGCTGAGATAAGAATATTCGTCTTTACTTTATAACTCTTGTCCAACCCTCTTTGCGGGGCTTTGCTTCTGCGGCGGGTGCTGCGGCGTGCCCCAGGGCGATGGCTCCTATGCCCTGCAGTCCTTCGGGTAGTTGGAGTTCGTGCATGAGTTGGCGACCCTCTTCAGTGGCGAACATTTCGTGTTCGCGGTTTATCCAGCATGTGGCGAGTCCGAGGGCGTGGGCTGCAAGCATCATGTTTTGCAGCACGCACGACCCGTCCTGGAAGGCGTTGGCATTGCTCTCCGAGGCGAAAACGAGCACCACCGTGGGGGCATCGTAATAGGGATTGCCTCCCACGCCACGCACTGCGGCGTTGAGGGCGACGATGCGCTGCATGACATCAGGGCGTTGCACCGCCACGATGACGGGGTCCTGCTGCCCGTGGGCAGTGGGGGCGAAAGTGCCGGCTTCCATTATCTGTGCGAGGGCTTCGTCGCTGACCTGCTCCGAAGTGTACTTGCGGCAACTCCGGCGCGTTTTTATCAATTCAATAAAATCGTTGTTCATAATTGCTGTTTTTTACGGGTGCGTCTCGGAGATACGCACCTACTACGATCACCTTATTATATATAGGGGGCGGATTTACTTCTCGTTGAGCACCGTCTCTATCTTTTCCAGAATCTGCCCAGGCTCTATTGACGCAAGGCAGGCATAGTCGCCGCGGAGGCAGGGTTTTGCGCCGTAGATGCTGCAAGGGCGGCACGGGAGGGCAGACTGCACCATGTCGCTCTCGCGCTGATGCCATCCTGTGAACCCGGCAAAGGGGTGTGTGGCTCCCCAGACACTCACCACGCGGGTGCCACAGATTGCTGCGAGGTGCATGTTGCCGCTGTCCATGCTTAGCATCACGTCGAGATGGCTCATAAGGATGAGTTCCTGCTGCAGCGAGCCGAGGAGTGCCGAGGCGTTGACGGCGTTGGGATAGCGCTGCGCCCAAGCGTCGAGAACGGCGTGCTCCTCCTTTCCTCCACCGAAGAGGAAGATGCGGCAGGAGGGGTGACGGCGTATTGTCTCAGCCACCACCTGCTCCATCTTGTCCGTGGGATAGACCTTTCCGCGGTGCGCAGCGAACGGCGCGATGCCCACCCATTGCTGGAATGCCTTCTTCTCCCCTATCGCCGCGGGCAGCAGACGGAGGTTGCCGCCAGCCGGGGGGAGCATCGACGTGAAGTCCATCTCTATGGGGTAGCCCAGTCGACGGAGCACATCGGCATAGTTTTGGAATGATGAGGGCAACTGATGGAGTTGTTTCTCCGTTGCTGCCGTGAGTTGTTTGCGCTCCTGACGGTGCTTGTTGATGTGCTCCACGCGGTAGAGGGCGAGGTTGAAACGCATGCGGAGGTAACCCGAACGCAGAATGTTGTGCATGTCGGCAATGGCTGTGAAGTTCTTCGCCACAAGCCGGCGGTAGAGCGCATTGATTCCTCTCATTCCGCTGTATTCCCCTTTCAGGTCGGCACCCATAAAGCCGACATTGGGCGCAAGGTCCTCGAAGAGGGCGCGGGCAAAGGGTCGGCTGAGTACGGTGATGCGCAGATGGGGATACTGCCGTGCGAGCGAACTCACAACGGGCACCAACATTGCCACGTCGCCGAGGGCTGAAAAGCGTATGATAAGAATGTGTTCTGTCTTCACCGTTTTAATTTTTATCTTTTAGGGCGCGTCTCGGAGATGCGCGCCCACTACGATTACTTTTTATAAAGGATTGGGTTGGTGCTTGGGTCGTTGTACATCTTCATCTGGCGGTAGACCTTCATGTATTTGCGCCCTGCGGCGATGTCATCGAGAAGCTGGTCGATGGCTGTTGAGAGGTCGCGCTGCTGTTCCTGGAGCACGGCGAGCCGGTCGGCACACTTCCTGCGGTGCTCCTCGGTGGCGTCAGCGCGCACGGTCTGCTCCTGCATGTGATAGATTTTGAGGGCAAGGATGCTGAGACGGTCGACAGCCCAAGCCGGGCTCTCGGTGTTGAGGCGTGCATCCTCAGCCGGCACCACATTGCAATAGAGTTGGCGGAAATAGGAGTCTATCTGCTCGACGATGTCCGTGCGGTCCTGATTGGAGCGGTCGATGCGCCGCTTCAGGGCAAGGGCGTCGATGGGGTCAATCTGCGGGTCGCGGATGATGTCCTCGAAATGCCACTGCACGGTGTCTATCCAGCACTTCAGATAGAGCAAGCCGTCGATGTCGCCACGGTCGTAGGGGTTGCTGACGGTGGCTTCTATGTCGTCGGTGATGTGGTAATCGCGAATCACTTGATTGAAGATGGAGTTGCAATGTTGTGCAAAAGTCATAAATGAAAATGTTTTGTCGCCGCAGTGCCGATGCCTTGAACGGCGAACTGCGGCACGGATTTAATGTACTGCAAAAATAGGGGAAAACCGCCAAACACACAAATATTTGCCCGAAAAACTTGCTCTTTTGCTGTCTTGCGGGACCTCCTTCGGGAAGCAATTTTCATCCTTTTGGAACCAATAAAAAGCACAAATAATTGCACAAACCCCGGTGAGGTGTGCAAGAAAGAGCGTTTTTTGCAGGAAATATTTGTCAATTCGAATAAAAAGTAGTTACTTTGCACAAGTTTATCAAAAAGAAAATTAAGTTATAAACAATTTAAATTTTTAAGATTATGTCAGATATTGAAGCAAAAGTAAAGGCTATCATCGTTGACAAACTCGGTGTAGACGAAGCAGAAGTAAACCCCAATGCAAGTTTTACAAATGACCTCGGTGCAGACTCTCTCGACACCGTAGAACTCATCATGGAATTTGAAAAGGAGTTCAACATCTCCATCCCTGACGACCAGGCTGAGAAAATCGGCACTGTAGGCGACGCTATCGCTTACATCGAGAACAACCAGAAATAAATAATGGGAAATGGATTATGGTTTATGGTCCACACCTTTTTTGACGGCAAGCACTAAGGGGAATTCCCCGGCTTAAGCCTTGAAGCATAAACCATAACCGCCGCAGATGCTCAAAATTAAACCGTGTGAGGCAGTCGTCCGCACCTTTAATTTTGAGCATTCGCACAACAACAACTTTTCTTTTAGATGGAATTAAAAAGAGTAGTAGTAACAGGACTCGGTGCTGTCACGCCCGTCGGCAATTCTCCGGAAGAAACCTGGAAGAACCTTTGCAACGGTGTCAGCGGCGCGGCTCCTATTACTTTATTTGACGCTTCCAAGTTCAAGACCCAGTTCGCGTGCGAAGTCAAGGGACTCAACGCAGCCGACTACATCGACCGCAAGGAATTGCGCAAGATGGACCGCTACGCCCAACTCGCCATGGTGTCAGCCATTCAGGCTGTCGGCGACAGCGGCATTGACGTGGAGACGGAAGACAAAAACCGCATCGGAGTAATCTTCGGCGTGGGCATCGGAGGCATCAGGACTTTCGAGGACGAAGTGGGCTACTACGCCGTTCATAAAGAGAACGGTCCCAAGTTCAACCCCTTCTTCATCCCAAAGATGATTGCCGACATCGCAGCAGGGCAGATTTCCATCCATTACGGATTCCATGGTCCCAACTATGCCACCACCTCTGCATGCGCTTCAAGCACCAATGCCCTCGCCGACGCTTTCAACCTCATCCGTTTGGGTAAGGCAAACATCATCGTCAGCGGCGGTGCCGAGGCTGCCATCACCGACGGCGGCGTAGGCGGATTCAACGCCATGCACGCCCTCTCCACACGCAATGACGACCCGGAGCACGCCTCACGCCCCTTCAGCGCAAGCCGCGACGGCTTCATAATGGGCGAAGGTGCCGGTTGCCTCATACTCGAAGAACTGGAGCACGCCAAGGCGCGCGGAGCCAAAATCTACGCTGAGATGGTGGGCGAAGGAATGAGTGCCGACGCTTATCACATCACCGCCTCCCATCCGGAAGGGCTCGGCGCGTGTCTCGTGATGCAGAATGCGCTCGAAGACGCAGGCATGAAACCCGAGGACATCGACTACATCAACGTGCACGGCACGTCCACTCCCGTGGGCGACATCAGCGAAGCCAAAGCCATAAAGCAGGTGTTCGGCGACGCAGCCTACAAACTCAACATCAGCTCAACGAAGTCGATGACAGGCCATCTGCTCGGTGCTGCCGGCGCAGTGGAGGCTATGGTGTCGGTGCTTGCAGTGAAGAACGACATCGTGCCGCCTACAATCAACCATGCCGATGACGACCGTGACCCCGAGATAGACTACGACTTGAACTACACATTCAATGTAGCTCAGAAGCGTGAAGTGCGTGCTGCACTGAGCAACACGTTCGGTTTCGGAGGCCACAACGCATGCGTAATATTCAAGAAGTATGCTGAATAACATAATAGACAGAATGAAGCTCCCTTTCCGAAAGGATAAGGAGCTTTATTCTTCTCTATACCGCATCATCGGCTTCTACCCTCACGACATCAGCTACTACAAACTCGCGCTGATGCACAAAAGCGTGTTTCGCCGCAACGCCAAGGGCAAACCGGTGAACAACGAACGCCTGGAATTCCTCGGAGACGCCATCCTCGACGCCGCAGTGGGCGACATTGTCTATCGCCATTTCCCCGGAAAGCGCGAGGGCTTCCTCACAAACACACGCTCAAAACTCGTTCAACGCGACACTCTCAACCGTCTGGCGAAGGAACTGGGTGTCTGCAATCTCGTGGTGTCAAGCGGCCATTCGGGTGCACACAACTCCTATATGGGCGGCAACGCCTTTGAGGCTCTCGTCGGGGCAATCTATCTCGACAGGGGCTACAATGCCTGTATGCGTTTCATGCGCGACCGCATCCTGTCGCAGATAATAAACATCGACAAGGTGGCTTACAAGGAGGTGAACTTCAAGAGCCGCCTTCTCGAGTGGAGCCAGAAGAACCGTGTGCGCGTAAGTTTCGCCATTGTCAAGGAGGAGAAGGACAAGGAGGGTAGCCCGTTCTTCAAGTATCGCGTGATGCTCGAAGGCGTGGAGGGCTGCTCGGGCGAGGGCTACAGCAAGAAGGAGAGCCAACAGATAGCAGCGAAACGCACCCTCGAGAAACTCCGTAAAGAGCCGCAATTCATCGATGCCGTGTTCGCTTCGAAGACCAAGCGCACCCGCATGGAGGAAGAGCCGGTGGAGAATGTGCCGACAACGGAGCCGCAAGAGGATTTCATCATCGTCTCCACGGAGACCCCAACACCTGCTCCCGAGGCAGCAGAACCCACCGAAGAAAAACCTAAAAAGAGTCGCCGTGCGCCCATGTATAGCAATGATGACGCACCGCGAAGCGGTCGCCGCGCTCCGAAGAAGGCGACTCAGGCAACCGAAGAAGACTCCGACGAATTCGACCTCAGCGACATCTCCGTCCGCAAAATGTCGCGCGAGGAGATTATAGCAGCCGCAGAAGAGGCCGCATTCGCAGGCTAATCATAATGGGCGTGTATTTCCGAGACGCGCCCATAAACCAAAAACAATATTCCCGAAAGCATTATGGTGGGAATTTTTAGAACCCACCTTTTTATATTATAATGCGCAAACTCAGAACCATAGAAATGCAGCGCCTCTCGGTGGAACAGTTTCGTGAGGCGGAGAAACTGCCGCTCATCGTTGTCCTCGACGATGTGCGGTCGCTTTACAACGTGGGGTCGGTGTTCCGTTCCTGCGACGCTTTCCGCGTGGAGGCAGTATGGCTCTGTGGCATCACCGCCACTCCTCCGCATCCCGAAATCCACAAGACAGCACTTGGCGGCGAGGATTCGGTGGCGTGGCGCTACTTCCCCACGGCTCTCGAAGCAGTGGAGGAACTTCACCGTCAAGGCACTTTCGTCTACTCTGTGGAGCAGGTTGAGGGTTCCACAAAACTCCATCAGCTACGCCTCGACCCCACGCGCCGCTACGCCCTCGTGCTTGGCAACGAGGTGAAGGGAGTGCATCAGGAAGTGGTCGATGCCTCTGACGGCTGCATAGAAATACCTCAGTTTGGCACAAAACACTCCCTTAACGTCAGCGTCACCGCCGGCATCGTGGTGTGGGAAGTTGCCAAACAACTTCTCTTTTAATTCCTTTAGCAGTCTTGGGGG
>CAYXGN010000059.1:8339-11692 GCA_964464505.1 uncultured Prevotella sp.
GGTGTGGGAAGTTGCCAAACAACTTCTCTTTTAATTCCTTTAGCAGTCTTGGGGGGTGCGTCTCGGAGATACGCACCTACTACGATTACCTTTGCAAACAAAAAAGCCCTCCCCGGCGGGGAGGGTTGGGTGGGGCTTACTCTGCCTTTATTTCAGCAGCGACTTTATCTCGGTGTCAAGGTCTTTAATCTGTGCGTCGCGCTTATACACGTTGCAGTTCTTGTCGAGGAGGAAGAAGGTGGGCACGCCTTGCACGTTGTAGTTGGTGATGACGTTGGCATCGTCGTCGCCGGCATGTACGCAAATCCAGGGCAGGGCAGCGGTTTGTGTCTTCCAGAAATGCTCGCTGTCGTCCACCGACACCTGGTAGATTTCGAAGCCCTGCGCGTGGTATTTGTTGTAAAGGTCGCGCAGAACCATGATGCGTTTCGTCGAGTTGTCGGTGGCGAAGGAGTGGAAATCGAGCATCACCACCTTACCTTTGAGTTGCGAAAGGGTCCGCATGTTGCCCTTATTGTCGGGGAGTGTGATGTCGAGGACACCTGTCAGGTTCACCTTGTCGGCATCAATCTCCGCCGCTGCCTGCTTGTTGCGCACGATGCGGACGTTCTTCATGCCTTCGATGGCTATATTGTGGAGGTTCTTTCCGCGCTCCGCCTCGGGGTAGAAGGTGTCCCAACTCGTTGCAACGGCGGCAAAAACCTTGATGTCTTCCTCACTGCTGCGGGGATTGAAGAGCAACGTTGCCTGACTGCCGAGGTTTATTGTTTGGAACAAGGCGAAGTAGGATGAGGCGCGCATAGGTTCGCGGAAGATGTAGTTGAGTTTTATGTTGGTCTTGTAAGCGTCTATCATGCGCGACACACTGTCGGTCACGGCATCGATGCCGAGGTTTGGATTGGCTGCCACGGCGTTCACCTGTGCTTGCAACTGCATCTGCAAAGCGGTGAGAGTCTTTATCGTGGCGCACTCGTCGGAGCCGCTCACCTCATAGGCGGAAGCCATTGTGGGATAGGAAGCCTTGATGCCGACGGTCTCGACGGAGTCGATGGCAATGTTGATTATCTGTCCGGCGATGCGCAGACGATAAAACTCCGGCGCGTCGACAGCCTTACCGTCGAAGCTGAACGAGCCGTCGCTGCCGAGCGTTACGGAGTCGATGGCAACGGCACCGTTAAGACTCATGTTCTCGAAATAGAGTGTGGAGTCCTTGGCATCGGTGATGGTTCCCTCCACGCGGAACTTGCGCTGGTCGCACGAGGTGATGCCGACGGAGGCGAAGACGATTGCTGCCACGGCGGCAGACTTGGCGAAGTGTGATATTTTCATTTCTTCTTGATTTTATTGTTTTTATTTTTTACTCTTTCACTTTTTTGCTCTTTGCCTTTTTCCCCTTTTTCTGTTTCACCGGCTCGGCGGGTGTTTTCTCCTCCACTTTCGGCTGCAACAGCGACTGATAGCGCGCAGAGTCGTTGAGGAGGCGGATGGCTTCGGAGACCTGTTTGTCGTAGCGGAGGGAGTTCTCGAGGCTTCCTCCCTCGAAATAATAGGCTGCGACGATGTCGGCAGTGAGCATCTCCTTTATCTTTTCCTTATTGTAGGGGTAGTCAAGGTCTTTTGCGATGTTGTGCTTCAGTTTTGCTTTCAGAGCGTCGAACTCGCCCTTTGCGTCATCGTAATAGCCCTCGAAGCGCGCCAGTTTCTCGAGGTCGGCGAGGTATTTCTCACTCACCTGGTCGTAAGTGAAGCCACTGTCGATTACCATTTTCTTGAATTTCTCATAGTCGGCATCGCTGAGTTCGAACTCCGAAGGAGCGGCGATGGTGGGGTGAGAAGCGATGTAGTCTATCTCATAATTAAGCACAAGGTCGGTGGTGTCGACACGTTCGAGATAGAAGGCGATGTTGGGCATCGAGTCGGGCAGCACCTCTATGTCGGGTTTTATGCCGCCTCCGTCGCGCACTACGCGCCCTGCTGCTGTGCGGAACTCATGCGTCAGCGAGTCAGCCACATGCTCGGTGTAGCCTCCGCGAGCGTGGCGGTAGTTGATGGTTTGTATGCACCGGCCGCTGGGGATGTAGTATTTCGCCGTTGTCAGTTTCAGGTTGCCGTTGAAAGGAAGCGGCACATTGGGCACCTGCACGAGACCTTTGCCGTAGGTCCGTGTTCCCATCACCACGCCCCGGTCGAGGTCTTGCAGTGCGCCGCTCGTTATTTCGCTCGCGCTTGCAGTGCCGTCGTTGACGAGAACCACTATCGGCATGATGGTGTCGATGGGTTCGATGGTGGTGCGGTAGGTGTTGTTGGCACCCTCAATCTTGCCTTTCATGTTGAGCAGCGTTACCCCTTTGGGCAGGAACATGTTGAGGATGGACACCGCTTCCTGCACCGAGCCGCCGCCGTTGTTGCGCAGGTCAAGCACCAATCCCTTTGCTCCCTGCTTCTTAAGGTCGATGAATGCGCGGCGGACATCCTTTGCGCTGCCTTCGACAAACTGGTTGAGGTTGATGTAGCCTATGCTGTCCGCCTGCATGCCGTAGTACGGCAGGTAAGGCAACTGGATGGCTTTGCGCTCTATTTTGAATGTCATGCGTTTGCCGGTGGACGGCCGCAGCACCTTGAGAACCATTGTCGTACCGGCGTCTCCACGAAGATGCTCGCTCACATAAGCCGTGGTCTTGCCCTCCATCGACTCCCCGTCGATGCTGAGGATTACATCACCCTTCTTCAGTCCTGCCTCAGCCGCAGGCAAACCTCCGTAAGGTTCGTTGATGACGGCATTCTTTCGGGTGAAGCTGTAACTTATAATGGCTCCTATTCCAGCGTATTTGCCGGTCAGCATCTCTTTCATTTTGCTTTTCTTCTCCTCGGGGTAGTACTCCGTGTAAGGGTCGAGACTGCCCAGCATCGCCTTTATCGCCGTGCCAATCACCTCATCGGCATCGAGCGTGTCGACGTACATGAGGTCGAGGTTCTTATAAATGGAATTGAAAACATCAAGGTTTTTCGCCACCTTGAAGTTATGGTCGCTGCTGTTCTGTGCCATTGTCGTCATGGCGAACAGCATCATTGCGCAAATCAACAGTTTTCGCATATTCTGTAATTAAATCGTGTTTGCGGTTTACACATTATATAATATATAAGGTGCAAAATTACTATTTCTACCTCGCAAAACGCCCATTGCGGCGCGATTTTTATTGTTTTTGCCACAAAAAACAAAATTTTCTTGAAAAAGTTTTGGCGGTAATGAAAAAGTGTATTACCTTTGCAAACGCAAAAAGGAAACACTTTTGCACGACAATGCTTCAATAGCTCAGTTGGTTAGAGCACCTGACTGTTAATCAGGGGGTCGT
>CAYXGN010000060.1:0-11228 GCA_964464505.1 uncultured Prevotella sp.
CCGAGCGGCACCCTTCGCTTTTTAACGGGCGCGCCTCGGAGATGCGCGCCTACTATGTTTTTCCCCGAACCGAGCGGCGGAAAGAAATAAAATTCGTAACTTCGTGGCAATAAAAAGGGCAAAAGAGCGTTATAATGATTGTGTTTAAACGCCGACAGATAATAATATTGCTTGCGCTGACGCTTGTTTCTTTGAAGATGCAGGCGCAGTATGACGTGTCGTTCAGTCATTATTTCGACTTGGAACCGTCGTTCAACGCGGCTGCCGTGGGTAAGGAATCGAAGATTAACATTGCCCTCGACTACGCCTTAGACCTTGCCGGTTACGAGCACAACCCGCAGACAATGTATGCCGCTGCTGACATGCCGCTCTACTTCCTGAAGACGTATCACGGCGTGGGCCTGCAGTTTATGAACGACAAACTGGGTCTGTTCTCCCACCAAAGGCTTATGGTGCAGTATGCACTGAAGTTCAAGTTGCTGAAGGGAATGTTCAGTGTGGGAGTGGCGGCAGGCTTGCTCAGCGAGACGTTCGACGGTTCGAAACTCGACCTTGAGGACAGCAACGACCCCGCCTTCAGTTCCTCGAAGCTCGAAGGCAACGGCTTTGACCTCGGCGTGGGGCTTTATTACACCCACCGCAACTGGTATGTGGGAGCCTCGGCGCAGCACCTCACGGCACCGACGGTGTCGCTCGGCGAGCGCAACGAGTTGAAAGTGGACCCCACATTTTATTTGACGGGCGGATACAATATTAAGTTAAGAAATCCGTTTCTTACAATAAAGTCGTCAGTCTTGGCGCGAACGGATCTCGTAGGTTACCGCGCTGATGTCACGGCACGCCTTGTCTACACCAACGAGAGCAAGATGATGTACGCCGGAGTGGGCTACAGCCCCACCAATTCGGTTACATTCATGCTTGGAGGCAACTTCCACGGCATCATGTTGGGGTACAGTTATGAAATGTACACATCTGCCATCAACCCCGGAAACGGCAGTCATGAACTGTTCCTGGGCTATCAGGTGGACATCAATCTGACGAAGAAAGGAAAGAACAAGCATCAAAGTGTGAGAATACTATAAAACCATTTGGAAAATGAAAAAAACGATAATATTTCTTGGCATCATCGCCATGTCGCTGAGTCTGGCGGCATGTTTCGGCGGAAAAGCAGCCTCGTCGGCAGGACGCGGAGGCGAAGTGGTGGGCGTGAGCGGCCGCTCTTTCAGTGAGCCCACGCCTTACGGAATGACGCGGATAGGTCGCGGTTTCCTCCACATGGGCATCGACAAGCAGGACAGTCTGTGGGGAAAGCAGACCCCAGTAAAGGACATTTCGGTCGACGGCTTTTGGATGGACGAGACGGAAGTGACCAATTCGCAATACAAGCAGTTTGTCATCTGGGTGCGCGACAGCATCATCCGCACGCGACTCGCCGACCCGTCGTACGGCGGCGATGAGTCGTTTATGATAACAGAGGACAAGAACGGCGACCCCGTGAAGCCGCACCTCAACTGGAAGAAACCCATCCCGCGCAAGCCAAGCGAGGACGAGCAGCGCGCCATAGAGAGTGTCTATGTCACCAACCCCGTCACCGGCGAGAAGATGCTCGACTACCGTCAGCTCAACTATCGGTATGAAGTCTACGACTATACCGCTGCCGCTCTGCGCCGCAACCGACTCAACCCAGAGGAGCGCAACCTCAACACCGACGTGAAAGTGAACCCCGACGAGGTGGTGATGATATCCAAGGACACCGCTTTCGTGGACGATGAGGGACGCATAATGCGCCAGACCATCAACCGTCCGCTGTCGGGTCCGTGGGATTTCCTCAACACCTACATTGTTAATATATATCCCGACACCACCTGTTGGGTGAACGATTTCCAGAACGCGGAGAACGAAAACTACCTCCGCAACTACTTCTCCAATCCCGCCTACAACGACTATCCCGTCGTGGGAGTGACCTGGGAGCAGGCCAATGCGTTCTGCGCCTGGCGCACAGACTATCTCCTTAAGGGTCTGGGAGCAGAGGCACGCTTCGTGCAACGCTACCGCCTGCCCACCGAAGCAGAATGGGAATACGCCGCAAGAGGAAAGGAAGGCAACGAGTTTCCGTGGGAAAACAAGGACGTGAAGAACGGCGACGGCTGCTTCTTCGCCAACTTCAAACCCGACAAAGGCAACTACACCAAGGACGGAAACCTGATTACCAGTAAGGTGGGCATCTATTCGTCCAACACCAACGGACTCTACGACATGGCAGGAAACGTGGCAGAATGGACAAGCACCATATACACCGAGTCGGGCGTGGATGCCATGAACGACCTCAACCCGCAACTGCAATACAACGCAGCAAAGGAAGACCCCTACCGCATGAAGAAGAAAAGCGTGCGCGGAGGGTCGTGGAAAGACCCCGAATCCTACATCCGTTCGGCATGGCGCACATGGGAATACCAAAACCAGCCACGCTGCTACATAGGCTTCCGATGCGTGCGCAGCCTCGCCAACACATCGAGTGCGAAACAGAAAAAAGGCAAGAAATAATAACACCGCAACCAGAAAAGAAAGACAAAAATGACAGAATACAGCAAATACAACTTTGTCTATCGCATGCAGAGATGGATGGACAGCGTGCCGGGACAGACTTTCCTCAACTACGCTTACAGCTGGGGTGCTTCGATTGTAATCCTTGGTGCCCTCTTCAAACTCACCCACTTGCCCGGTGCCAACTTCATGCTGTTCGCCGGAATGGGTACAGAGGCGTTCGTGTTCTTCCTCTCAGCGTTCGACCGTCCGTTTGACAAGACGCAGGACGGAAAGGAACTTCCCACACATGTCAACGGTGAAGAGGAAAGCGAAGAAAACGAGTCTGCAGAGGAAGGAGCCCACATCAGCGTGCAGGGCGGCGGCTTTGGCGGCGGCACTATAATAATAGGTGGCGGCGCAGGAGCACAGCAAGGCACGGCAGTGGCACAGCAAGGCGAAGCAGTGGCAGCGCAACCTGCCGGCGAAGCAGCCGAAGGCATCGTCATAACTGGCGGTGGAGGCACTGTAGCGGCAGCAGGAACAGTGGCAGCGGCAGCAGGAACAGTGGTCGCAGCAGCCGACCTCAGCGCCAACCAGCAACTCACTGCCGACATGGCGGAGGCTCAGTCGAACTACCTCGAAGAGCTCAAGCGACTCACGGAAACGCTCCAGAAGGTGTCGGAACAAAGCACCCGACTCACCCGCGACAGCGAAGAGATGGAGAACCTCAACCGCACCCTCACCGGCATCTGCAAGGTTTACGAGATGCAGCTTAAGGGAGCAAGCCAGCAAATCGGCACCATCGACCAGATAAACGACCAAAGCAAGAAGATGGCGCAACAGATAGAACAACTCAACAGCATCTATGCTCGCATGATAGAAGCAATGACTGTCAACATGAACATGAAGGTGAATGAGTAAGAGGTGAACACAACCCACACAACAAAAGACACATAATGGCAATAAAGAAAAGACCACTCTCTCCACGCCAAAAGATGATTAACCTCATGTATGTGGTTCTTATGGCGATGCTGGCGTTGAACATTTCCACCGAAGTGCTCAACGGGTTCTCCATCGTGGAAGAAAGTCTCAACCGCACAACAGCCAACTCCGCCAAGGAGAACAAGTCGATATACGATGACTTCGAAGCCCAGATGAAAGCCAACCCGCAGAAGGTTAAGGCGTGGTTTGACAAGGCAACGGAAGTGAAAAGCATGAGCGACTCGCTCTACAACTATGCGCAATGGCTCAAAGAAGAGATTGTGCGCGAGGCTGACGGAAAGGACGCCGATGTGCGGAACATAAAAAGCAAGGACAACCTCGAGGCTGCAAGCCACGTCATGCTGGCTCCGGGCACAGGACAGGGACAGCATCTCCGCAACGCCATCAACTCGTTCCGCGACCGCATCCTCAAGATGGTGACCGACCCGCAACAGCGCGAAATCATAAAAAGCAACCTCACAACAGCCATCCCGAAGAACGCCCATGCCATGGGAAAGAACTGGCAGGAGTACATGTTTGAGGACATGCCGGTGGCTGGAGCAGTCACCCTTCTGTCCAAACTGCAAAGCGATGTGCGCTACGCCGAGGGCGAAGTGCTCCACACCCTCGTCTCAAACATCGACATAAAGGACATCCGCGTGAACAAACTCAGCGCTTTTGTGATTCCCGAATCGAAGACCGTCATCAGCGGCGACCAGTTCTCTGCGGAGATAGTAATGGCTGCTGTCGACACCACAAAGCAACCTGAGATTTACATCGGCAACCAGAAAATCAGCGGAAGCACTTACCGCTTCACTGCCGGCGCAATAGGCGAGCACTCTTTCGGAGGCTACATCACCATGCGCAACGGCAATGGAGAACTCATAAAACGCGACTTCATGCAGAAATACACCGTTGTGGCTCCGAGCGCAACAGTGTCCGCCGACCTCATGAACGTGCTCTACGCGGGCTATGACAACCCCATCAGCGTGAGCATTCCGGGTGTTCCCCTCAACGCAGTCACGGCTTCGATGTCGGGCGGAGGGTTCCGTTCCATCGGCATGGGACGCTACATCGCGCGCCCGTCGGCAGTGGGAAAGGATGTCACCATCACCGTGGCTTCCAACCAAAACGGCAAGACGCGCCAGATGGGCAAGTTCACTTTCCACGTGCGTAAACTCCCTGACCCAGCCGCATACATTCAGATTGGCACCGACAGATTCCGCGAAGGCGGACTCGCCAAAGCCTCCCTCATGGGCGCACAAGGCATAAAGGCAGCCATCGACGACGGCATCCTCGACATCCAGTTCAAGGTGGTGAGCTTCGAGACAGTGTTCTTCGACAATATGGGCAACGCCGTTCCGATGGCATCGAGTGGCGCAAACTTCTCCGAAAGGCAGCGTGAGACATTCCGCAAACTGTCGAGAAACAAGCGCTTCTACATCTCGCGCGTCACGGCAGTGGGTCCCGACGGCATCACACGCAAGTTGCCAGGGTCAATGGAAATCATAGTGAAATAGGCAGCCGCAAGGCTATATAAAGGAATAAAACAACATTCACAGCAACCGAATATATGAAAAAAATATTGTTCATATTGCTATTGGCGTGCGCCGCAGAAAGTCTGTCGGCACAGCCGGCAGCACGCCGACGCGAGCAGCAGAAGACCGCAACCACCAGCGACGGCAACCTGAGCGTGCGCGCACAGATATCGTTCCCCACCCAGAAGAAGATGTCGGAGGATGTAGTTTGGCGCCGCGACATCTACAGGGAGATAAGTCTTTTGGACGATTCCAACGCCGGACTCTACTATCCCGTTGAGCCTGTCGGGTCGCAGATGAATCTCTTCACCTACATGTTCAAACTCATTATGCGCCGCGCTGTCACCGCCTACGAGTACCGCCTCGACGGAAACGAGGTGTTCGAGGAGAGTGCTGCGGTGAAACTCAAGACCCTTCTCGACAACTATCACATCTACTATGAGAAGACAGACCGCGGCATCCGCATCGACGACAGCGACATTCCGTCGCGCGAAGTCACCGCTTACTATGTGAAAGAGAGTGCCTACTACGACGAGAGCACATCGTCGTTCCACACCAAAGTGATTGCCCTCTGCCCGATATTGAAGCGTGAGGACGACTTCGGCGACGGCGGAACGAGTTACCCTCTGTTCTGGATTAAGTATGACGACCTGGCCCCTTACCTCGCCAAACAGACTCTGATGACGAGCAATCTCAACAACGCCGCAACGATGAGCGTTGACGATTACTTCACCAAGAACATGTATCGGGGCAAGATTTACAAGACCAACAACATGCTGGGAAAGACCCTTGCGCAGTATTGCCCGTCCGATTCGGCGATGACAAAGGAGCAAAAGCGCATAGAAAAGGAACTCGCCGATTTCGAGAAGAACCTTTGGGGCAGTGTGGAGAAGAACGATTCCACCGACAGTATAGCCGCCACGACGAAGAAGGGAGCAAAGACCAAGAAGGCGAAGAACCGCCGTTCGGGCAGCAAGACAGCCAAGGTGAAGAAGTCGAAGAGCAATTCCGACTCGTCATCCGGCGCAAGTTCGTCGTCGGCAAGAGTGTCAGTTCGCCGCCAACGCCACTAACATTTGAACCCAAAAACCAATTATAACGATTATGAAAAAGATTTTTGCAACAGCAGTTTTAGCCATGTCAGTGTTCTTCACGACGGCAGTTCAGGCAGAGGTAAAGTTCGGTCTGAAAGGCGGTCTGAACGTGACGAGTATGAGTTTGAGCAGCGAATTGCTCGACGCGAGCAATCGTGCGGGTTTCTTTATTGGCCCGACAGTGAAGTTCACCCTGCCCATTGTGGGTCTGGGCATCGATGCTTCCGCCCTCTACGACCAAAGAGAAGCGAAGGTGAAAGTCAGCAATGTGGAGAACAACTTGTTCGATGAGACGAGCAACACGCTCAAAACGCAGTCCATCAACATCCCCATCAACCTCCGTTATGGCATCGGTCTTGGAAGTTCAGCAAGTGTTTTCATCTTCGCCGGACCTCAATTCGGCTTCAATGTGGGCAGCAAGACTCAGGAAATCTATGAAGGAATAGCCGACTGGAAGTTGAAGACATCGAACTTCAGCGTCAATGTCGGACTCGGATTTATGCTTCTCAATCACCTGCAAGTGTCTGCCAACTACAACATTGCGTGCGGAAAGACAGGCGAAGTGACCTTAGGCAACGTGGCGAGCAGTGTTACTAAGGGTCTCACCGACTCCAATGGGCGCGCCAACGCTTGGCAGATAGCCCTCGCCTACTATTTCTAAACGACACCATCAGAGGGGTTTTACCGCCATGCGCTACGTCGATGTAATCCTCCCTTTGCCCTTGGACAGCACCTTTACTTACGGTGTCAGCGACACGCTCGCACCTAAGTTGGTGCCGGGAATGCGCGTCCTCGTGACCGTGGGACGCAGCAAGACCTACACGGCAATGGCTCTACGGGTTCACGACAACAAGCCCGCTTTCGACACAAAGGACATCCTTGGCATCATGGACGACACGCCTGTGCTCCTCGAACGGCAGCTAAGGCTGTGGCAATGGATAGCCGATTACTACATGTCGCCGCTTGGCGACGTCTACAAAGCGGCACTGCCTGCGGGCTTGAAAGCCGAGGACGGCTACCGTCCCAAGACGGAACGCTGCGTGAAGTTGCCCGAAAACCTGCGCAGCGAGAACGCCATCGTACTGGCGAAGAGTTTGCTCTCGCGCGCAAAGATGCAGCTGAAGGTCTTCAACACCTTTCTCTCGCTCTCCCATTGGGACACCGTCAGCGACGGCGCACCAATCGTTCCCGAGGCGGAGGTGGCTTACGACGAACTCCAGAATGCCAGCAACGCCAACATAGCAGTGCTTCGTGAACTCGTGAAACGCAAGTTTCTTGAGACCTACGAGCGCGAAGTGGGGCGGCTGAACAGCGTCGGCAGTGCCCACATGGAGAACATCCCCTCCCTCAGCGAAGCCCAACAGCAGGCCTACGACAGCATTAACGCGTCGTTCCAGAGCCACAACGTGACGCTGCTGCACGGAGTCACGTCGAGCGGCAAGACCGAAATCTACATCCATCTCATTGCAAATGCCATCCAAGAAGGCAGACAGGTGCTCTATCTCCTGCCGGAAATAGCCCTCACCGTGCAGATAACGAAACGCCTCCAGCGCGTCTTCGGCGACCGCTTGGGCATCTATCACTCCAAATACAGCGATGCCGAGCGCGTGGAGATATGGAAAAAGCAACTCTCCGACCGTCCCTACGATGTCATCCTCGGTGCCCGCAGTGCCGTGTTCCTGCCTTTCACGAATCTCGGACTCGTCATCATCGATGAGGAGCACGAGACTTCTTTCAAGCAGCAGGAACCTGCCCCACGTTACCATGCTCGCTCCACAGCCATCGTTCTCGCCCAGATGTACGACGGAGCAAAGGTGCTTCTCGGCACAGCCACGCCTTCGTTGGAGAGCTGGCACAACGCCCTGACGGGCAAGTATGGCTTCGTCAAGCTCTCAACACGCTTCGGCGACATCGCATTGCCCGAAATCCGCATCATCGACACAAAGGACTTGCAGCACCGCAAGATGATGAACGGTCCCTTTTCTCCCGACCTTCTCGCCGCCATGCGCACCGCTTTGCAGGACAAGAAACAAGTGATACTGTTTCAAAACCGCCGGGGCTTCGCCCCGACCACGGAGTGTAAAGTTTGCGGATGGGTGCCGCGGTGCAAGAACTGCGACGTAAGTCTCACCTATCACCGTAGTCTTAACATCCTCACTTGCCATTATTGCGGCTACACCTACGCCGTGCCCGACAAGTGCCCGTGCTGCGAAAGCACCGAACTCATGGGGCGGGGCTACGGCACAGAGAAGATAGAAGACCGCATAAGCGGCATCTTTCCCGAAGCACGCATAGCCCGAATGGACCTCGACACCACGCGTTCGCGCAACGCTTACGACCGCATCATCGGCGACTTTGCGCGCGGACGCACCGACATTCTCATCGGCACCCAGATGATAAGCAAGGGCCTCGACTTCGACAATGTGAGTCTGGTGGGCATCCTCGATGCCGACTCCATGCTCAATTTCCCCGACTTCCGCGCCTACGAACACGCCTTCATGATGATGTCGCAAGTGAGCGGCAGAGCAGGAAGGAAGGGCAAACGGGGACTCGTGATGCTGCAAACGAAGAACAAAGACCTTCCCGTGATACGCCAGATAGTAAGCAACGACTACGAAGGCTTCGCCCGCGACCTCACCGAAGAGCGCCGCCAGTTCCACTATCCGCCCTTCACGCGCCTCGTCTATGTCTACCTTCGCCACCGCGACGAGCACACGGTGGAGACGGCAGCCATCGAGTTTGCGTCGCGCCTCCGCACCGCCTTGACGACAAGGGTGCTCGGTCCCGACAAGCCTTCCGTTGCCCGCGTGAAGACACAAAACATCCGCAAGATAATGATAAAACTCGAACCCGCCATCAGTCTGCCCAAGGTGCGCGCCTTCCTGCGGCAGGTTCAAGCGGCAGTGATGGCCGACAAGCGCAACGGAGCACTCACCATCTATTTCGACATCGACCCATATTAGAAGATAAATAATGTACGCGCGCGTTAGCATCATCACACGCACAGCAGTCCGCATAGCCCGGCTGGCACACAGTCGCGGCTTTGGCGTGCAGTCGCCCTCGGCTTACCGGTTCATCCGCTATGTCATCAGCGAGCACTACCCCTACTATGCCTACGCCACGATGCGGCAACGCCACCCCCGCATGCGATGGATTTCGAGGAAGATGGGAGAACTCTATCTGCGTCTCGCCAACTTCTGCCAGGCTGACACGCTCGTAAGTTTCGGGGCTGTCGACGGCATCCTTCGGGAGTACATCCAGCACGGTTGCAAAGCCACGAAGGTGATGGAGTTGAGCAAAGAAAACTTAAATGATGCGCCGGACAGATGGCATTTCATCCGTGTGGGAGAGGTTCACTGCGTGGGTGAAGCCTTTCTGGCAATCATGGCGTACAAGGACACTGACACCGTCCTCGTCATTGAGGACATCAAGCGCAACGCCGCCACGCGCCGACTCTGGGAATTTTGCACGCAAAGCAGGGCAGTAAGCGTGAGCTACGACCTCTTTTACTGCGGCATAGTCTTCTTCGACACCAAGCGCAACAAACAGAACTACATCGTCAATTTCTAAACAATGACAAAACTTTACACCAAAGGCGGCGATGCCGGCACGACTACAATCCGCGGCGGCGAGCGCGTGGACAAGACCGACATCCGCGTCGTTGCGTGCGGCGACATCGACGAACTCAACTGCCACATAGGTATGCTGGCAACGCTCATGCCGCAAGGCGACGACCTCGACCTGCTCTTTCGCACACAGCGCAACCTCTTCCTCATAGGCTCACACCTGCCCAACAACGACCCATCGCCAACGGAAAACATCGGCGAGGAAGACATCATCCTACTGGAAAACGCCATCGACCGGCTCCAGCACCACGCTCCCCCACTCTCCACTTTCGTCCTCCCCGGAGGCTGCGCTGCCGCTGCACAGAGTCACATCTGCCGCGCCGTTTGCCGCAGGGCAGAGCGCAGTGTGGTGGCTTTGTCGAAAGATTACGACATCGACCACGCCATCCTCCGCTTCCTGAACCGCCTTTCCGACTTTTTCTTCATTTTGGCGATAGATTTAAACTTTATTACAAATACGGAAGAAAAAAAACTACATATTTCTTGCAGATAAAATGAATTACATTTATTTTTGCAGCCTGATAAAAAAACATTAACGCTATGTATTGGACACTTGAATTGGCCTCGAAGCTTGAAGACGCACCCTGGCCTGCAACAAAAGAAGAACTCATCGACTACGCCATGCGGTCAGGAGCACCCCTCGAAGTGCTCGAAAACCTCCAGGAAATAGAAGATGAAGGCGACGTGTACGAAAGCATTGAAGAACTCTGGCCAGACTATCCCACAAAGGAAGACTTCCTCTTCAACGAGGACGAATACTAATATAGTAAGTGCGCATCTCCTGGGCGCGCCTCGGAGATGCGCGCCTACTATTATATGCAAAAATAAGTTAATTAATCAAGGAAAAACCCACTCATAGGGCAAGCGATTGAAGAATAATTCGTAACTTTGCGTCCGCATTTAGCAAATTTACATTTAATAACAAACAGTTCTATGTATTTAGATCAAACAAAAAAGCAAGAGATCTTTGGACAGTACGGAAAGTCTAACACTGATACTGGTTCCGCTGAGAGCCAGATAGCATTGTTCTCATACCGTATTTCCCATTTGACGGAACATCTCAAGAAGAACCGTAAAGATTATACTACCGCACGTTCGCTGACAAAGCTGGTAGGAAAACGCCGCGCATTACTCAACTATCTGTACGACCGCGATATCAATCGCTACCGCGCAATAGTAAAGGCTCTCGGCCTTCGCAAGTAATCCGCGAATTTGTTTAAAGGTTAAAAAATCCAGGAATCGAAAGGTTCCTGGATTTTTTGTTTTAGTGAAAGTTGAGGTAATTGTAGTAGGTGCGGATCGCCGAGACGCACCCTCGCTATTAGAGTTTCTTGCTTGAGGGGTACATCTCGGCGATCTGCACCTACTACAATTTGCGTTTCTTGCTTGAGGGGCGCGCCTCGGAGATGCGCACCTACTACGGTTACTTTGCGATTTTATATGTGGCGTTGGTGCCGTCGGCG
>CAYXGN010000061.1:0-1292 GCA_964464505.1 uncultured Prevotella sp.
CGGCAAACTTGGTGGAGTTGCCTATGATGAGTCCGTTGCCCAGCACACAGTCGTGACCCACATGCATGTTCTCCATCAGCAGGCAGTTGCTGCCGATGACGGTCTTGCCCTTCGAGGCTGTGCCGCGCGAGACGGTGACATTCTCCCTGATGCTGTTGTTGTCGCCCAGGACGCAGAGGGTGTCCTCTCCCTTGAACTTCAAGTCCTGCGGCTTTGTGGAGATGCTTGCCCCGGGGAAGAACTCGTTGCCGCTGCCTATGCGTGCGCCATAGTGGAGGGTGACGCTGTTGAGCAGAGTGTTGTTGTCGCCAATCTCCACGTTCCTGTCGATGAAACAGAAGGGACCCACGGTGTTGTTGTCACCGAGTTTGGCTTCAGGATGAATGTAGGCTAAAGGACTTATTTGGTTCATATTGGCGTTTTTATTTGTTCTTTACAATCTGTGCGGTGAAGGTGGCTTCGGAGACGATGTGGTCGCCAACGAAGACGTAGCCTTTCATGGAAGAGATACCGTGGCGGACAGGCGAGAGCAGGTCGACTTTGAAAATCAACGTGTCGCCGGGCACCACCTTTTGGCGGAACTTCACATCGTCAATCTTCATGAAGTAGGTGGACCACCGCTCGGGTTCTTCAAGGGTGTTGAGCACAAGGAGTCCGCCGCACTGCGCCATTGCCTCTATCTGCAGCACTCCCGGCATGACGGGCTCTTGGGGGAAATGCCCCACGAAGAAGGGCTCGTTGCTGGTGACGTTCTTCACTCCCACGATGCTCGTGGCTCCCAAGGCGATGACCTTGTCTACGAGTTGCATGGGATAGCGGTGGGGGAGGAGTTCGCGGATGCGCTTGTTGTCCATGAGGGGGGTCTCGTTGGGGTCGTAGACGGGAACCTGTATCTCGTGCTTGCGAATCTCCTTGCGCATAAGCCGCGCAAACTTGTTGTTGATGGTGTGACCGGGACGGGTGGCAATGATGCGACCCTTGATGGGCTTGCCAATGAGAGCCATGTCGCCGATGATGTCGAGAAGTTTGTGGCGCGTGCACTCGTTCTCCCAGACGAGAGGGCGGTGCTGAATGTAACCGAGTTCGGTGGCGTTGCGATGCTCCACGTGGAGCATGTCGGCGAGTTGGTCGAGACGCTCCTGGGAGGTCTCCTTCTCGTAGATGACGATGGCGTTGTCGAGGTCGCCGCCCTTAATGAGGTTGGCATTGAGGAGGGGTTCTATGTCGCGGACAAAGACGAAGGTGCGCGCGGCGGCTATCTCGTCGGCGAAGAGGTCCATCCTGTCGAGGGT
>CAYXGN010000061.1:1302-11064 GCA_964464505.1 uncultured Prevotella sp.
CTGTTGATGAACTTGGAATTGAAGGAGCACATCGCCGTGAGACTGAATTCCTCGTCAGGGAGAATGGTGATGCAGGAGCCGTTCTTCTCGTCCTTAACCTCTATCTTGTGGCGGATGACATACCAGTCCTTGGGGGCGTTCTGCTCTTCCACTCCCACTTCGTTAATCTTGTTCACATACATGGCAGCACTGCCGTCAAGGATAGGAAACTCGGGACCGTTCACCTGAATGAGGCAGTTGTCTATTCCCATGGCGTAGAGGGCTGCCAGACCGTGCTCTACGGTGGAGACCTTGACATCGCCGTTTGCCAAGACTGTGCCGCGCTGCGTGTCTACCACATTCTCCGCAATGGCTTGAATGGTGGGCATCCCGTCAAGGTCGATGCGCTGTATACGGTAACCAGTGTTCTCTGGTGCGGGGTTGAAAGTGACTGTAAGACTCAACCCTGTGTGCAATCCCTTTCCACATAAAGAGAAACTGCCTTTTAATGACTTTTGCTTAGACATGATTTTATTCGTTTTTCAAGCGTTCCACTTCTTTCTTCAAATCGTTGATGTCCTTGTATATCTCCGGCAAACGGCGGAAGATGGCTTGCGACTTGAAATAGTTTCTTGGGGGCATCGGCGGCGTTCCGATGAGCGACTCGCCTCCTTTAAGATTGCTGGGTACGCCCGACTGTGCTCCGAGGAAGGTCTTGTCGCCCACGGTGATGTGGCCTGCAAGACCCACTTGTCCGCCAAACATGCACCATTTGCCCACCTTTGTGCTTCCGGCGATGCCCACCTGTGCCGACATCACCGTGTTTTCTCCTATCTCCACGTTGTGAGCCACCTGCACCAGGTTGTCGAGTTTCACTCCCTTCCTGATGATGGTGCTGCCCATTGTGGAGCGGTCCACGCAGGTGTTGGCTCCTATCTCCACATTGTCCTCAATGGTGACGATGCCTATCTGCGGTATCTTGTCGTAGCCGTCGGCATTGGGAGCGAAGCCGAAACCGTCGGCACCGATGACAGAACCGGCATGGACAGTGACGCTGTTGCCCAACTTGCAGCCTTCGTAGATGGTGGTGTTGGGGAAGATTTTGCAGCCGTCGCCAAGGGTGCAGTTGTCGCCAATGACAGCGTGGGGATGGATTTCGCAGCCGTTGCCGATAACGGTGTTCTCGCCAATGCACGCAAAGGCACCAACGTAACAGTCGTTGCCAATGGTTGCCGAGGACGCAATACTCGCCTTGGAGTCGATGCCGCGTTTCTTGGGTCTGCTTGATTCGTAGAGTTGCAGCAACTTGGCGATGCTCTCATAGGCGTTCTTCACCCTGATGAGAGTGGTGGAGACAGGATTCTCAAACTCCACATTCTCATTGACAATGACTATCGACGACTCGGTGGCGTAAATATAATGTGTGTATTTGGGGTTGGAGAGAAAGGAGATGGCTCCCTTCTTTCCTTCTTCTATCTTGGCAAAAGTGTGGACGGAGGCATTGGGGTCGCCTTCCACCTTTCCGCCTATGAAGGCAGCAATCTGTTCGGCTTTAAATTCCATTTTATTGGTTTTTACGGTGGGAGATTTTTAGAACCCACCTAATTTAATTCTGCAAATATAAGAAATATAATTCAGAAACGGGACTTATGGCTTGGCAAAAGCCTTTTTCCACGGCTTTTAGGGCGGTGATTTTAGAACCCGCCTCAGATGCCGTGCTTGGTGAGCTCGGCATCCATCTGGAGCTGGAGTTCTTTGGCTTTCGCTGCGGCAGCCTCGGCAAAGTCGGCTTCGTTACTGGCATAGATTATGCCTCGTGAACTGTTCACCAACAAGCCGCACTCATCGTTCATGCCGAACTGGCAAACCTCTTCAAGAGAGCCTCCCTGCGCTCCCACGCCCGGGACAAGGAGGAAGTGGTCGGGAACAATCTTGCGGATGTCCTCAAACATTCGTCCCTGTGTGGCTCCCACTACGTACATCATGTTGTCCTTGTCGCCCCATTGCTGCGACGTTGTCAGCACTTTCTCAAAAAGGCGCGTGCCGTTGTCGTCCTTGCAGAGTTGGAAATCGTAACTGCCCTTGTTGCTCGTCAGGGCAAGAAGTATCACCCACTTGTCCTTGTAGTTCATAAAAGGCGTGACACTGTCCTCACCCATATAAGGGGCGACAGTGAGTGCATCGAGATTGTATTCCTCGAAGAATGTGCGGGCGTACATGGCACTCGTGTTGCCGATGTCGCCACGCTTGGCATCTGCTATAATGAAATGATGCGGATAGTTGGTTTTCAGATACTTAACGGTTTCCTCAAAGGCTATCATTCCCTTCACTCCGAAGGCTTCGTAGAAGGCGAGGTTGGGTTTGTAAGCCACGCAATAGGGAGCGGTGGCATCGACAATGGCTTTGTTGAAAGCAAAGATGGCATCGTCGTTTTCAAGGAGAAACGGCGGCACTTTCTTGAGGTCGGTGTCAAGACCCACACAAAGGAAACTCCTTTTTGTCTTTATCTGATGGAATAATTCTTGTCTGTTCATATCGTTGATTTGTTAAGTTGGGGATTATAACCCGCCTATAGTTCTGTTTCTTTCATTCTTTCAGCATTCTCGGCAACGGTGAGAGCGTCAATCATCGACTGAATGTCGCCAGCCATAAAGCTCTGAAGGTCGTGGGTGGTGAACCCGATGCGGTGGTCGGTGACGCGCCCTTGGGGATAGTTGTAGGTGCGAATCTTGGCACTTCTGTCTCCCGTGGACACCAAGGTCTTTCGGCGACTTGCTATATCGTCGATGTATTTCTGATGCTCGCGGTCGTAGATGAAGGTGCGCAAGCGCGAAAGGGCGCGCTCCTTGTTCTTGGGCTGGTCGCGAGTCTCGGTACACTCAATGAGTATTTCTTCCGTCTCTCCCGTCACAGGATTCTTCCAGGGGTAGCGCAGACGCACTCCCGATTCCACCTTGTTGACGTTCTGTCCGCCGGCTCCCGACGAGCGGAAGGTATCCCATTTTATAAGTCCTTCGTTGATGTTCACTTCAAACTTGTCGGCTTCGGGCAACACAGCCACTGTCGCGGCACTAGTGTGCATCCGTCCTTGTGTCTCCGTTGCCGGCACTCTCTGCACGCGGTGTACTCCCGATTCGTATTTCAGAGTGCCGTAGACATTGTCGCCACTTACGGCGAAGTCGATTTCCTTAAAGCCACCGACAGCCCCTTCGCTGACGCTTGTCACGGAGAGGTTCCAGCCCTTTGTGTCGCAATACTTTTTGTACATGTTGAACAAATCGCCGGCAAACAAGGCAGCCTCATCGCCTCCTGCTCCCGCGCGGATTTCCATTTGCACGTTCTTGGCATCCTCAGGGTCTTTTGGCACAAGGGCTATCTTTATCTCTTCCTCTATCTGGGGCAGCAACTCTTCGTTCAAGGCGAGTTCTTCGCGCGCCATCTCCTTCAAGTCGGCATCACTCTCGTTAGTCAGAATGTCCTTGGCTTCCTTGATGGAGTTGAAGCACGCAACGTAACGCTTGCGGGCGTTCATGATGTCGCTCAAGTCCTTGTATTCCTTGGTGAGTTTCACAAAGCGTTGCTGGTCGGCAATCACATTCGGGTCGGTAATGAGTGTGGAGACCTCCTCGTAACGGCTTTCCAGTCCTTCAAGTTTTTCCAGTATATTGTTCTTTTCTGCCATTGGGCTAAAATTAAAACTACAGATTACGCCAAATACACGAATATTGATGTTCTCTGTTATAATTTAGTATTCAAAAACTCCGTACTCCGACTTGAT
This sequence comes from uncultured Prevotella sp., assembly GCA_964464505.1. Classification (GTDB taxonomy): domain Bacteria; phylum Bacteroidota; class Bacteroidia; order Bacteroidales; family Bacteroidaceae; genus Prevotella. The sequence goes on from CAYXGN010000061.1 coordinate 5,060, forward strand.
GGTAAGGCTCTTCTTGCCTTCCTCGATGTGTCCAATAACCTGTGCGTCGATGTTGAAACTCCTGCTTATAGAGATAACCTTTTCTGCCAATTCCGGGCGCAGGTAAATCTCCATACGGTGACCCATATTGAACACCTTGTACATCTCTTTCCAGTCGGTGTGGCTCTGCTCCTGTATAGTCTTGAAGAGCGGCGGTATGGGGAACATGTTGTCTTTCACCACATGGCAGTTGTCGCCTACGAAGTGAAGCACCTTTGTCTGTGCTCCTCCTGTGCAGTGCACCATTCCGTGAATCTCGGGACGTAGTTCGTCGAGCACCTTCTTGATGACGGGAGCGTAGGTGCGGGTAGGGGAGAGCACAAGTTGTCCGGCATTGACTTCCACGCCTTCCACCTTGTCGTCCAAACGGCACGAGCCGCTGTAGACGAGTTCTTCGGGAACAGCATGGTCGTAACTCTCGGGATATTTCTCTGCAAGATATTTGGCGAAAACATCGTGGCGGGCACTTGTGAGTCCGTTACTTCCCATTCCTCCGTTGTAGGCCTTCTCGTAGGTGGCCTGTCCGAAGGAAGCCAGACCCACAATCACATCGCCGGGACGTATGTTGGCGTTGTTTATCACGTCCTTGCGGCGCATTCTGCAAGTGACCGTTGAGTCGACGATTATCGTGCGCACGAGGTCGCCCACATCGGCAGTCTCGCCGCCGGTGGCATAGATTCCGATACCCATCTCTCGCAGCGTTGCCAGCAATTCGTCAGTACCGTTGATGATGGCGGAAATCACTTCGCCGGGGATGAGCATCTTGTTGCGGCCGATAGTGCTCGACACGAGGATGTTGTCCACAGCACCGATGCACAGCAGGTCGTCGGTGTTCATGACGAGAGCGTCCTGGGCGATGCCTTTCCACACACTGAGGTCGCCGGTCTCTTTCCAATAGATGTAAGCCAGCGACGACTTCGTCCCTGCGCCGTCGGCGTGCATTATATTGCAGTATTCAGGGTCGCCGCCAAGTATGTCGGGTATTATCTTGCAGAAAGCCTGCGGGAAAATGCCTTTGTCAATGTTCTTGATGGCGTTGTGCACATCTTCTTTGGCAGCACTGACTCCGCGCAACATGTATCTGTTTGAGTTGTCCATATCTTTGTTGTTATTTTGATGCTATATATAATGTATTGTCAGTCTTCCTTGTTCCAGATTTCCCAACTTGCAAAGGCTTGCAGGAGGAGCATCTCAAGTCCGTTCTTGGTGTCGGCACCATGGGCTGCTCCGCGCTTCATGAACAGAGTCTCGTCGGGGTTATAGAGAAGGTCGTAGAGGATGGTGTGGCTGTCCATTGCTTCATAGGGTAGGTTAGGGCACAAATCCACGTTGGGATACATTCCGAGAGGGGTACAGTTGACAATGACATTATACTCTCGCACGATATCCGGGGTTACCTCCTCGTAGGTGATGCAACCCGGTTTCTTTGTCCTGCTCACGAAAAGGGTGTCGAGACCGAGCGACTTGAGTCCGTAGTCAATGGCTTTCGAAGCCCCTCCTGTCCCGAGGATAAGGGCTTTCTTGTGGCAGTTCTCCAGCATCGGCTCGATGCTTCGTGTGAAGCCTATTACATCGCTGTTGTAGCCTTTCAGGACAGGTTTGTTGCCTTTGTGCGTCACCTTGATGACATTGACGGCCCCAATGGCTTTCGCTTCCGGACTGAGGTCGTCCAGATAGTCTATCACCTTCTGTTTGTAGGGGATGGTGACATTGAGTCCCTTCAGTTCGGGGAAGGATGCCAATATCTCGGGCAACTCTTCTATATCGGGAATTTCGTAATTGACATAACGCGCGTCAATGTTCTCATTCTCAAACTTCTCATTGAAGTAGGTTATAGAAAAAGAGTGGCCCAGGGGATAACCTATCAAACCGTACTTGTCCATATCGTTTTCTTGTTATTTTGTTGCGAAGTACATTGTGCAGATTCCCAATGTCATCCTCTTGAATTCGGCTTCTGCAAAACCTGCTTTCTTCAGTATCTCCACCATCTGTTCGCCTTGCGGGAACGCCTCGATAGTGGCAGTGAGGTAGGAGTAGGCGGCATCGTCGCCGGAGACAAGCCGTCCGTATATCGGCAGCACTGTGTGCGAATAGATTTTGAACAGTTGCTTCATCGGAAACCTTATAGGCGAAGTCAGTTCTATTATACAAAGGTGACCTCCCGTTTTCAGCACTCTGTGCATCTCTTTCAGTCCGCGGTCCAGGTCGGCAAAGTTTCTTATTCCGAACGCTGCTGTCACGGCATCGAACGTGCTGTCGCCGAAGGAGAGGCTAAGGCAGTCGTCTTTCTTGAAAGAGATAGTCTCTTCCAAGTGCAGAGCCTTTGCCTTTTCCTGTCCTACAGCCATCATCCCTTCGCTGATGTCCACTCCTACAATCCTTTCCGGGCTCAGCATTCTTGCTTCGAGGATGGCGAAGTCACCGGTTCCCGTTGCGATGTCGAGGACAGTCTTGGGGTTGAAGGCAGCCAACCTCTTCAGAGCCTTCCTTCTCCACCTTTTGTCGATGTTCCACGAGAGGCGGTGGTTCAGTTTGTCGTAGGAGTGCGCAATGTTGTCGAACATAAGTTCCACTTGTGCTCCCTTGCCCTCGCTGTTGCTGTAGGGCTTTATGTTTTCCTGTCCGTAAACCATTGCCTCGTTGTGATGGAAACCGTTGGTGTTTCCTTGCCGTCTACTTGCGCGAAGCAAGGTAGTCGCCCACGTTTTTCTCTATGCGTGCGTTGATGTCGCCCGTCTCCACGCTGCGGTCGAAAGTCTCGCCGGTGATGTGTTCGTAGAGTTCTATGTAACGCTCGCTCACGCTTTCCGCATACTCGTCGGTAATCTCGGGCATCGTCTGTCCGGGTTCGTTCATGAAGTTGTGCTCTATAAGCCATTGGCGTACAAACTCCTTCGACAGCTGCTTCTGCGGAAGTCCTTTCTCAAACTTCTCCTCGAAGCCGTCGGCGTAGAAATAGCGGCTGGAGTCGGGAGTGTGAATCTCGTCGATGAGATACACCTTGCCGTCTCTCTTGCCAAACTCATATTTCGTGTCCACCAAAATCAGTCCCCGTTGCGCTGCCATTTCCTGTCCGCGTTTGAATATCCTGCGGGTGTAGTCCTCCATTACTGCATAATCCTCTGCACTCACAAGTCCTTGTGCTATAATCTCTTCCTTCGAGATATTGAGGTCATGGCCTTCGTCGGCTTTCGTTGTCGGAGTGATTATAGGTTCCGGGAAGCGCTGGTTTTCCTTCATTCCTTCCGGCAACTTCACTCCGCAGAGTTCCCTGCAGCCCTCTTTGTAAGCACGCCATGCCGAACCTGTAAGGATTGAACGGATAATCATCTCCACGCGGAATCCTTCACACTTCAAGCCCACGGTGACCATGGGGTCGGGAGTGGCGAGTTTCCAGTTGGGGCAGATGTCTGTCGTGGCATCAAGGAATTTCGCTGCTATCTGGTTCAACACCTGTCCTTTGAAGGGGATGCCTTTGGGGAGGATGACGTCAAAGGCGGAGATTCTGTCTGTCGCCACCATCACCATGAGGTCGTCATTGATGTTGTAGACATCGCGCACCTTACCGTGGTAAACGCTCTTTTGTCCTTCGAAATGAAAATCGGTTTGTGTAAGTGCTTTCATAATTTCTGAATGTTTTTATCTTTATGAACCTTGGTTGCTTGTTTGTCGGCGGTCGTCGTGTCCGTCTGCCTGCTGCTTGTCGTGGGCTTCATAGGCATTCACTATTCTTGTGACGAGCCTGTGTCTTACGATGTCCTTTTGGTCTAGAGCCACAAAACTGATGCCTTCCACGCCTTTGAGTATCTCCATCGACTCTATCAGTCCGCTCTTCTGTCCCCGGGGGAGGTCTATCTGCGTCATGTCGCCGGTGATAATCATCTTCGTGTTCCATCCCATTCGGGTGAGAAACATCCTTATCTGCGCCGGAGTGGTGTTCTGTGCCTCGTCAAGTATCACGACGGCATCGTTGAGTGTGCGGCCGCGCATGAAGGCGAGAGGGGCTATCTGGATGACTTTCTTCTCTATCATGTCCTGCAACTTCGCTGCGGGAATCATGTCTTCGAGAGCATCGTAAAGGGGTTGCAGATAGGGGTCTATCTTGTCCTTCATGTCGCCGGGGAGGAATCCCAGCTTCTCTCCTGCTTCGACGGCAGGGCGGCTGAGGATAATCTTTCGCGTCACCTTGTCTTTCAGCGCCCTCACGGCAAGGGCAATACTAAGATACGTCTTGCCTGTGCCGGCAGGACCTATGGCGAAGGTCATGTCGTCCTTTTCAAAGGCATCGACAAGCCTTTGCTGGTTCTTGCTCCTGCTCTTTATGGGTTTGCCCGAAATGTTGTAGACAATTACTCCCTTTACTGCGTCGGCTTTCGGCTGCTTTCCCTTGACAATGTCGAGGATGTCCTCGTCGCTGATGGAGTTGTGTCTCAACACGTGGCAGCGCATCATCTCAATGTGCTCCTCAAAGGCAGCCATCTCCTCCTCGTCGCCCAGCACCTTGATGATGTTGTCGCGGGCTACAATGCGGAGTTTCGGATAGAGCGACTTTATCATTTGCAGATGAGAGTTCGCAACTCCGTAGAAAGTTACAGGGTCGATGTCTTCCAGTATGATGTGCTTCTCTGTCAAAATGCCGCTTATTTGATTACCCCAAGTTCCTTGCCTATCTTTATGAAGGCAGCCACAGCCTTGTCTATTTGCTCGCGTGTGTGGGCAGCGGAGAGTTGCACTCGGATGCGCGCCTCGCCCTTGGGCACAACGGGATAATAGAAGCCTGTGACATAGATTCCCTCTTCGAGCAGGCGGTTGGCGTAGCGTTGCGAGAGGGGAGCGTCGTAGAGCATCACGGCGCAGATGGCACTCTGGGTGGGTTTGATGTCGAAGCCGGCAGCCATCATCTTGTCGCGGAAATAGTTCACGTTCTCTGTCAGTCTGTCGTGCAGGCTGTTGTCCTCCTTGAGCATCCTGAACACTTCAAGGCTCGCACCGATGATGCACGGAGCCAGTGAGTTGGAGAAGAGGTAAGGCCGGCTGCTCTGGCGGAGCATTTCTATTATCTCTTTTCTTCCTGTGGTGAAGCCTCCCAGTGCGCCGCCGAAGGCCTTTCCGAGCGTACCCGTGTAGATGTCCACGCGGCCGTAGGTGCCGCAGAGCTCGCTCACTCCGTGACCCGTTGCGCCGACAACGCCGGCGGAGTGCGACTCATCCACCATCACCAGGGCGTCATACTTCTCTGCGAGGTCGCAGATTTTGTCTATGGGAGCCACATTGCCGTCCATGGAGAACACGCCGTCGGTGCAGATTATTCTGAAACGCTGCGCCTGTGCTTCCTGCAGGCATTTCTCCAGTTCCTCCATATTGGCGTTGGCATAGCGGTAACGCTTTGCCTTGCAGAGGCGCACGCCGTCGATGATGGAGGCATGGTTGAGGGCATCGCTGATGATGGCGTCCTCATCGGTGAGGAAGGAGCCGAACAGTCCGCCGTTGGCGTCGAAGCAGGCGGCATAGAGAATGGTGTCCTCGGTGTGGAAATATTCCGTGATGGCATCCTCCAGTTCCTTGTGTATGTCCTGCGTGCCGCAGATGAAGCGCACCGACGACATGCCGAAGCCGCGGCGGTCCATCATCTTCTTGGCTCCTTCAATGAGGCGCGGGTTGTCGGCAAGACCCAGATAGTTGTTGGCACAGAAGTTGAGCACTTCCTTGCCCTTCACTTGGATAGCCGCGCCTTGCGCACTCTCAATTATCCTTTCTTCCTTGTAAAGACCTGCACTCCTCAGATTCTGGAGTGCGGTGCCTAAATGTTCTTTTACTTTTCCGTACATAAATAAAATGTTTTAAGGTGGAAACAGAAGCACCCTTCGGGTTGTTTCATCTGCAAAATAACTTATAATTTTCCACATAGGAAAAGATTTCGTGTTGTTTTTTCTTCACTGTGTCATAAAAAAAGTGTTACTTTGCAT
>CAYXGN010000062.1:0-10881 GCA_964464505.1 uncultured Prevotella sp.
AGTTTTATTCTTCCACATGGATGACCACGCGCTTGGTCACTCCGTCGTACTTGTACTGGGCGTAGTCGAACTGCGCCCAGAAGCTCAACTCGGTGTCGCCGGCTTTGGTGAGGGTGATTTCCGGCGAGACGAACTCGCCAGTGTCGGAGGTCGGCGTGACGAACATTGCCTTCGTGTCGTAGTCGTAGTAGAACCAATACTTGGCTGCCTTGATGGCGGAGGGCAGTTCACCCGCCATCTTGACACTCAGCGTCACCTTGTCGCCCACATGATAGGTGGCTTGCGCGGGAGTGACGGTTATCTCCGAGAAGGAGGGTTTTGGCAGCGCATCGTCGTCGCTGCAACTTGTCAGGGCTGTGCCCAGCACGCCGACGACGGCGAAGAGAAGATATAGAAATGTCTTTTTCATTGTTTTTAAGTTCCTTTCTTTTTGGTGGGTTTATTTACGGGAGATGTCGTCCCAGTTGGGGTTTTGTTTGAGCACGCCTTTCGACAGCGTCAACTCTGTGAGAGGCAGCGGATAGAGATAGTCGCGGCTCTCGTCGTGACGGCGCGCCATGTCCTGAAGGGCGATGATGCAGCCCTTGGTGCCTTCCGAGAGGAAGATGTCCTTGTTGATGGTGACGGCGGTCACTCCCGTGGGGGCGGAGTAGCCGCGTCCTGTCTCGGGGTTGACCACGAAGTCTATCTGTCCGTCGCCGTCCATGTCGTAGCGTCCCTTGCCCGGCACGTATGGTCCGAAGAACTCCCTGCCGTTGCTTGTGGCATCGGCATTCTGGTTGTCGAGGCGCAGCAGTTCGCGCCACCGCACCAAGTCCTGGTAGCGGAATCCCTCCATCACGAGTTCTATTCCGCGCTCGCGGCGTATCTCCAGAATTACGCCGCAGTTCTTGCCTTTGTCCACATTGCGGTAGCCATATTCCTCGGTGAGCAGCAGCGGGTCAGGGTTGGCATTGGCCTCAGAGAGCGACAGCGAGGGCATCCCCACGCGGGAGCGCAGCAGGTTGACCGACTGGTCGAGGTCGCTCTGGGTGATGGTGCCGAGTTCGGCGAGAGCCTCAGCATAGTTGAGGTAGACCTCGGCGAGGCGGAACACGGGAATGTCGACATGGGAGCCGGAGACGGCAGACTGTCCCTCCACATATTTCACAACGGGGTAACCCGTAAGGGAGAGGTTCTTTCTGTAGACTGCCTGTTCGCCGTCCTTATAGGTGAAGCCTTTTGTCAGCATGGTCTGCGCCATTCGCGGGTCGCGGTCCTGCGTCTCTTTGTCAAAGGTGAGGGTGGCATAACCGTCCTTGTCGGTAAAGCGGCTGCCGTCCTTCATAAGGTAGCTGAGGGCGAAGGATCGGGTGAACCCTGCCGCGCCCTTCGATGCCACGAGGGCGAACGCCGACGCTTCGTGGGTAGCCACGCCGTAGGAGCGCGCGAGGATAACCTCTTTCTCGTCAGTGGCGTTGCCCACAAACAGGTCGTAGTAAGGCTTGTCGCCGCTCTTGTAGAGTTCGTATTTGCCGCTGAGCATTATCTCCTTGGCAGCGAGGGCACTCTCCTGAAGGAGGTAGGCGTAGTCGAGGTTGTCGGGGTTGAACACATCGCCGGCATGGTATTTACGGAACGTCCCTTCATAGAGGCACGCCCGCGCCTTGAGAGCCAGAGCCGTGTAGCGGTTCACAATGTATTTGCTCTCCGATGTCTCGGGCAGTCCGGCAGTCGCCTTGTCGAGGTCGTCGATGATGTGGCGGATTATTACCTCGCGACTGTCGCGCGCCTTATAGAGCAACTCCTCGTTGTCGTTGGCAACCACCTGGTCGTACCAAGGCATGTCGCCGAAGGTCTTCAACTTGCCGAAATAGAAGTAGGCGCGCCAGAACAACGCCAGGGCTTCATACTCTTTTCTCACTGCCTCATCCTCACAACGGTAGAGGTTCTCAAGGAAATAGTTAATGTGGCGCAGCGTGGTGAATGTCCATCCGCCGCCGGTGCTCGGCACCACGTGGGCGTAGCCGCGCATAACGTCGCTGTAGGAGAGTCCGTGGACAACGTGGTCGGACACTTCCTTGAACAGGTCCTCGGCATCGGGCAGCACGGTGTAGAACTGGTTGCTGTAGAGTTTGAGTTCCTTCTCCGTCTTGAAGAATGTCTCCGGCGAGACGGAGTCCTGGGGATACTCGTCCAAATCGCATGCCGTGAGAGCGGCTGTCGCCATTGTCAGCAAAATGATATTTCTTAGTCTCATAGTAATTCAATTGTTAAAAGGTTACGTCAATACCGAAAGAGAATGACTTACTGAATGAATAGACCTCTCCCGAACCTATGCCCTGGTTGCTGGAGTCGGAGGCTCGCGCCACATCGCTGACAGCCTGCTCGGGGTCTATATATTTGTTGTGCTTCTTGAGGGGCGACCAATAGAAGAGGTTTTCGCCGGTGAAATAGACGCGCACATGGTCAATCCATTTGTGGAGGAAGGTGAAGGTGTAGCCCACGGTGAGGTTCTTCAACCGCAGGTAAGCCACATTCTGCATATAGCGGTCGTTGATGGCTGTGAGTTCGGCGTTATGGCTGTAGTTGCCTGAATAAGCCACATAGCCGCGTGCGCGGGGGTAATAGCCGTTGGGATTGTCCTCCGACCACATGTTGTCTATCATCTGCTGCGAGAGGAACGTGTTGTGAGGGCGGCAGTAAGAGCCCCAGAACAGGTTCGACTGTCCTGCTCCCGGATACCAGTCGCGCTTGCCGACACCCTGGAAGAGCACCGAGAAATCAACACCGTTCCAAGTGAAGTCGCCGCCGAAGGAGTAGGAATAGCGCGGGAGCACATTGCCTATCACCTTCAGGTCGCCGGGGTTGTTGATTGTTCCGTCGCCGCGAGAGAGTTTCCCGTCGCCGTCGATGTCGAGGTATTTCACATCGCCTGCCATCCAGCCCGTGTAAGGGCTCTTTGCGTCGATAATGTATTTCTGCAAATAGGTGAGGTCCACCTCCGAGGCGTAAGCCGTAGCTTCCTCATTCGTCTGGAACAAGCCGTCGGTGCTCCAGCCCCACAACTCGCCGAGAGTCTCGCCCACATAGTGGTCGCCAATCTTTCCCGTCTGGTTGTCGAAGCGTGTCACCTTGGTCTTGTAGTCGCCGATGTTGGCACGCACGGTATAGCTGAATTTCTTGCCGAGGAGAGAGAACTTGTCGTGCCAGGAGAGTCCTATCTCCCAACCGTTGGTGCGCATGTCGGCAGCGTTCTCCTTGGGTACGGAGGTGCCATAGACTGCGGGCAGCGACGCACCGTTCACCATCATTCCCACAGTGTTGCGGATGTAGTAGTCGGCGGTGACGCTAAGGCCGCGCAGGAAGGTGAGGTCAAGACCCCAGTTGTAGGTCGTCACCTTCTCCCAAGTGAGCGAATTGCTCACCGGAGCTGTCTCCTGTGCGTAGGTGAGTTGGTTGGTTCCGTCGAGGGTGAACGCGCTGTTGGTCTTCTTCGTGTTGATTTCCTGCACGAAGAGGTAGTCGCTCACCTGCTGGTTGCCAAGGCTTCCGATGGAGAAACGCACTTTGGCGTTGTCCCACCACGACTGCAACGGCTCAAAAAATTTCTCCTCACTCACTCGCCATCCCAATGAACCTGAGGGGAAGAAAGCCCAGCGGTTCTTGCTCCAGAAGCGCGACGAGCCGTCGCCGCGCCCAGAGAGTTCCACGAGATAGCGGCCTTTGTAGTCGTAGTTGAGTCGGCCGAAGAAGCCGAGGGTCTTGTAGCGCGACTGTCCGCCGGTCACTTCGTAAGTAGTCGCGTCGGCGAGATTGAAGTCGTTAAGGTCTTCCGAGAGCAGTCCGTTGGCAGTCATGCTGTTCTTGCGGTAGTAACGCGTGTCGTATTGCATACCTGCCATCGCCTTGAAGTTGTGGGCTTTGGCGAAGGTATGGGTGTAGTCGGCGTAGGCTTCAAAAGTGTGTTTGTAAGTGGACTGGTTGGCTTCGGTGAGTTCGTTGCGGAACTTTGTCGACGGGTCATCGGGAGTCCATGTCTCCACGCCTACCTTTGTGGAGTAAGGAGCGGTGGTGTAGCGATACTGGTCGAACAAGTGGCGGAAGAGGAAAGAGTGCGACAGGTGCACCTTGAGACCTTTGAGGATGTCTATCTCCACATTGTTCTTTATTATGACTTCATTCTCTTTCTCCATGTTGGAGGCTTTGCCGTAGGACAGAAGGAGGTTGAAGCCGCCCGCCACCTCTGCCGTCTGGTTGCAGTAGGTCTGCTTGTGGACGATGCTTCCGTCGGGGTTGAACGGCACAATGAACGGTGCTGCACCGTAGGACACATTGGCAAAGGTGTTCTGCACGTTGGCCTGGCCCGGCCACCAGTTGTAGTCGTGGTAATAGCTGATGTTGTTTGAGTAGTGCAGCCATTTCGTTATGTCCACCGACAACTTGCTGCGCAGGGAGTAACTTTTGTACGGGTCGTTCTGGATGTTCATTATTCCGTCGCTTCCGAAATAGCGGCCGCTGACATAATAGCGCACCTTGTCGGTGCCGCCTTTTATCGATACGTTGTGCTCACGCTGCATGCGCGTGCGCTTATAGAAATAGCCGTACCAGTCGAAGTTGCCGTAATACTTGTAGGTTCCGTCGCTCTGTGCCACAGCCCAAGGACGACTTGCGTTCTCGGTCTTGTCGCCGCGGCGCATCCAAAGTTCGGCATAGTCCTCGTCGGTGTATTGGGAGTAGTTGCCCGACTTGTTGCTTGCCGCCCAGAAATTCTCTGTCATTCGGAGCCAGTCGTAGCCCGTTGTCACATAGTCTGTCGATGCCGTGTTTCTCAACCAGCCGTATTTGGCGTTGTAATTGACCGTTGTCTTGGAGGCGGCACCGCCCTTTGTGGTGACGAGCACTACTCCTGCCGATGCCTTCGTACCATAGATGGAGGCAGCGGAAGCGTCCTTCAGGATGGAAACGCTCTCGATGTCGTTGGGGTTAAGGCGCGACAGCGATGTCTCCACGCCGTCAACGAGGATGAGAGGAGTGCTGCCGTTGAGCGAAGCGGCTCCGCGGATATCGATGCTATAATCGGAATTCGCCTTACCTGAATTGATGCCGATGTTCACCGAAGGGTCGAGTCCCTGCAAAGCCTGTGCTGCCGACGACACGGGGCGGCCTTGTGTCTTCGACGCATCAATCACTGCCACGGCACCGGTGAGGTTTACTTTCTTCTGGGAACCGAAGCCCACTACCACCACTTCGTTGAGTTGGTTGTGCTCTTCGCCCAGGACGATGTTGAAGTTGCGCTTCTGGTTCACCTTCACGCTGTAAGGGGCGAAACCTATGTAGGACACTTCCAGCACGTCGTTGTTGCCTGCTGCTATCTCAAACTTACCGTCGATGTCGGTCACAGTGCCTTCCTTCTTGTTGCGCAACTTGATGTTTGCGCCGATGAGGGGCTCGCCGCTCTCGTCGGTCACAACACCTGTCACCTTGTCGTTGGCAGGTGTTGCCTCGGCTCTAAGTCGGTTGGCCTTCTCCGTCAGGATGACGACATTGTTCTTTTCTATCTTGTAAGCGATGCGGGTCTGCCCGAAAAGCTTGCTGAGGCAGGCTTCCATCGACGCGTTGTTCACTTGCAGCGACACCGTTTTGCCCAAGTCGGCAAGGTTGTCCTTATAGAAAAAGTGGACTTCGGAGACGCTTTCGATTTTCGCCATCGCCTGTTTCACCGTCACCTTTTTCAGGTTTAGGGTGATGCCTGCGGCTTGCAGCGCCATGGAGGCAAGCAGCAAGAGCATCGTCAGAGTGGTTCTTAGACTGTGGGTTGTTTTCATTTTATTTCTATTTCTTGTTATTAAAAATAAGTACCGTACTGTCATTGACATGTTTATAACTTATTCCCGATGCCATGGCGAGGGCTTCCAGCACATCGTCGAGGGCACCGCGACCGAGGTAGCCGCTGAAAGTCTCGTTGCCTATTTCGGGAGAAGTGATGACGAAACGCTTGCCGTAGGTGCGAGAGAGTTCGTTGACAATGTTCTCAAGATTCTCGTTGTGGTAGTAGGAGTAGCCGCTAATCCACTCGCGGGCACTGTCTTTCTGCACCTTCGACTGGGTCAGATTGCCCGTCACCTTGTCGTAGGTGACGCACGTTCCCGGCTCCATGATAATCTCTTGCGTGCCTGATGTCACCTTCACGGAGCCTTCTTTCAGTATCACCTTGGCGGAGTTGTCCTCCTTATAGTTCTTTATGTCGAACTTGGTACCGAGACAGAGCACCTCCATGCCGTTGGTAATGATTTTGAAAGGAGTGTTCTTGTCGGGCGCAACCTCAAAGTATCCCTCGCCGTCCAAATGGACTATGCGTTCCTTTTTCTTTGTGTCGAGGTTGTAGGTAAGTGCCGACATGGCGTTGAGGTGCATCTGTGTGCCGTCGGGCAACTGCAGTTTGCTGCGGTTGGTGGCTTCCGTTATCACCTCGAGGGGCTTCGTCTGCATGGGAGCGGCACTGACTTGGCGATAGGCAAGCACGCCCACCGCGACGGCGAGGACTGCGCACGCCGCCACAAGCATCCTCGTTGTGCTGAGCCATCGCGACGGTCTGGCGGTGCGCTTGGAACCGTCTCCGTTGACGATGCGCTTATAGATGCGACGCTTCATGCTCTCCGGCATCTCGTCGTCGGAGTCTTCCAGGTCGTTGGCTATCATCATGCGGAGTTCGGAATTGTCCTTCATCCAGTCGAACAATTCCTCGTTTTCCAGTTCCGAAGTCTCACCGTTGAGAAACTTCTCAGCCAGAGTCTTGAAATAATATTTGTCGTTTACCATATTTCGAAAAATTTTGTTAGGGAACCAAGGAGCAGGATTACATTGGCGTAGTCCTTAAGATGCTCGCGCAGGAAGTGCAGCGCCATGGTGACATGTGCGCCCACGGTCTTCTCGGAGATGCTCATTTCCTCGGCTATTATGTTGTAGGGCTTGTTCTCGATGTGGCTTTTGTAGAATGCTTCGCGGCGGCGCTCCGGCATCTGTTCCATCAGTTTCATGATGGCGTTGTGCAGGCGTTCCTCGTCGAGGATGCCGTTGGGGTCGGCTTCCGCAGCCTCCGTGGCGTTCTTGAATTGGCGTTCATAGGCGTATTTCACTGCTTCGTGGGCACACATTTTATAAAAGGTGTTGCGCACCATAGCAAAGAGATAAGGGTGAAGAACGGAACAGTCGTCGAACGAATCGCGCCTTTCCCATATCTTCATGAACACCGTCTGGACTACATCTTCCGCCAAGAACTTGTTGCCATTCGACACCCGCATGATAAAGTTGTAGACCTTACCACTATATTGAATGTAGAGTTGATGAAAAGCATATCGAAAGTCTTGTTCTTTGCTTTTATTCATAAACATTAGACTTGGTTACAATTATTATACCTTTATATAGGGGCCTTCCTTTATTCCTTTAATAATCTTTAACCTTTAAGGCATCGTTATCATTCCCCAGCCACCGCCGGAAGCCATGTGAAGGGAATAGTGGCCGTCGTCGGCAATGGTGACGACAGAGTGCTGATAGTCCTCCGCCACCTTGTCGGCATTCCTTCCGTCGCACATCACTTCGGCTTGTCTGCCGCGACATTCCTCTGGCAATGTCACCTCGAGGGTGCGCTCCTGCCAGTTGTTTATGGCTCCGATATACCAGCGATTGCCTTTGCGCCGCGCCACGACGAGGTATTCCCCGAGGCTGGCGGCAAGCACACGGGTGTCGTCCCACACTGTGGGAATGCCGGCGATGAAGCGTGTGCAGACAGCGTCACTCTCATATTTCGAGGGTGAATCGCTAAGCATCGTGAGCGGAGCGTCATAGCAGAAGTACATGCCCACCTGATGCATGCGTGTGCCTTGACTCATGGGAGTGCGCTTGCAGGGGTAGTACATACCCTTCAAGGAGTTGCGCATAGCCCCCGGAGTGTAGTCCATCGGACCCGCCACCATACGTGTGAAGGGCAGCGTCACATCGTGGGTGACCATGTCCAGAGTCGCCGGCGACCACCGCATCTGCTCCAGTCCGAACACTGCCTCGTAGTTTACCACATTTGGATAAGTGCGTTGCAGACCCGAGGGCTTGCCCGTTCCGTGGAAATCGACAAGCAGATGGTGGCGCGCACAAAGCTCGGCGGTGCGCAGCATGAACTGCATCATGGGCTGGTCGTCACGGTTCAGGAAATCAATCTTGAAGCCTTTCACTCCCAACGAAGCATAGTGGCTGACGGCTTTCTCCAAGTCGCGCTCCAAAGAGAGGTAACCTGCCCACAGCAAGATGCCCACGCCGCGACTCTCGGCATAGTCGACGAGTGCCTTGATGTCGATGTCCGGCACGAGGTCGAAGATGTCGGTAGTCTTTGTGGAGAACCATCCTTCGTCAATGAGGACATACTCCAAGCCGTAGGCTTTGGCGAAATCGATGAAGTAACGGTAGGTGTCGTTGTTGAAGCCTGCCTTGAAATCCACACCGAAGAGGGCACGGTTGTTCCACCAGTCCCACGCTGCCTTACCTGGCTTTATCCACGAAGTGTCGCCGATTTGGCACGGTGTGGCGAGCCGGTACACCATGTCGTTGTTCACCAGTTCGCCGTCGTCGTGCGCCACAATGAACACGCGCCAAGGGAAGGTGCGGTTCCCGGAGGTGCGCGCCATGTAGTCCTCGCGCTCCGTCACCTTCATCTCTATGTTGCCGTGGCCGCCGCGTTCCAGGGTCTTGGGGTATTTCGGGAAGGCTGCTTTCAGCGTGAGCGGGTCGGAGGCATCCTTGAGAAGGTAGATGCCGGGATAGTCCATCTGGTCGGCTTCGAGCATGCAGAGTTTCTCGCCGTGGTCCAGAGTCACGGTGAAAGGCATTGCCATAAGGTTTTGCGGATTTGTCTTCGAGATGTTGGTGGGTGTGAACTGGCATTGCTGGTCGTTCCACCACTGCTGCTCCAAGGGTGCGCCGGGCTTCTTTGTGCGGTTGATTATGTAAGGCACTGTGGCTTGGAAGTCCTGGCAGAAGCGGTAATTGGCGGTCTCGGAGACAATGGTCAGCGAGTCGTTGGCGGTACCTACGAAGCGGTAAGCCATTCCGTCGTCATACATTCGGAACTCCATCTTGTAGCCACGGCAAGTGAGGGTCAAGGCGTTGTAGCGGTCGCTGACGGTGGCTCTCTTATACAACGGCGACTCAATGGTGCGGTTCACACTCTGTCGTTTCGCCTTGGCATTGCCGGTGTTTGCGCCCCATGGCGTGCCGTCAGCGGTGAGCAGGGCGAGCGTGGAGGGCTGCAAGATTGGCTGCTTCGCGCTTCGGAGCGTGAAGGTGGTGGTTGAGCCGGTGGCGATGGCAGCACTAAGTCTGCCATCGGGAGAGGTGAGTTTATAGTCCTTGGCGGCAGCGGTGAGTGCCGATGAAAGGAAAAGCAAAGTAAGGATTTGCGTTTTATGCAAGAGGGAATACTTCGTGAGGGGCGCGCCTCGGCGATTCGCGCCTACTACGATTAGCTGTCGAAACGTAATTCTTTTTTTCATATTGGGGAATTATTAAGCACCCTTATGGCAGTTTGAAGTCGCAGACAATGGGGTAATGGTCGGACACGAACGTGACGCCGTAGGAAGGCTCGTCGTGGGTGACGAACTTCAAGGGCGTGGCGTTTCGGTAGAAGATGTGGTCGAGGTTGTTGGGCCATGTGCGCCCCACGGTGGTCTTCCATCCGTTGAAACTGCTGCGGCTGTCGGTCTCGACGCTCATCTCGCGTGCGCCGTGCATCCACTCATAGAACGGTATGAGGCAGGTGCGGCGCGAGGAACGGAGTTCCCAACAGGCGTTCATGTCGCCGGTTACAAACACGGGGAGTTTCCCGCCGGCAATGCCTTTGAGCTTCTCTACCACGAGTTTTGCACACTTGGCGCGTGCTGTCTCGTCGGCAGGGTCTTTCTTGTAGGGCAGGTGGGTGGTGAGGAACACGAACTCCTTACCGGTGCTTATGTCGCGCAACTTCACCCAGATGGCGGCACGGATGTTGTTTCTGTCGGTCGTCTCAAACGACACTCCGGGACTGTCGCTGTGCTCGGTGAGCCAGAAATAGCCCCATTTCTTCATCTTGTATTTGCCTTTGCGGAAGAACACCATGATGCGGCCGGAGTTCTTCTCCGACACCTTTTCGCTCAACGGGATGCGCAGATATTCGTAGTCGGGCAGCAGCGATATGATGTCCTCATACTGCTTTCCGCGCGGCTCCTGCATGCCGATGACATCGGGGTTCACCTCTTTTATAACACGCGCGCAAGGCAACCGGCGTGCCGACCACGCATTGTCGGCGGTGTCCTTGGGGTTGTCGAAACGGATGTTGAACGACATCACACGGAGGTCGGCACTCTGACTCATCGCCACTGTGGCGACAAACGTCATCAAGACAACAATTATTTTCTTCATCATTATGGTGGCTTTTAGTTTTGCTTTTCCTACTCTTAATACCCCTAAGAGGAGTTTTTACTTAACCTAAACAACCACTTTTTTCACTTGTTTAAGGTGGAAATTTTTAGAACCCACCTTAACTCTTCGATTTCTATTGGATGCAGCAACGGCGCTTCATTTGGCGAGTGCAAAAGTAATCAAAGTATGTTGCAAAACAATGACAGCCCCGTTTATTTTCGATGATAAAGGGGAAAGCCACTAATCCCACAAATTACACGAACAAATATAAGTCTCCCACAGATTGCACGGTCGACACAGATTTTAAACTGTCGAAGACTTGGTGAACTCCGCTTAAAATATAGAGACGTGTGAACAACTACAGATTACGCAAATTACATGAACAAATTGTAGTAGGTGCGGATCGCCGAGACGCACCATCGCAATAGAAAAGCAAACCTTAGGAGGTCGAGCGTC
>CAYXGN010000063.1:0-10803 GCA_964464505.1 uncultured Prevotella sp.
CCTCTCCCGACCTCCCCTATAAGGGAGGAGAACTGCATCCGCGCCTACTACGGTTACCATCCTTGCCACTATTCATAATCCCCCGATTGTACTATATTTGCGACGCCAAAAGGGTGATTCTAAAGGGCTCTGTAGTCGAAAAAAAATCGACGAAGGCTGGACTTTGTCGGAATTTTTCGGGTACAGAGGGCTTATCGATAATATATTGACGGACAGCGAGTTATGAGGTTTGGGGCGCTAAGCGTGCTTTTTGAGTAAAGAAAGTATGCCACTTTCGGGTAGAAAAGCTGCACTTTTCGGGTAGCAAAGCAATACTTTTCAAGGGGAAAAGCGGCACTTTTCGAGGTGAAAACTCGTCACTTTCGAGGGAGAAGCAGTATTCTTTCGAAAAAGAAGTTACTATATTTCGATTTTCAAGAAGACCGCTTTGCGGTCGAAAGAGGTTTTTAACGTCCTTTAACCTCTATTTTGAGAGTTCCCGACGAAGTAAATTTTGGGCGTTTTAACATATTTATACACAAATATGGACAAGAAAAAAGACTTGCAAAGGGTGACGCCCGGAGGTCGGCACCTACTATGAGCACCCACATTATTATATATAACGCGCGCAAGGGCGACCTTCCTTGCGCCGCCCTACTACGATTTTTAGGTTTTGAAACAAATTTTTAAAGGAAATGAAAGTTTTTTTTAATTTTTCTTGTCAATTTAAAAATTTTACTTACTTTTGCCATGTCTATAACAGTGAAAACTTAAAACTTAAATCTAAAATCATCAAAATATGGATTTTGACGATGCCTGAGTAAAACCTTAAAAGCAATAACAAGAAAAAGAGTATCAAAAGAATACTATATTTATTTTTTACTAACATTAAATTCAACATCTATGTCAAAGCAAGTAAAAACAGTCGGTATGATACTCGCCCTGTCGGCATTGTCCGTGGGCGCAGTGAATGCTGGTACTATTACTTCTCCAACTGCCGTACAGAACGTACAGACGGATGCAGAATGTAAGGGTGTCGTTGTCGACGCTACTGGCGAACCAATGATTGGTGCATCGGTAGTAGTAAAGGGTAAGACCAAAGTCGGCACAGTTACCGATATCGACGGTAACTTCTCTCTTAAGAATGTGAAGAGGGGCGATGTGCTACGCATCACCTCTCTTGGAATGAACCCTGTGGAAGTGGCTTGGGAAGGCAGACCTCTCCGAGTGAGACTGCAGGACGACTCTAAGCAGATTAACGAAGTGGTGGTGACCGCTCTTGGCATCAAGCGCGAGCGCAAATCACTGGGTTACGCCATTCAGGATGTTAAGGGCGACGTGCTTGTCAACGCCCACGAGAACAACATCGCCAACGCTCTGACCGGTAAAGTGGCAGGTGTGCAGATTACACGTTCAAGCAACGGTCCTGGCAGTTCTTCAAAAATACAGTTGCGCGGTAACAACTCCATCACCGGACTCAACCAGCCTCTCATCGTAGTGGACGGTGTCCCGATGGACAACTTCACCGGTGCAGACAACAACGACTTCTGGAACCCGTCGGCAGATATGGGTAACGGTCTTGGAGATATCAACCCTGAGGACATCGAGTCGATGTCAGTGCTCAAGGGAGCATCTGCTGCCGCCCTCTACGGTTCGCGTGCAGGTAACGGCGTTATCCTCATCACCACGAAGACAGGTAAGAAGACCAAGGGCTTGGGTATCACCATTTCGGGTACCGTAACAGCCGAGACACTCTTCACAAAGCCTGAAATCCAGAGCGAGTTCGGACAAGGCGAGAACGGCGTTTACAACTCTACGAACACCTCAAGCTGGGGTCCCAAGATTGAAGGACAGTCCTACGAGCGTTGGGACGGCACCACCGCTTCGATGCGTGCTTACGACAACCTCGAGAACTATTTCAACACGGGAACAGAGCTTCAGGAGAATGTCACTCTCTCGCAGCAGTATGGCAAGACCTCAATCTACGCCTCTGTCACCAACATGGACAACAAGTCGATGACTCCTGGAGCAAAACTCAGCCGCACCAACATGATGCTTCGCGGTGTGACAAGCTTCGGCAAGAACGACGCTTGGACATTCGACGGCAAGGTGCAGTACATCCGCAACAAAGCCAACAACCGTCCTATCTCGGGTAACAACGCCAACAACTCGGCTCTCGGCCTGTACACCTTCCCACGCTCTCTCGACATCCGCGACTTCAAGAACAGCGTTGACGAGAACAACAACATGGTATGGTGGAACGACAGCGGCAACAACCCCTACTGGATGAAGGACAACTACCTCAACCAAGACTCGCGTGACCGTTTCCTCATGAACGCATCACTCAAGTATAAAATCTTGTCTTGGTTGACAGCCGAAATCAAGGGCGGTACCGATATGTACACAACAGAAACGACAAGCCATGTGTACTCCGGCAACTCTAACGTTACAACAGCTTACGGCTACAACTTGACCCACTTCTATGAGAACAACTTCAGCTTCTTGCTCACAGCAACGAAAGACAACCTCATCGACAAGTTGGGGGGAACAGTGACTTTCGGTGGCAACCTCATGCAGACAAAGAAGACTGGCGTTGGCGCAAGCACAACAAACCTCGTCATCCCCGACAAGTTCTCTGTGAACAACGGTACCAACTCACCGAGCGTTTCCGAGACTTACACTCACAAAAAGATTAACTCTCTCTACGGAACCATCGGCCTCAACTACGACGGTTGGGCTTTCCTCGATGCCACATTCCGTAACGACTGGTCGTCTTCTCTGTCGAAGAAGAACCGCTCTTTCTTCTATCCCTCTGTATCAGCAGCCTGGATTTTCACCGAGATGTTCAACAAGATTGGCAAGCCAATGCCGTCATGGTTCACCTTCGGTAAGGTTCGCGCATCGTTCGCTGAAGTAGGTAACGACATGGATCCATTCCAGCTCTACAACCTCTACACCACAAGCAAGGACTCTCACGCAGGCATCAACGCTTCGTCAGGAAGCACATTCTATGACGAGAACGTGAAGAACGAGCTCATCAAGTCGTGGGAAGTAGGTCTCGAGTTGAAGTTCCTCGACAACCGTTTGGGCTTCGACTTCGCTTGGTATAAGTCGAATGCCACCAACCAGCTCCTCAACCTCCCGATGAACAACCTCTCCGGTTACTCTTCGAAGAAAATCAATGCCGGTAACATCCAGAACACCGGTGTCGAGTTGATGGCTTACGGTACTCCTATCCGCACAAAGGATTTCGAGTGGACAGTGAACTACAACATCTCGCATAACAAGAACACCATCAAGGACCTTTACGAAGGAGTGGAACTCTACGACCTCGGCGGTTATGACGATTTGCACGTTTACGCAGTGAACGGCGGCAACTACGGCGAAATCTGGGGCACCAAGTTCGTACGCGTAGAAGAAGGCGAATATGCAGGACAGCTGCTCCTCACGAGCGACGGTCTGCCTCAGCGTACAACAGAGAAGGAAAAGATTGGTGACCAGCAGGCAACTTGCAACATGGGTCTTACCAACACCTTCCGTTGGAAGGACTGGACTCTCAGCTTCCTCATCGACGCTCGTCTCGGCGGTCAGATTTTCTCAGGTACACTGCAGAAGATGCAGGCTGTCGGTACAGCAAAGGTGACAGCAGCCAACGGACGTGAAGACATCGTGGTTGACGGTGTCATCAAGAACGACGACGGCACATACACCAAGAACACGCAGGCAGTGACAGCACAGAAGTATTGGAACGCTGTTGCAGGCGGCAACCTCGGTGTAGGCGAAGCCAATATCTACAGCGCAAGCAACATCCGTCTGCGCAACATCTCTCTCGGATACTCCGTTCCGACAAAGTATCTTGAAAAGACCATCTTCCAAAGCATACGCGCCGGATTCACAGTAACTAATGTTTGGATGATTCATAGCAACCTCCATGGCCTCGACCCAGAGTCAGTTTATGCCACAAGCACCAACGCAACAGGTTTCGAGTATGCAGGTCTGCCGACAACACGCAGCTATGTGTTCAACGTATCCATCGGTTTCTAACTTTAAAAAGACAGGAATATTATGAAAACAAATAAAATCATACTGTCCGCAATGATGGCCCTCTCGCTGGGAGCTGTCGTCACTTCTTGCAGCGATTTCGAAGAAGTCAACACCAACCCGCTATCTACGGGCGCGGACAAGATTAAGCCTTACTACTCTCTCGGAGGCTCAATCATCGGCGCACAACAAGACCCGAACATTGCAGAACGTCTGTTCGTAATCAACTGGGCAGCTGCCGCCCGCCAGGACGGAGAGGATGGTTACGAAGTAAGCGTGGGCGTATGCTCCGACTCATACTCCGCTGAATCGTGGAGTTACGAGGCTAAATGGCTTACCAAAGTCAACACCGCCGTGCAGCTCGCAGAGAACCCTCAGGGCACATTGTCGGCTCACGAGAAAGAGTTCTATCCCAACATTCTGCAGATGGCACGCATCTGGCGCGTTTATCTCATGAGTGAAATCTGCGACAACTTCGGTCCTGTGCCACTCGACGGTTTCCAAGGCGTGAACCCGACCTTCAGTTCTGAGAAGGACGTTTACTACTGGATGCTCTCCGAACTCGCCGACGCTATCGGCAAAATCAACTTGTCAATCGAGCCGACAAGCGACGAGGCAAAGAACGACCCCGCCTACGGTTTCGACGCAGCAAAATGGAAAGCTTACGGCATCTCAATGCGCATGCGTCTCGCAATGCGCTTGTCAGAGGCTGACCCAAGCAAGGCTCAGAGCGAATTTGAGGCTGCTGTAGCTCAGGGACAAGGCATCACCACCACCGACGGAACATTCCGCGTGCAGGAATATCCAGAGTGGAGCGACTGGGCAGGCGTTATGAGCCGCTCTTGGGACTGGCAGGAACTGTCAGCAACAATGGCAAACCTCACCACCAACCTCGGTGGCGCAGACCCTGTAGAAGCCCTCAAGACCGTTGTTAAGTCGACCACAACAACCGACGAAGAAGGCAACGAAGTGAGCCTTTATGAGTCCCACAAGAAGGATGCTGCCACTTATCTGGGCGTGAAACTCGACAAGCACTTCGAGGCAACAAGCGACAACCCGACACAGCAGTACTTCTTCGACGGACTGCCAACACGTGTTGACCCGCGTGCTCTCGTTTACTTCTTCCTCCCGGGCGACTACAACAACCGCAACAAGAGTGGCGTTGTCAGCGCATTCACAAACAGCGACGGACGCTCTCCGCAGGAGCAAATC
The DNA here is from genome assembly GCA_964464505.1 of uncultured Prevotella sp. Lineage (GTDB taxonomy): Bacteria > Bacteroidota > Bacteroidia > Bacteroidales > Bacteroidaceae > Prevotella. Next base: position 5,233 of record CAYXGN010000063.1, read on the forward strand.
TGCTTCAACACAGGCTCTGACGGCACTTCAGAAGAAGAAGTGGCCCGCGTAGATGCAACGTATGCTTGGAACGGACTCCCAGCAGGTTGGTATAACGACGACCTGACATCCACCAACGGAATCGTCAACGGTTCGCAGACATGTGGCAACCGTGGCTACTCAGGCACATACCCTGCACTCGCCGACGACTATCGCGACAGCAACAACCAGCGCGTGTTCTTCGGCCCGTGGGAGACTTACTTCCTCCTCGCCGAGGCTGCAGAGCGCGGCTGGAACGTAGGCACAACGGGTGAGGCTGCTTATTACAACGGCATCAAGGCAAGCTTCGAATACAACGGTTTGGGCGACCTCTACGACGCTTACATCGCTTCCGAAGACTACAACCGCGTTGGAACTTCAGTGAAATGGAGCCACACCACGGAGCCGACAGCCACAGAGATGAAGTATATTGACGGATACACCAAGGCTGAAATGACCACAACCTACAACTATCCGAACCCCAACAACATCCTGTATGCAGGCAAGAAGCTCAACGACCACCTCACAAAGATTATCACACAGGCATACATCGCCAACACACCTTGGCTGCCTCTGGAGAACTGGAGCAACCACCGTCGTCTCGGTCTGCCGTTCTTTGAGATTCCGGCTGTGTCTTCTTCACTCACCTATATGCCCGCTTGGACAAGAACATCTTGCCAAGGCGCACAGAAGACCGACTACTTCTACCAGCGCATGACTTATCCTTCAAGCCTCCAGTCATCCGATGCTGCCGGCTACCGTCAGGCTGTAAGTCTGCTGAAGGGTAACAGCGACAGCTCGCTCACACCGCTGTGGTGGGCTATCGGTGGACACTAATCGCTCAGTGAAAGAAACAATGCGAGGGCTGACACCCTCATGACGTAAACGAAGGATGTGCATCTCAGCAAGGGTTGCACATCCTTTTTTCATATAAAGGAGCGCAAAATCGAAAAAAAGCGTTACCTTTACACGGATTTCAAAAAAACTCATAACAGATGAAAGCAATACAGACAGCATGCTCGCTGCTACTCGCAGCAGCCTCTTTGGGAGCACAAGCCCAAAGCGTTCAGGGCACAGAGACCGCTGAACAGAAAGACAAACGCATGGAATGGTTTGCCCAAGCAAAGCTCGGCATCTTCGTACATTGGGGCATTTACTCGGTGAACGGAGTGTCGGAGAGTTGGTCGTTCTACAACAAATACCTCCCCTACGAGCAGTACATAAGCCAGTGCGACGGCTTCACCGCCTCCAACTACGACCCCAAGGCGTGGCTCGACCTCATCAAGGAGAGCGGTGCGCAATACACCGTGCTCACCACAAAGCATCACGACGGCGTGGCTCTCTGGGACACCAAGCAGAGCAACCTCAACACCGTGAAAGCCACAGCAGCAAAGCGCGACCTCGTGACACCGTTCGTCAAGGAGGTGCGCAAGCACGGGCTGAAACTCGGGTTCTACTATTCGCTCATCGACTGGAGCGACAACCGCTATCCTAACATCACCCGTACGGACACACGCTACGCCATCAAGGACGACAGCGTGCGCTGGAAGAGTTTCGTAGACTTCGACTTCGCGCAGCTGAAGGAACTCAACTCGTTCAAGCCCGACCTCTATTGGTTTGACGGCGACTGGGAGCAGACAGCCGAAGACTGGCATGCCAAGGAACTCGTTCAGATGTTGCGCAAAGCCAACAAGAACGTGATTGTGAACTCACGCATACAAGGCTACGGCGACTACGCCACTCCCGAGCAGGGCGTACCTGTGGTGCGCCCCGCCGACAAGTATTGGGAACTGTGCATGACGATGAACGATTCGTGGGGCTATCAGCCTGCCGACACCAACTACAAAAGTCCGTTCATGCTGCTGCGAACCTTCGTTGACTGCCTCAGCATGGGTGGAAACTTGCTCCTCGGCATCGGTCCCAAGGAGGACGGCACCATCCCTGAGGAGCAGGTAGCAGTGCTCAAGGAGTTCGGCAGATGGACAAAGAAACACAAAGAAGCCATCTACGACACGCGTGCAGGCATCCCCACCGAGCATTTCCAGGGTTACTCAACGCTCAACAAAGCCGGCGATGTGCTCTACCTCTACCTCCCCTACCGTCCCAACGGTCCCATTGAGGTGAAGGGACTCATGAATAAAGTAAACCGAGTGTGGGTTGTCGGCGACGGACAAATAATCCCTTCGAAGGTTTACAACAAGAATTATTGGAGCGAAGTGCCCGGCAATCTCTACATCGACGTGCCAGAAAGTGCCCTCGACCCGATGATTACCGTGGTGGCAGTGCTGCTCGACAGTCCGATAAAACTCTATCGCGGAGCAGGCAAAGTGATAGAGAGCAACTAAAACAGAAGGCTTCTTAAACACAAACAATATGAATTTCAAGACAATAGCCCTCGCCCTGCTCTGCCTCGCAGCTGTAAACGCCAACGCCGCGAAGCATAAAGAACTGGCAGCCAAGGGCAACTGCACCATAAAAGTGTTCGACAAGGAACGCGTGAGATGGTGTCCCGACAGCGTTGCCAACTTCGTTGATGCCGACGAGAAAGGTATCATCCGCCTCACCAATGGGCGCATCATCCTCAAGAAGGTGACCCTCCCCCACTACGAGCGCAGCGTGAAGGTGACGGCAAGAGTAAGCGTTGCCTCCAACGGCGACCGCTGGGACAAGTCGGGGTCGTGCTTCGTCATCCCCAAGACATCAGCCATCAACCTCATCAACATGGCTCAGGGCAAGACCCGCTACCCCGCCATCGACTCCGCAATGGTGGAGAAACTCGTTGGAGTGACTGCAGGGAAGGACTACCAACCCAACGTGGAACTGATGCGGTTTATGACTCCTTTCGGCGTGGGGTATTACAGTGACAACGACAACAAACTGTCATCGAAGCGCCGTCCGGTCTACATACCGAAGTGGGCAGACTGCACCGACTGGCAGCAGGACATCACCTGCCTCTATCCCTTGCTTGAGGACGAGGCGTATGTGGGCATCTTCATCGACACATGGACGAAGGAAGGCTACATAGCCAGTCTCACTCTCGACATCAAGGAAAGCCCCATCAGCTGCGACCGCCGCAAGGTGAGCCACGTGTTGCCGCTCGTCAACACCGTCTATTATATGGGGCAAGAGTATCCCGACATCTTCTCGCGCCGACCACTCTACACCACCTTCACCCTACCCAAGAACGTCCGCAACCTGCGTCTGCGCTACATCACGACAGGACACGGCGGCCATGACGGTGGCGACGAGTTCGTGGAGAAGGAGAACATTCTCTCCATCGACGGCAAAGAGGTATACCGTTTCACGCCATGGCGCGACGATTGCGCCTCGTTCCGCCGCTTCAACCCCGCCACAGGAGTGTGGCTTGAGAAGCGCACGGCAGCCTATATCAACGGCGAAGGCTACGCCGAGAAGGAGGTGGAAGAGCCCGTCGCGTCGAGCGACTTCTCACGCTCCAACTGGTGTCCGGGCAGCGATGTGGTGCCGGAGGAAGTCGTTCTCGGTACGCTCGCAGCCGGAAAGCACACCTTCACCATTGACATTCCTAAGGCACAGCCCATCAATGGCGATGAACTCAACCATTGGCTCGTGTCCGCTTACCTTGTGTGGGACGAGGAATGATGCTGCAATAAGAGCACAAAAAAAGAGGTTTTGCCAAAAGCAAAACCTCTTTTTTATTCCTTTTCAGGGCTTCAGCGAGCCTTGATTACTCTCCTGTTACGACGCGACGCTCAGCGATACGAGCCTTCTTGCCAGTGAGCTTGCGCAGGTAGTAAAGCTTAGCGCGACGCACTTTACCGTGCTTGTTCACCTCAATGCTGTCAATGTTGGGCGACTCGATGGGGAAGATACGCTCCACACCCACTGTGCCTGACATCTTACGAACAGTGAAACGCTTCTTGTCTCCGTGACCGGAGATTTTGATTACGACACCACGGTAGAGCTGGATACGCTCTTTTGTGCCCTCGATAATTTTGTAAGCGACTGTAATAGTGTCACCGGAACGGAACTCCGGGAACTTCTTGCCGGTTGCAAATGCTTCTTCAGCAACTTTAATTAAATCCATTGTAACTGATAATTAAATTTGTTTATCGTTCTCGCGCAACATAACTGGCAACTCTTCTTCCCGTCATAGGTTACGCCGAAAAGCGGTGCAAAGGTACGGAAAAAGTTTTATTGCCACAAATTTTCCGCACTTAAACTCTTTTTTAGAACCCACCTTCACTGTTTTTTCTTTATGCTCTGCGTGCGCCGGAATTCTGTCGGAGCCATGCCGAGGTGGCTCTTTGTGAACTTGCCGAAGAAGGAGACATTGGGGAAATCGAGTATGTCAGCAATCTGTTTTATCGTCAAATTGGAGTGTTTCAGATAGCGGATGATTGACTCCACGGTGTTTTTGTGGATGATTTCGAGTGCTGTCTTGCCACTCACACTCTTCGAGACGAACGACAGATACTTCGGCGAGATGCACAATTCATCGGCATAGTCCTTTACGGAGCGCACCTTTCCGTTGTTCTTGACGAGCAGTTCCATGAAGCGTGAGAATATCAGGTTGGCTTGTTTCACTGTTGCCCCGTCGTCCACATACTGCACATTCGGGGCGATGGTGGCAAAGAGTTCGCTGAAGAAGCAAACGAAAATGCTGTGCATTATCTCTTTGTGGAAGTAGCCATGGGGATTTTTCAGTTTGAAACTCACAATGTCATAGTATTTCAATATGAGTTCGCGCTGCACCGAGTCGAGGTGGATGATGGGGTTTTTCGCAAGATAGGAGAGTGTGGCAAACATATCTTCATTCATTTGCATGTTGCGCTGTATGGCGGAATAGGACAGTCCCACGATTTTCGCCTCCATGTCGGGCGACATCATGTAATTGCTCAGGTAGTAGTTGGGGAGGCACACTACTACGTCACCTTCCTTCGCTTCGTAGGTCTTTCCGTTCACATCGCCCTGCAGACGCCCTTTTGCTACATACATTATTATCGCCATGTCGAGTTGCACGGTGTCGCTCATTGGCACGGCACCGAGTTTGTCAAGCACGACGAGGTCGTCATCGGAGTAGTCGGCTACGCCCCGTTTAAGGATGTAGTCTATATCCACTTTCTTTTCGACATTCTCTTGTTCCATAAAGATGGGTTTTATTTGCGCTGCAAAAGTAGTCATTTTTTCCTATTGCATACTGTCCTTTTATTCAGAATTGTTGTTCATTATCTCCTATTATAGGCATTTTGGGTGGTCAAATTGTCCTTGTCGCCCTCCTGATTGGTTGATTTTTCCTATTGGAGCGGTATTCATAGTAGGCGCACATCGCCGAGGTGCGCCTACTAAAACAATTGACTTACGTCAAGAAAATTACGGAAAGATTACATTTTTATGAACTTTTCTTTGCAAACCTTTGGTGGAATGGGGCGATAGATATACCTTTGCAATGTTTTTCATGGTATTAGATTTAAGGTTAACAAAGATTGGGACTCAGCGGAGCCCCTTTTTTTATGTCCCATAGATAGCACAAGAACACAAAGTCCCTTTATTTCACGAAAAAGTGTTAGCAAA
>CAYXGN010000064.1:0-10689 GCA_964464505.1 uncultured Prevotella sp.
CAGTTGGTAGAGCACAACCTTGCCAAGGTTGGGGTCGCGAGTTCGAGTCTCGTTTGCCGCTCAGACATTTTGAATAGATACCGATGTGGAGCTTCGCTTCGTATGCCCAGGTGGCGGAATTGGTAGACGCGCACGTTTCAGGTGCGTGTGTTTCACAACGTGCAGGTTCGAGTCCTGTTCTGGGCACTGTTTATTCAGAATGAACGAAAAGATATAATGGAGAGGTGGCGGAATTGGTAGACGCGCTACTTTGAGGGGGTAGTGACAATTGTGTCGTGGGAGTTCGAGTCTCCTCCTCTTCACTATATTGAAAATTTGTTTTGCGGCAATAGCTCAGTTGGTAGAGCACAACCTTGCCAAGGTTGGGGTCGCGAGTTCAAGTCTCGTTTGCCGCTCTCCTCACAGTTTTTATGAGAAACATTTTTTACCAATGAATTTATATTTAAGATATTTTGACAAGGAGACATTGGCTCATGACGTGAATGAGGCTTTGGACTTTTTGAAGTCAATACCTGAGATTGGACTTAACGCCAACCTCGAAGCCGATGTCCGCGACTATGCCAACAGCGATGTCTTCTATCCCAAACGCTATAAAATCCGTCCGCGTGTTTACTTCATCATTATAAAGACAACGGCAGCGACGATGCTCGACTTCAAACAGAAGAAGGCTCTTCACTCCGCGCCAACGAACAGCGCGGCTGCCGAAAAGAAGGAGATGACGGCATTAGCCTCAACCCGACTGAATGAGGAATTGCACGGATGGTATGAGGGAACGCTCGACTTCAAGCGCGTGGTTCTCGTCCCGACAACAGGCAAGCACGAGTATCGCGACACGCATTTCGTGGCACGGTGCAAGGCGGTCTCGGGACAAGACTGCTACAACCGCATTGTAGATCACCTGCGGGACAGAGTGGACGGGCGGTCACAGTTCCCTTCGGCAAAGGGCAAGAACTTCCATTTCAAGTATCTGGGAATGTGGAAATAACAAACTCCGAATGCAACTGCTGAACGTCTTTGTTCATGCAGTTGTATTCGTTTTTTATATTAACCTTTATCCTCCCGAAATAGATTTTAGGGGAGACGAAAGCAAAACTAACTGAAAGATATGAATAAGGTAATGTTGATTGGTAATGTAGGCAAGGAGCCGGACGTGCGTTATTACGATGCCGACCAGCCTGTAGCGCAGTTTCCTTTGGCTACGACGGAGCGTGGATATACCCTTGCCAACGGCACGCGCGTGCCCGACCACACCGACTGGCATAACATCGTTATGTGGAAAAACTTGGCGAAGACAGCGGAAAAGTATGTTCATAAGGGCGACAAACTCTACATCGAGGGTCGCCTGAGATACAGAAGCTACAACGACCAGAAGGGTGTCCGCCACTTCGTAACGGAGGTTTATGCGGAAAACATGGAACTCCTCTCGCCGAAAGGAAACACAGCTCAAACTGCTGCGGAACCGGCAAACGATGCCAACGCCAAGAAGAATGACGCTGCCAACATTGATGACGGCAATCTCCCGTTTTGATTTTAGGGACAATTTTTAGAACCTACCTTTAATGAAATATCACCGTGTTTGACGCTTTCTTAGAATCCCTTTCCGATGTTTCTTTCGTTGCCCCGACAGCGGGAGTGATTATTGCTGCACTCTTGGCAGTGGCTCTCCTCGGCGTGTCGGCATTTGCCAGTGGTTCGGAAATAGCCTTCTTCAGCCTTTCCCCGGCAGACATCGCCGAGCTTGATGTGGACAAGTCGGCAACCGACCGCAACATCCAGATGCTGCGTGACGACAGCGAGCGCACCCTTGCAACGATACTCATCACCAACAATTTCGTCAATGTCACCATCATCATGTTATGCAATTATGTCTTTGGCTCTGTCATCCATTTCGGCGACAAGGCTTATTGGCTGCAGTTCCTTTGCATAACAGTGCTGCTCACCTTTTTATTGCTGCTCTTCGGCGAAATAATGCCGAAGGTGTATAGCCGCGAAGACCCGCTCGCCTTTTGCAGGAAATGTGTGGGCGGAGTGATGTTTTTCCGCAAACTCTTCTGGCCTCTTGGCTCCGTGCTGCTGCGTAGTGGCGCGCTGGCAGGGAAGATGGTGCAGAAAGAGAGTCATGTCCTCAGCGTTGACGACTTGGAACAGGCTCTCGAGCTTACCGACAAGGAGGAGATAAAGGACGAGCAGAGCATGCTTAAAGGCATCATCCGCTTCGGCGATGAAACGGCGAAGGAGGTGATGACGAGTAGGCAGGACATTGTCGGACTCGACATCACGGAGTCTTACGCCAATGTGCTGAAATGTGTCATCGACAATAATTACAGCCGCATCCCGGTGTATCAAGAGAATGCGGACAACATTAAAGGAATACTCTATATCAAGGATTTGCTGCCGCATTTGTCGAAGCCTTCCACCTTCCGTTGGCAGAGTCTCATCCGTCCTCCTTACTTCGTGCCGGAGACAAAGAAGATTGACGACCTGATGCGCGAGTTCCAGGAACACAAGATTCACATTGCCATCGTTGTCGATGAGTTTGGCGGCACGAGCGGTTTGGTGACTCTGGAGGACATCCTCGAGGAAATCGTCGGCGAGATAAACGATGAGTACGACGATGACGGAAAGAACTATTCGAAATTGAGTTACAACACTTATCTCTTTGAAGGAAAGACTCTTTTGAGCGATTTCTGTAAAGTCTTGAACATCAACGATGATGAGTTTGCCGAAGTGGAAGGCGATGCCGACACCCTGGCAGGACTCCTGCTCGAGATAAAAGGCGACTTCCTCAGCATTCACGAAAAGGTGGACTACAAGAATTATTCGTTTGAAATAATGGGCATCGAGGAGCGCCGCATAAGTAAGATAAAGGTGACGGTGAATGACAAACCCGCGCCTGCTGACTCCAAGACCGATTGATTCGCTTTTTCTTCTGTTATGCTCGAGTATGTGATGGAGGTGGCGCCTGATGTCATTATTGGCTTATGGCGAATGGAGGAGAAGGTCTCTTGCGACGATTGTCCGCAAGAGGTGGTTGCCAGCCTTAACTCCCTTTGCGTACGACGACAACGCGAGGTGACTTCCACTTACTCTTTGCTCCGTGCCATGACAGGCTCGAAGGACTTTGTTATTCAGCACGACCCTTCCGGGAAACCCTCTATTGAGGGTTGGAACATAAGCATAAGCCACACGAAAGGCTTTGTGGCTGTCATCCTTTCGCGCAGTCACAATGTTGCTGTCGATGTGGAGTATGTGAGTCCACGGATAAATAAAATCACCGAAAAATTCTTGCGTTCCGATGAGGACGCGCCCGATATGTTCTCGCGACTCGTGCATTGGTGTGCTAAGGAGACATTGTATAAGTATTTCTCCGAGCAGCATTTAGGCTTTGAAGAAATGCGCGTCCGTCCTTTCACTCTGATTCTTTTAGGAGAGATTGAAGCGGAGAACATGAGGACGGCAGAGGTTCTTAAGGTTTGTTATGAGTGCCACAACGAGTATGTTTTGACTTGGTGCTGTTGATTTCTATAGGTGGGAATTTTTAGAACCCACCTTTATTTTATTTCATTAATTTTGATTACCTTTGCCATATAACTAAAACAGAAAATCTATGAAGCTAAAACAGTTTTTCGCAATAGCCCTCTTGTTTTTGATGTCGTGTTTCGCTGCAATGGCAGACACAGCCGAGCAGTTTGTGAAAGTTACCGATGCGGCAGACCTGCTCGATGGCGACGAAATCATTTTCGCAAACACTGAGAATCAAGTGGCAATGGGAAAAACGACTTCATCCACAGGTCGTTGGAAAGCCGTCAGTGTGACAATCAGCGGCAATGTCTTGACTCCAACGGATGCCGTGCAACGCATAACGCTCATTCGGAATAGTGGCAATAAATTCCGTTTCAAGTCGTCAAGCTCAACATATTTCATTGCAAATACGAGTTCGAATGGATTTATTACTGAGAAAACCAATAACAGTAATCATTATTGGAACATAACATGTTGCGAAGACAGCGCGTATGTGTTATATTACAATGACCAATACAAATTAAACTTCGATGACATATTTACGTGTTACACCAAGTCATCGAAACACTTCGCTGTTTCCATTTACAAAAAGACGGAAATCACAACGGCAAAGACATCAACAAAGATAGTGCTCTCCGGCGATGCCTCTTCATTTGTCGTAAAGAAAGGGAAAGAGCAGGAGTTTACACCTCCGACAGCCACATTGAAGGATGGGGAAGACAACGTGATTGATGCAGCACTGACTTACACGAGCAGCAACACTAAGATTGTAAGTGTGGACAGTAGCACCGGCGCGATAACTTTCAATGATGACGGTGTATTCGGAACGGCTACCATTACGGCTGCCTTTGCTGGCGATGACAATTACGAAGCGTCCTCGGCGACTTATTCCATCGAGTACATAAACAAGTCGAAAGCGCAACTCTCTTTCGGCGATGACTATGACGGCAAGACAATAACGGTGACTCAAGGAAAGGAGAGCGAGTTCACAAGCCCTACGGCAACATTGGCTCCCGAAGGCATTGGCGACATTGTCTATTCGAGTAGCAACGAGGCAGTGGCAACGGTCAGCGCCTCGGGCGAGGTTACATTTGTAGCAACAGGCAAAACAACTATTAAGGCGACTTATTCCGGCAACGATGACTATCAAGCGGCTTCCGCTTCCTATACCATCTCTTATGTGTCGCAGTCAATATTGTTCTCTTACGAAAACAAGTCTTTTGACAATCTTACTACGACAGCAAACCTTTCAAGAAAGACTGTTGCTTTTGTGTCTGCTGATGGTGACTCATACGATTTTTCGGTTTTAAATGCCTTTAAAAACAGCAATAAATTGTTTGTTTCCAAAGCGGGAACGGTCACTTTGTCAAATTCTTTTGGATTCCTCAACGGCTATAAGGTTGTTGTCAATTTTGTGCAGTCGTACGATGCGGACAATCCAAAGTATTTCTTGAGTATGTTCTATAAAGTTGGTACCGCGAATTCAGACAGCATCAGAGCAGTATTGATTAAAGACGACGACGCTAATAGTGAATTTGTTGCAACGCTGGATGTCCCCGGTGATTATGTGTTCACGATATCGCCAGGAGCTAATCAGGCAAAGATTTCCACCATCGAGATAACTCCCAACCCTGTTCCTGAACTGACGCTCGACGAAGGGGAGGACAATCAGAACGTGATAACTGCGAACATGGATAAGGTGGCAACGGTGTCATTGAAGCGCACTCTTGTCGCTGCCAAGTGGAACACGCTCTGTGTGCCGTTCGATGTGGCTGACATAGAATCGTCTTTCGCCGGCATAGATGTCAAGGTGTATGATGCCACAAAAGGGGTGGTGGGCAACACGATGTACTTCAAGAAAGTGGATGCCATCGTTGCCGGACAACCCTATCTCGTGAAGCCAAAGACTGACATCGTTGACCCGACATTCGAGAATGTCCGCATTACGGCGGAGACTCCGATTGCCATGGGCAATGACGATTATAAGTTCATCGGCGTGTTCAGTCCCCTAACTTTCGATGCCGCAATTGCCGGCAAATCACTCTTCTTGGCCGCAGACGGCACTCTTCTTTCACCCACAGTGGACTCGACAATGAAGGGTATGCGCGCCTACTTCTCCTTCCCCGGCGAAGCGCAGAAGGCAAGCGACGCAAGGATTGTTATCGACGATGACGAGACCTTCCTCCTTGACACCCTCTTCGATGAATCTTCCGCCGCTCCCATCTTCAACCTCCAAGGCATCTACATGGGCACCGATGAAAGCAACCTCCCAAAGGGCATCTACATCAAAAACGGCAAGAAGGTCATCGTGAAATAAATTCTGCCCCCAAGTCCTTCGTGACCCCTGCAATAAAGCTTTGCGACGTTCCCCTTATTGCAGAAGCCACTTCCACGCCGGGATGACATCTATTTCCCGGTCTTTTATGACAGTGTGGCCTTCCGCATCGTAGGTCAGCAAAAGCAACTTCTTGCAATCAAGGACTTTCGAAATCTTCAGCAAAGGTTCTGTCTCCCGTTTCCATGTCTCTTCGTTCTGTTGTGGATTGTAACTCACCTGTATGGCGGTGGCTTCGTCCGGAAGATAGAAATCCACCTCTTTGTCTTTATTGTAGAAGAACACACGGTCGTCCACCCCGTATCTGCGGATGAGTTCTGTCGCCACAAGATTTTCCAGAAGTGACGTTTCCACATCCATAGCAAGAAGACTTATTATGCCGTTGTCAACGAAATAATACTTCGGATTCGTTTCCCTCTCTGTCAAACTGTCTGCGATGTTTCTGATAGGATAAAGCAGAAAGGCGTCGCGCGAATATTCGATATAGTTAATCAATGTCGGCTTGCTGAGTTTTGCCCCTGTGGAGGCAACGATGTTTGCCAATCTTGTAAAAGAAATTGGCTGTTTTACACTCTCTGCAATCTTTTTGAACAAAATGCGAAGTGCAAACTTGTTCTCTATGTTATTCCTTGCAGCAATGTCGCCAAGGTAAATCTTCTGATACACGCTGCTGAGATAGTCGCGCTTGGCTTTCAACAGTGCGCCCTCTGGAAATCCTCCAAAGTGGAAGTAGTCGGCAAAGAGACGTTGCACGGCTGCCCGACCGGCTGTGGTGGACATTTCTTCGTCACTATAACCGATGCCGTTGGCAGTCAAGAACTCCTTGAAACTGTACGGCATGACATGTGTCACAACATATCTGCCGCCAAGGGTTGTTGCCACATCCGAACTGAGCATCTTTGCATTGCTGCCAGTTATGTACACTCTGTATTTCTGGTCGGCAAGTCTACGGGCAAACTTTTCCCACCCCTCTATCGTCTGAATCTCATCAAGAAACAATGTCGGACGCTTGTCGGACATCATGCCATGCACCTCCAGTATGAGGTTAAGGTCGCTGGCTGTCATTCCGACAAGTCGCTCATCCTCAAAGTTTATGTAAAGCATCTCGTCCCATGTCACGCCAGCACGCAGCAGCTCTTGCATGCGCTGATACAACAGAAATGACTTCCCTGCTCGGCGCACACCTATAAGAACATAGTTGGCAAACTCTTCAAACACGAATTCGCGATGAACCAACTGCTGTTGTTCCACATCCTTACGACTCTCGAGCAATATCTCTTTTATGATGCCTTTGTCTATCATTTCTTCCGCTTTTGTAAATTTGATTTTACAAAATTACCATTATATTGTTAAACTGACAAAACAAAATGCTTAATCTTGAGTTAAATGATGTAAACGGGTGCGGTGGAAAGTTGGCTAACATAAGTCAGCAAACAAAGTCCCGGTAAGCAATGCCGATGACACTTTACAGTGGTTGCACAAGTCAGTTATGGATGCTCCGCCATTACTCAGTGAATAGAAGTTACTCTCGCTTACAAGAACATACTCCCACTCACGGTTCATGCGGAAGCGGGCATCCAACGCATTTACCTTCTTTATCCAATCAACAGTTGCCATCTGCTTCTGTCGCACATTGGCATCATTCACTTTGTCCTCGCCCTTTGTTTCAATAAGATATATCTTGCTTTTTGTTGCCACGATAAAGTCAGGGTGATAGGTAGCCATCAGCCCGTCTTTTCGCACATAAAAGATGATGGCGAAAGAATGGCCATTCTCGTTTATCTTCAGAAAACGCTCCACCTCTGTGTCATTGTTCAGGAACTCGATGAAAGTCTTCTCCAGACCACCGCTATTCGTTGGATAGCCCAGGCGAGGGTAGATGCATTTGTTCACTTCTGTGGAATAGGCTTCCCGCATCTTTATTGCTTGTAGGGAAGAAAATGGTGTCAGCGACACTTCGGCATCTATCGTGGTCAGCCGTCCTTGCATTCTGTAAATGGCCTTTGCCAATTGCTCCACGATGTGCTTGGTTACAACACCTTCCTTGGCAAGGAGAATCTTCCAGTCGTTGCCATGGAATGGATCAAAGGAAGTGCCGAAGAGTTTGGTGCGCACATACCAATCCATTACCTGCACAGTCTGTGCCTCATTAACCTGAATGGAAGGGAAACCCTGACGGCGGCAGTTATCTATGCGAAGTGTTACCACACGCAGCAGCTTCTGAAGATACTCGTTGTAGCTGCTGGCATTAAAGAGGTTTGCTGTCACCTTGTACTTACCGAATGTGGTTTTGGTAAGTGATTCTTGCGAGACGAACGTCTCTCCTTCTTTGGCGAGGAACTTGCGTAACATCTCAATCGGATATGTCCGGAAAGACTCCAAATCATTCAAATCCACTTGAGCGTCTTCCAATTCTTCGACGGAATCGTGGAGTATCACTGGCCAGTGGAAGTCGTAGTCTTCATAGTCATCACGCAGACCTACGCTGATGATGTCGCCGGTAGCACCTTCCGCGCCCACGTCACCTTCGTCCACCGCCACAAGACCTTCGTTCTGCAAGTCGTCGTAGAATTTAATGAAGGCAGGATGCTCCACTATGGACAGAGTGTCGATATACGTCTTAGGCGGCTTGTGAAATTTCAGAACCCTTAGTCTGTCGTCATGCTTCACTTCCACATAGTCGGATTCGCGCCACATCAGTCGCAATCCTCTGCCCACGGGTTGCTCCAACAGTATGGGAGCCTTTGATGAACGCAGCGGCACAAGCACGCAGATGTTGTTTACGTCAAAGCCTTCACGCAGCATCAAGACAGAGACTACCACCTTGGGAGTCTTGTAGTTGTCAATGTCGAAGAGTTTTGTCTTTATCTCCTGCCATTCCTCTTCTTTCACTTCGCCTTGCTTGTTGCTGTCAATGGTGACGATGTCGTCATCGGAGAGTCCTTCCGACTTCAGAAACTCCTCCACAAAGGGTGACACCGATGTGTCCTGACATACAATGAGCATTTTCGGGTTCTTGTCGGATGAAATCTTCAGGAACTCTTCTTCCAAATGCTGCAACTTGGTCAGTCCGGCGCGCAACATCATTCGTTGCCCTTCACTAAGTCCGATTACGCTGCCTTTCTCGTCACGCTCTGCATTGTAGTCGAGGTCTTCAAGGTCGGTAAGCTCCTGCCTGCGGTCGAGCAAAAGCAGTTTCACGAGTCCTTGCTTCATTGCCATTGTCAGGTCGAAATCAACCACGATATGCGGGAAGAAAAGCTTCACTTGTTTGTCGCCGGTTCCTCTTGTGTCAAACGGTGTCGCGGAAAAGTCCACTTGCACAAAGCGTGTACCCTTTGTTGCGCTAATGGCATTGAGTCCGCGTTGCCATTCCACCTCTTCTGTCTCCCCGCCGCGTTTTATCTCGTGTATGTGGTGCGCCTCATCGTTAATCACCATCAAGTCTTTCAAACCGGCGAGATACTCGAGTTCGTTGCCGCCCAAAGCCCGGCGGTCAAGCATACTAAGGTCATTGCCTGCTGTCTTGCCCGGGCGGATGGGCAAAAGGTCACCGACAATCTCGTCGGGGGCAACGGTCAGTGAGTCGTCAGCATCATCTTCGCTCTCTTCTTCCATCTTGTTTTCGAAGAGATGCCAGTTCGTCAGTGCCACAAGTCCGTCACCGGTTGTTTTGCGTCCTATGCCGTCTTCTTTTGTCACAACGTTGTTCTGTATAAACGAGAACACTTCATCACGGTAACGCTCCGGGATGAACACCTCCTGGTTCATGTAGTAATCGTTGGTCTGAGGGTCGCGGTATTCCTCGCCCCGCTTTTTCCTTCCGCAGAATGCATCGAGCAGTCGGTCGTAGACTATCAGGCCTGGTGCTACGATGAGGAACTTCTGCGTAAAGCGTCCGCTCTCTGTGTCTTCGTGGCGTGCGTTGAGCATCTGCCATATCAGCAATGCGTGCATCACCCATGTCTTGCCCGTACCTGTAGCCATCTTCACGGCATATTTGGGAAACTGATATTTCGGCTTTGCCAACTGTGCCAGGTCTGCTCTGTCTGTCAGGTCGGGTATAACCTTGTCGTAGGCATCAAGTACGCTTGTCTCTCCCAGTACCTCATGCAGATATACAATGTTGAGAATGGCCTGCCGCTGACCTTGATGAAAGTTGTGCTCACGCTGTGAGCAGAAGCCTTCGCCAAACCAATAGTTTAGCAGTGCGGCAGTGGTGGGCGTCACTTTCTGCAACATCTCGCCGTTCTCCCAGGCTGCATTCACCATGACTGTGAGGCGATGCGCCAGCTCCAAAGATATATTGTTTGAATTGATTGTCATGTCAGTGTTATAAATTAAATAAGGTGTTAGTTTTGCACATCAATCACCACCTGGCTTTCAAAACCGAACACGTCAACAGCCTTGACGCACACTTTGCGGTTTTCTTTATGTGGCATCGTGATGCGTGTGGAATAGATGCAGTGCAACGGGTCGCTGTCGTTGTCCACGTTCTCGCGGTAGTCCTGCCATGTGCTGCGGAATGTCTCGCCGTCGTAGTCGGGGTCTATGCTCCAGTATTCGATGAGTGACAGCGGGTCTTGCTCCATCACTTGTTGCAACTTCTCCTTGTCTTTGTCGTCAAGCGGAATGTTGTCGGGTGAGAGCAACACATAGTTGCTGAGGCTGATGTCGAGTTCGTCCTCGCCACTGCCGTTGGCGGTCACCTTTACGGGGTTCACCACGAGATACTGCAGTGAGGAGAAGCGGACGGTCTTGTCGGTAACGAGTTTTTTGAAGCCTTTCTTCGACAGTTTGTCGAGCAGGTCGGGCGGAATGACGAGCACCTC
>CAYXGN010000065.1:0-10510 GCA_964464505.1 uncultured Prevotella sp.
AAGGGCAGCAAGTCTGTCGACCTGCTGCCCTTTGTCGGGATGAGGCGGCCTTTGGCTCAGAACGCTACGTCCCAATTCTCAAACGAAAAGGGCAGCAAGTCTGTCGACCTGCTGCCCTTTGTCGGGATGAGGCGGCCTTTGGTCCAGAGCACTACGTCCCAATTCTCAAACGAAAAGAGCAGCAAAACTGTGTGCTTTGCTGCTCTTTGTCGGGATGAGGCGACTCGAACGCCCGACCCCTACGTCCCGAACGTAGTGCGCTACCAACTGCGCTACATCCCGTTTCTTTTCTGCCGTATGACGGAAAAGCGTGTGCAAAGGTACGGTTTTTTTCTTAACCACATTCATATTTTCAAAAAAAACAGCGTTTTATTGGTGCAATTCATAATTTTCCTATACCTTTGCACAAGGAAAGCTGCACCTCAGCAATTAAAAGCAAGCTTTGCATAAGATAGTTGCACTCGGCAATTAAAGCAAGCTTTATTGCGTTCGGTTTGCATTTCCTTTGCAAGCGTTTTTATGGTGCCATAGCTCAGTTGGTAGAGCAAAGGACTGAAAATCCTTGTGTCCCCGGTTCGATTCCTGGTGGTACCACACGAAGAAAGAGTCGCTCAATGGAGCGGCTCTTTTTGCGTTCCCTTAGTAGGGACCGATCGCCGAGCGGCACCCCTTCCTGCGTGTAACGGGCGCGCCTCGGAGATGCGCGCCTACTATGATTTGCTCTTTTTTATTTTGTTGTTTGAATCCTTAATGTTACCTTTGCAAGAACCTTATTTTATAAGAGGACGCGTCTCGGAGATGCGCGCCTACTATGATTTGCAAAAGAATGAAAGCATCCGACTTTACAAAAAAGCTAACGAGTCGCTACCTCCTCGGCAACCTCCTTGCCATGGCGGTGGTAGTGACGGTGGTGTTTTTTGGCGTAAAGACAGGGTTGGACATATACACTCACCACGGCGAGGCGATAGCAATCCCCGATGTCAGACACAAACTTTACAGCGATGCGGAGTATCTCCTCACCGAAGCCGGGCTGCAGGTGCAGGTCAGCGACACGGGTTATGTGCGCAATCTTCCGCCTGACTGCATCCTCGAGCAGTCTCCTGCGGCTGGCGAGAAGGTGAAGGCGGGGCATATAATTAATGTAACAGTGAACGCGTCGCAGACTCCCACCATCGCCGTCCCCGACATCGTGGACAACTGTTCTTTGCGCGAAGCCATGGCGAAACTCTCCGCAATGGGTTTCAAACTCACGCAGCCCAAGCAGGTGCCGGGCGAGAAAGACTGGGTGTATGGGCTTCGTGTGGGCAGCCGCAATGTGTCGGTAGGCGACCGAGTATCGGTGAACGATGCCGTGACGATAATGGTTGGCAACGGACAGTTGGGCGATGATGAACCCATTGAATTCATCGATGCGCCTGCCGTCGATATGGAAGAGGAGGGCACTGTCGACGAGTTCGAGGTGGTGACGGAGCCTCCTGTTGGCGGAGAATAGGCAAAAGGGCGCGTTTCGGAGATACACGCCTACTACATTTTCATAAGGAACTGATGACAGACGATTACAACATAGATGCCATTGAGACGGCGGAGGAGTTTGACGACGAGAGCGGTCAGCTCTACGAACACTTCCGTTTCGAAGCCGACCCGGGTCAGGCACCCGTTCGGGTGGACAAGTTCATGTTTGAGAAGTTGCAGCACTCGAGTCGCAACCGCATCCAGAAGGCTGCCGATGCCGGCTTCGTGCATGTGAACGGTAAGCCTGTGAAGAGCAACTACAAGGTGCGGCCGCGCGACGTTGTCACCCTGATGCTCGACCGTCCGCGCCACAATTCCACGATAGAAGCGGAAGAGATGCCGCTCGATGTGGTTTATGAGGACTCGGAACTGATGGTGGTGAACAAACCGGCAGGGCTTGTGGTGCATCCGGGGGCAGGCAATTTCCACGGCACTCTGGTCAATGCCGTGGCGTGGCATCTGCGGGATGTGGCATCGTTCGACCCCAATGACCCCGATGTGGGACTCGTCCACCGCATCGACAAAGACACCAGCGGACTCCTCGTGGTGGCGAAGACACCGCAGGCGAAGACTTCCCTGGGCGTGCAGTTCTTCAACAAGACAACACACCGCAGCTACAACGCTCTCGTGTGGGGCAACTTCACCGAGGACGAAGGGCGCATTGAGGGCAACATAGCCCGCGACCCTAAGGACCGGCTACGCATGACTGTCTTTGCGCCGGAGTCGGGAATAGGAAAGGAAGCGGTTACTCACTGGCGCGTGATGGAGCGTTTCGGCTATGTCACCCTCATAGAATGCCGCCTCGAGACAGGCCGCACTCATCAGATAAGGGCGCATATGAAGCACATAGGCCACCCCCTCTTCGGCGACGAACGCTATGGCGGCAGCGAGATATTGCGCGGCAACCGCAGCACCACTTACAAGGCGTTCATCCAGAACTGTTTCAAGATCTGCAACCGTCAGGCTCTCCATGCACGCACCCTTGGCTTCGTCCACCCCACCACCGGCAAGCAGATGGACTTCACCTCCGACCTCCCTGCCGACCTTGAGGGGCTTATCGCGAAGTGGCGCATCTACATCAACGGCACCACCAACGACACCTTCGCGGAGCCATAACAAATAAAAATATGAAGAATTAGGTAATCGTAGTAGGCGCAGATCGCCGAGATGCGCCCCTCAAAAAGGAATGGAAATTATGAAAAGAAATATAGCAATAGTGTGTGGAGGCGACTCCTCCGAGCACGATGTGTCGATGCGCTCGGCACAAGGTCTCTACTCGTTCTTCGACAAAGAGCGTTACAATGTCTACATCGTCGACGTGAAATGGCAGGACTGGCACGTCAATCTGGAGGACGGAAGGACAGTCCCGATAGACACGCGCGACTTCTCGTGCGTCATTGACGGCAAGGTTGTCGTGTTCGATTACGCCTACATAACGATTCACGGCACACCCGGAGAGAACGGCGTGATGCAGGGATATTTCGAGTTGCTCCACATACCTTACAGCACGAGTGGCGTGCTCGTTGAGGCTATGACGTTCGACAAATATGTGCTCAACAACTATCTTCGGGGCTTCGGCGTGAACGTGGCGGAGAGCATTCTGCTGCGCCGTGGCGACGAAAACCGCCCCAGTGACAGTGAGATAGAAGCGCGGATAGGAATGCCCTGCTTCGTGAAGCCTGCCGCCGACGGCAGCAGTTTCGGAGTGTCGAAGGTGAAGAATGCCGACCAGTTGGCTCCGGCTCTGCGTGTCGCGTTTATGGAAAGCGACGAGGTGATGATAGAACGCTACATGAAAGGCACCGAAATCTCGATAGGCTGCTACAAGACAAAACACAAGTCGGTGGTGTTCCCGGCAACAGAAGTGGTGACGAGCAACGAGTTCTTCGACTACGACGCGAAGTACAACGGACAGGTGCAGGAAATCACTCCGGCACGCATCGCGCCCGAAACGGCAGCGCAGGTGGCTGAGGAGACGAGCCGCATCTACGACATCCTGCACTGCAACGGCATCATCCGCATCGACTATATCATCACGAAGGACGACGAGGGCAATGACAAGGTGAACATGCTCGAGATTAACACCACCCCCGGAATGACCGCCACCAGCTTTATTCCACAGCAGGTGCGCGCCGCAGGACTCGACATTAAGGAAGTGCTCTCCGACATCGTCGAGAACCAATTCTAATGCAAGCAATGATTACCGAAGCCTTAAAACAGTTTGACGACATCCGCCCCTTTGAGCCGGAAGAGTT
Source organism: uncultured Prevotella sp. (assembly GCA_964464505.1). GTDB lineage: Bacteria > Bacteroidota > Bacteroidia > Bacteroidales > Bacteroidaceae > Prevotella. The sequence continues at coordinate 3,768 of CAYXGN010000065.1, forward strand.
GCCGAAGGTGTACGACCGTCTCCTTGCCGACCCTCAGTTCGTCAAGGTTGTGGCGTTTCTTTATCCCGACACACCGCTGGAAGCCATCGCCGAAAGGATGCACCGGTGTGCCACCAACCTTGATTTTCAAAAGACTTTCTGCTACGGTTTCCTCAAGAAACTCCTTGAAAAGGCGAGCACAGGGTGCGACATCGACACGCAAGCCATCAGCACGGAGGGTCGCTACACGTTCATCAGCAACCACCGCGACATTGTGCTCGACTCGGCACTGCTCAGTGCTTTGCTCGTCGACGCACAGTTTTCCACCACCTGCGAGATAGCCATCGGCGACAATCTGCTCTCCCTCCCGTGGGTGAAGGACCTTGTCCGCATCAACAAGTCGTTCATCGTGGAGCGCCGTCTTCAGATGCGCCAGATGCTCATGGCAAGCCGGCGGCTCTCCGACTACATGCACTATGTGATGGAGGTGAAGCACGACAACATCTGGATAGCACAGCGCGAGGGGCGCGCCAAGGACTCCAACGACCGCACGCAAGAGGCAATCCTGAAGATGATGACAATGGGTGGCGAGGGCACCCATGTGGAGCGGCTGCTAAGCATGCACATCGTGCCGCTCGCCATCTCCTACGAATACGACCCCTGCGACTTCCTCAAGGCGCGCGAGTTTCAGCTCCGCCGCGATGTGGAGGGGTGGCAAAAGGGTGCCGACGATGACATCGTCAGCATGAAGACAGGCATCCTTGGCTACAAGGGAAGAATTCACTACCACTGCGCGCCGTGCATAGACGAATGGCTCAGGAGCCTCGACCGCGGCCTGCCCAAGACGGAATTCTACGCCGCCGTGGCGCAACACATCGATGAGGAAATCTTCCGCAACTACCGTTTGTATGCCGGCAACTACGTGGCTGCCGACCTTTTGGAGGGCAACAGCCGCTTCGCCAGCCACTACACCGCTGCCGAAAGCGATGCCTTCAAGTGCTATGTTGACAGTCGCATAGCGAAAATCGACCTCCCGAATGCCGATGCCGACTTCCTCCGCGAGCGCATCCTCACCATGTATGCCAACCCCGCCATCAATCAGGCTAACGCCCTTCATAACGCCGAATAATCCTTTTCCTTTTTCACGACAATGAAACTCAAAGCGGCAACAATCTTCCTCTTGGCTCTGACAGCACTCTTCGGCTGCACCAGCGAGGCTTACGACAGCGGCGACGGCAAGTATTCTTACCTCACAGCCGAATTCGCCGTGGCTCACACCGCTGCCGCAAAGACCGCCGATTATGTGGTCTGCGACAACGGCACAAAACTCTTTCTCTCGCCGTCGCTGACCGTGGAATGGGCTGAAAAAGCCGACACCACCTACCGCATCCTGCTCTATTACAATGCGCCGAAGGCTTCCGCCGCTTCCAACACCGTGGAGGCAGTGGCGGCAACACAAGTGCCTGTGCTCCGACCCATTCCTGTCCGGGAGGTGGAAACATTCCTGGAAGACCCGCTGACCGTTGAGAGTGTGTGGCTGGCGGAGAACGGTCGCTACCTCAATCTCAGCCTGCTCGTAAAGACAGGAAAGGCGGACAGCGATGCCCAAGGGCAGACAGTGGCTCTTGTCCTCGACAGCATAGCGGCGCAAAGCGACGGCACACGCTGCGCCATGACACGACTCTACCACTCGCAGGGCGGCGTACCCGAATACTACACCTCACGCTATTACCTCAGCATCGACACCAATGACTTCCCCGCCGATGCCCTCGCCATAGAGGTGAACACCTACAACGGCAAACTCACAAAGACAATTTCTTTCTCCAAATAACAATGGAAAACCCCTACATAAAGCAATATCCCTCGCTCATGGAGGGCAAGACGCTGATGTATGTGCATGGCTTTGCATCGTCAGCGCAGTCGGGCACAGTGGAGATGCTCCGTACGCTAATGCCGCAATGCCGTGTTGTGGCGCGCGACATTCCGCTGCATCCGGCTGAGGCAATGGCGATGCTCCGGGAACAATGCAGCCAGGAACAGCCCGACCTCATCATCGGAACGTCGATGGGAGGGATGTATGCCGAGCAGCTTCGCGGCTACGACCGAATCCTCGTCAACCCCGCCTTCGAGATGGGCGACACCATGTCGAAGCACGGCATGATGGGTAAACAGACCTTCCAGAACCCACGTGCGGACGGTGTGCAGGACTTCATCGTAACAAAAGCGTTGATGAAGGAGTATGCCGAAGCCACACAACAGTGTTTCAAAGGCATTGACGATGACGACCGCCGGCGCGTAGTAGGACTCTTCGGCGACGCTGACCCACTAGTCCATACGTTCCCCCTCTTCGCCGAACACTATCCCACAGCCATCCATTTCCACGGCGAACACCGCCTGTCGGACAAGATTGCGATGCACTATCTCATTCCCATCGTCCGCTATATTGACGACCGTCAGAGCGGGAGGCAACGCCCCATCGTGTTCATCGACATCCAGACGCTGCGTGATTCCTACGGCAACGCCACGGCGAGTATGCACAAAGCCTATGAGATGCTGCTCGAACACTACTCCGTCTACATCATCGCCAATGCGCCGACAAATCGCCCCGACCAACTCAACGCAGACCATGCATGGGTGGAGAAATATCTCAGTGCGCCGGCTTACGACCGCCTTATCTTCACCAACCAGCGACCCCTGCTCCTCGGCGACTACCTCATCACCCCCACACCCTGCCCCGATTTCATGGGCGCCGCAATCGTTTGGGGCAGCGATGAGTTCAAGACATGGGACGAGATAATGACTTATTTCTCGCGATTGGGAGGACAATAGAAGCCACACCCAACCCTCCCCGCCGGGGAAGGCTTTTGGATTGGCAAAGGTAACCGTAGTAGGTGCGGATCGCCGAGACGCACCCTTTGCACGGGGGAATATATAGGAAGATGCATCGCTTGTTCAAAGGGCGCACCTCGGCGATGTGCGCCTACTACGGTTTGCCCTGCCAACTGCTCTAAATCAATAGCTAAACATTAAAATTCGTGAAAAGCCGTTTCCTTTTAAAACTTTGGCTTAACTTTGTAAGTTAATATGGCTGTATACGCCCATCATTAAACAAGAAAAGGAAAATGAGTCTTACTAACATCATAGGCAAAGTGTTCTTGCCGCGCCAGCGCGCAATAGAGCGTCAGGCGACAGATGCGGAATCTTTGCAAGCCGAAGTGTTGAAGAACCTGCTCCATGCTGCCGCCAACACGGAGTATGGAAGGAACCATCTGTTCAGCACCACAACGAGTTACGCCGACTTCACACGCAATGTGCCGGTTAATACCTACGAAGAACTCAAGGCCGACATCGACCGCATGCGCCACGGCGAGCAGAACATTCTGTGGCCGGGGCAGGTGAAATGGTACGCCAAGTCATCGGGGACGACCAACGACAAGAGCAAGTTCATCCCCGTCTCCGACAACGGTTTGAAGCACATCCACTATCGTGGGGGCACCGACGTCGTAGCTCTCTACTTGAGGAACAATCCGCAGAGCCGCATGTTCGACGGTAAAGGGCTTATCCTCGGAGGTTCGCACGCCTCCAACTACAACTTGCCCAACAGTCTTGTGGGCGACCTTAGTGCCATTCTCATAGAAAACATCAGTCCCCTTGTCAATCTCATCCGTGTGCCGAAGAAGCAGACGGCATTGCTCAGCGACTTCGAGGTGAAACGCGACCGCATTGCCCGCGAGACGCTGAACAAGAACATCACCAACCTCTCCGGCGTGCCGTCGTGGATGATGAGTGTGCTCGTCAGGGTGCTGGAACTGTCGGGAAAGGAGCACATCGAGGAGGTGTGGCCCAACCTGGAGGTGTTCTTCCACGGCGGAATAGCCTTCACCCCCTACCGCCCGCAGTATGAACGCATCATCACCTCGCCCAAGATGCACTACATGGAGACCTACAATGCCTCGGAAGGCTTCTTCGGAATACAGGACGACCCCACGGACAAATCGATGCTTTTGATGACCGACTACGGCGTGTTCTACGAATTCCTGCCCATGGACGAGTTTGAGAACGACAGCCCGAACATCGTTCCTCTGGAAGGTGTGGAACTAAATCGCAACTACGCCATGCTCATAAGCACGTCGTGCGGACTGTGGCGTTACATGATTGGCGACACGGTGAAGTTCACCTCGCGCCGCCCGTATAAGTTCGTTATAACGGGTCGCACGAAGTATTTCATCAACGCTTTCGGCGAGGAACTCATCCAGGACAATGCCGAGAACGCCCTCGCCTACACCTGCAAGCAGACAGGAGCGGAGGTGAAGGAATACACCGCTGCCCCCGTATTCATGAACTCCCAGGCGCAATGCCGCCATCAATGGGTAATAGAGTTTGCCAAAGAGCCGGCCTCCCTCAGTGAGTTTGCCGCCATCCTCGACCGCCGTTTGCAGGAAATCAACTCCGACTACGAGGCCAAACGCTTCCACGACATCACGCTGCAACCCCTTGAAATCGTCAAGGCAAGGGCGGGACTGTTCGACGACTGGCTCCGTTCCAAAGGCAAACTCGGCGGACAGCACAAGGTGCCGAGACTCAGTAACAGTCGCCAACACATTGAGGAGATATTGCAACTCAACCTCGACCCCTCACAAGAGCAATAAATGCGAAGCCCACATTATTATAAATATATAGCACAACGCTTGTGGAAAAGGCTTTTCCATAAGCGCAAACCATTCCCCTCCCCAATTGTGGAGGGGTTAGGGGTGGGGCTTCTTCTGTCCGTGCTTCTGCTCTCCTCCTGCGCCCGTATGGGGCACCCCGACGGCGGATGGTATGACGAGACACCGCCTTACGTCGTCGCCTCACAGCCCGAGGACGGCGGAACGCAAGTCAGTGCCCGCAAGATAAGAATCAATTTCAATGAGTTCATCAAGATAGAGAACGCCTCGGAGAACGTCGTTGTGTCGCCCCCGCAGATGGAACAGCCCGAGATTAACGCCACCGGCAAGCACATAGAGGTGGAACTGAAAGACTCGCTGAAAGCCAACACCACCTATACCATCGACTTCAGCGACGCCATCTCCGACAACAACGAAGGCAACCCCATGGGCAATTACACTTACAGTTTCTCCACCGGCGACCGCATCGACACGCTCGAAGTGTCGGGTTATGTGCTGCAGGCGGAGAACCTCGAGCCGGTGAAAGGCACTCTCGTGGGACTCTATGCCGACCTCTCCGACTCGGCTTTCACCACGAAACCCATGCTGCGCGTGGCGCGCACTGACTCGCGCGGACACTTCGTCATCCGGGGAGTAGCCCCCGGCACCTATCGCGTCTATTCCCTTACCGACATGGACGGCAACTACATGCTGTCGCAACGCGCGGAACAACTGGCGTTCACCCACGACACCTTCACCCCGACGACAGCCGAAGCGTTCCGTCAGGACACCACATGGATTGACTCCCTCCACATTAAAAGCATCGCTCGCGTGGGCTACACGCACTTCATGCCCGACGACATCACGCTGCGGGCATTCACCCAACCCCTCACCGACCGCTATTTCATGAAGTCGGAGCGACAGCAAGCCACTCACTTCACCCTTACGTTCAGTTACGGCAGCGACACCCTTCCCGACCTTCGCGGACTCGACTTCGACGCGACGAAAGGACTCCTCATAGAGCCATCGGCACATCGCGACACCATCAACTATTGGCTCACTGACACCTCACTCGTCAACCGCGACACCCTCAACTTGACCATTTCCTATCTCGCCACCGACACTTTGGGGAATCTTTCTCCAAAGACCGACACCCTGCAGGTGCTCTCCAAGGACACCTATACGCGCCGACTGAAGAAACAGCAGAAGGACTTCGAGGACTGGTCAAAGAAGCAGGAGAAGCGGAAGAAACGCGGAGAACCCTACGACAGCATCATGCCCGCAGCCACAACAAAACTCAATCTGCGCACGACATCGAGTCTCGACCCCGACAAGAACATCCGTTTCGAGTTTGAAACTCCCCTGGAACGCATCGACACCACGCTCATCCACCTCTACGCCAAGCACGACACGCTGTGGTATAAAGCCCCCTTCCGGCTCGAGGCGTGCCCCATTGCCGCGCCAGGCGACTCCATCGGCAGCCACACTCCGCTCTCGCGGCGCAACTATCTGCTTCGCGGCGAGTGGCGGCCCGACATAGAATACAGTCTGGAGATAGACTCCATGGCGTTCACCGACATCTACGGTCTGGTGACGCCGAAGATAAAGCGCGGCTTCAAGGTGCGCTCCCTCGACGAGTATGGCAGTCTGATGTTCACCATACCCAATTTCACCGATGCGCCAGTGGTGGTGCAACTGCTCAACACTCAAGACGCAGTGGTGAAGACAGCAAGTCTCATCGACGGCACGGCACAGTTCTATTACCTCCTCCCGGCGACTTATTACGCCCGCCTTTTCGTCGACATCAACGGCAACGGAGTGTGGGATACGGGCGAATACGCTCTCGACAGGCAGCCCGAGGCGGTGTATTACTATCCCGAAGCGATAGAATGCAAGGAGAAATGGGACATCAATCTGAGTTGGAACCCCACCTCTCGGCCTCTCCAAGAACAAAAGCCTGCCGACATAACAAAGCAGAAAAGCACCAAGCAGAAGCGCATAATGCAGCGCAACATCGAGCGCGCCAGACAGTTGGGAATAGAATATGTGAAGCAGAACAAACTATGATGAATCTCAAGCGACATAGTAAAGCGTGGCTCATCGCAGCACTGTTGCTCA
>CAYXGN010000066.1:0-4745 GCA_964464505.1 uncultured Prevotella sp.
GTACGACATCTGTGCAGCCTCTTTCAGTCCTTCTTTACCCATCACCGCCATATAAATGGTGACGAACAGTGCCATCAGACTCTCGTTGGAGCAGATGTTGGAAGTGGCTTTCTGGCGGCGGATGTGCTGTTCCCGCGCCTGAAGGGTGAGTACAAAGACGCGCTGTCCACGGTTGTCGAGAGTCTTGCCGACAATGCGTCCGGGCATCTTGCGCATGAGTTTCTCTGTCACACACATATAGCCCACCGACGGACCGCCAAAGCTCATCGGAATGCCCAATGATTGTCCGTTGCCAACAGCGATGTCGGCTCCCAGTTCACCGGGCGTTTTCAGCAATGCAAGGTCGGCTGCAACGGAGTTCATTATGAACAGAGCCTTGTTGTCGTGGCACGCCTCGGCGAAGCCGTCGTAGTCCTCCACGACTCCATAATAATTGGGTTGCTGCACTATTACGCCTGCCACGCCGCCCTCGGCGAGCCGTTTCTCCATCGCGCTCTTGTCGGTGCAGCCCTCCACGGCGGCTATCGTCTCGATGCGGATGCCATGGAAATGGGCGTAGGTGTTGACCACTCGGAGAACCTTCGGGTCGATGGTTGCGGAGACAAGAACGGTGTCCGACTTCTTCACCGAGGCTATTGCCATGAGTGCTGCCTCTGCCGTTGCGGTGCTGCCGTCGTACATCGACGCGTTGGAGACATCCATTCCGGTCAGCTCAGCCATCATACTCTGATACTCAAAGATGTAATGCAGCGTTCCTTGCGAAATCTCTGCCTGGTAGGGAGTGTAACTCGTTAGAAACTCAGAGCGTGCTATTATGCTTGGCACTATGGCAGGAGTGTAATGGTCGTAACACCCCGCTCCTGCGAAGACAGTGAGCCGCCGGTTGCTGTCGCCAAGACTTTCGAAGAGTTGGCGCACCTCCGTCTCGCTGCGTTGTTGCGGCAAGTCGTACTCACCTTTGAAGCGGATGCACTCGGGAACATCGTTGTAGAGGTCGTCGAGCGACTTTGCTCCCACTCTCTGCAACATCTCCTTGAGGTCCGTTTCGGTGTGCGGAAAATATTTGAATGACATAGATTCAACTCTTAAATGTTTATTCTGCGCAGTGCTTCTCGTAAGCGGCGGCATCCATAAGAGCCTCGAGCTCAGCCTTGTCGGACATCTTTACCTTGATAATCCAGTTCTCGAAAGCGTCGGTATTGATGAGTTCGGGCGAGTCGTTGAGTGCTTCATTCACCTCAACAACGGTTCCTGACACCGGCGCGATGAGGTCGCTTGCTGCCTTGACACTCTCCACTGCGCCGAAGTCGGAGCCTGCTTCCACTTCGTCGTCCACTTCCGGCATGTCCACATAGACCACGTTGCCGAGTGCGTTCTGGGCATAATCGGTGATGCCGATGTAACCGTATTCGCCTTCAACCTTTACATATTCGTGCGACTCAGAGTAATAGAGTCCTTCAATAACTTTTGCCATAATTGTAATTGTTTATTTGTTAATAGTTTTGTTATAAAATGTCGTTTAGGGTAGGGGTGTGCTTATTTCTTGTAGTGCTTGTCGTAGAAACGCTTCTTCACCACGCGTCCTTTGAAAGTCTTTTTGCGTATCTGTATTTCCAAAGGAGTGTCGAGCTTGGAGTAGCGTGCATCGATGAGTGCCATGCAAACGCTCTTGTCCGAGGAGATGGTGTGGTAGCCTGTCGTCACCTCTCCAATAACTTCGCCGTTGTGAAGCACGCTGTATCCGTGGCGCGGTATGGCTTTGTCGTCGAGTTCTATTCCCACAATCTTCTTCTCCACGCCGTTGGCTTTCTGTTCCGCGATGGCTTCTTTGCCAATGAACTCAGCCTTGTCGAGTTTGCAGAACATGCTCAATCCCGCCATGACAGGCGAAATCTCGCTTGAGAGTTCGTCGCCATAGAGCGGCAGTCCCACCTCGAAGCGGAGCGTATCGCGGCATCCCAGTCCGCAGGGCTTGCAGCGTCCCGATGCCATCAGGGCATCCCACTGCTCCCGAATGAACTCGTGGGAGGCGTAAATCTCGAATCCGTCCTCGCCGGTGTAGCCTGTGCGGCTCACGATGATGTCCTCCTTGCCGTTGTTGATGGTCTTCGTGGTGTAGAACACAAGCTCGCGGCACGGCAGATGGAGCACTTCCTCCACCACCTGTTCTGCCTCCGGACCCTGCACGGCGAGTTGTCCGTAGAAATCGGAGCGGTTGGCAAACTCCACGTCGAAGCCCTTAAGCTGACCCTGCATCCATTCCACATCCTTGTCGATATTGGCTGCGTTGATGACCAGGAAGAACTCTTCCTCCGCCATCTTATACACCAGCAGGTCGTCCACGGTGCCTCCGTTGGGGTAGAGCATCATACCGTAGAACACCTTGCCTATGGGTGCGTTGGCGATGTCATTGGTGAAAATGTGATTGACATAACGCTCCGCATCGGGACCCTTTACGGTGACTTCGCCCATGTGGGAGACATCGAACACACCGCAATGTTGCCTCACGGCGTTGTGCTCGTCAATGATTGACGAGTATTGAATGGGCATGATGAATCCGCCAAAAGGCTGCATCAGTGCTCCCTGTGCCACATGTTTGTCGTACAAACACGTCTTTTTCTCTTCCATAATAGATTTGTTTTTAAGGTTGTTTTTTCGTTATGGTGGTTTTCTGAAAATCATTTTTGTCAGATTGCGAGGCAAATTGTAGTAGGCGCGTATCTCCGAGACGCGCCCTTCGCAAACGTTGACTCCACTCGAGGGGCGCGTCTCGGAGATACGCGCCTACTACGATTTCATCAGCAGAGCAAGCTGACGAAGTCCTCCTTTTCGAGGTGCATTATCACTCGGCTGAGGTCATCGGGCAGAGCCTTGCTGAGGCTGTCGCGGTCGAGTCGTGTGCCGATGAGCGGCTTTATCATCTGCTCTCCGATGTCACCGATGAGGAAGAAGTCGCCCATTATGTTCATCTTTTTGATGATGCCATTTTTCAGTTGCATCCTCACCTCTATGTCTCCCACGCCCTCAATGCGGCGTTTCCGGGTGATGTTGTAGCTTGGGTTGTTGCCGAAGATGAATTCTTCCGAGAGATACTCCTTCTCAATCGCCTCCACACCCGCTATGTCCTGCTCGTTCAGACAGACACTTCCGCTGCAAAGACTCGCTTTCGCGAACTCCTTGAAAGCGTTGAGTGACAGTCCGATATGGTCTTTTAGCAGTGTGATGTGTTGCCGGACGCTGCTTATTCCCTTGCTGATGAGTTTCTCGTCTGTGGGAGTTATGCTGCCCACCATGTTTTGCATATTGGTGTCATAAAGCATGGTGCCGTGCACGATACTCCTGTTTGGCAGTTGGTAGAAGGCGTTTCCCGACACTTTGCGCCCGTCAATCATTATGTCGTTGCGCCCGCTTGCCACAGCGTCCACACCGAGTTTCTGAAGCATGCGCGCCACCATCGTTATGTATTTGCTGAATGTCAGACTCACATTTCCCTTTTCGGTGATGTAGGAAAACATGATGTTGTCCATATCGGCATACACGCATCCGCCTCCGCTCTTGCGCCGAAACATATTGATGTGGTGCTCGCGGCAGTACTCCATATTGACCTCGTTGTCAATGAGTTGGTTCCTCCCGAAGATGACGGTAGGCTCCACTTGCCACATGAAGAAATAGTCGCCCGCATCGAAATTTCGGGCTATGTATTCCTCCATCGCGAGGTAGAAGGAAAGCCGTCGGGTTTGGTTAGTAGGTAAGGCGACGTAAATCATGCTATTCAAAGTTATGCAAATTTACACATTTTTCCTTTTGCGAGACAATGTTTTTATGAAAAAATGTTTTGCAACGATAAATTGTAGGCGCATATCTCCGAGACGCGCCCTCAAAGATAGTGCAGCCATTCTTATTCGGGGGCGCGTCTCGGAGATACGCGCCTACTATAAATTCGTTTCCGAACAGATGTTTCACAAATGTTAAAATTTAACATTCTAAAGGCGCGAGAAATTGAAAAAAATCGACCGAGGAGGAAGTTGTGCGAAATTATTCGACCGTAGAGGGCTTATCGCTTACTCATTGACAATCAGCAGTTTGCGCTGTTTTGAGACCAAAGGCAGCCTTTTCACGATGCAAAAGTATGTTGTTTACGATGCAAAAGTATGTTGTTTACGATGCGAAAGCGCCTACTTTACTCTTCGAAAGCGCCTTGTTTACTCCCTGGAAAAGGCATCTTTGCTCCTTGAAACAAACTTCTTTGCGACAAAAATGCCCCATATTTGGATTTTCTCAAAGTCCGCATCCGCCTACAAACTCAATTTTGCCCCTTTTCAATCTCTAGAATTCAATTTTTCGTTGAACTTTTTTTCGACTTTCGAGGGCGTTTATAAGTTCATTTTGTGAATTATAAACCGACTAAATGTTAAATGTAGACGCACATCGCCGAGGTGCGCCCCTCGAAATAATAACTACTGATTTCGGTGAAAAAGAAGGGCAAACCGTAGTAGGCGCAGATCGCCGAGATGCGCCTGCGCAAACGTGACTCCTCTCGAGGGGTGCGTCTCGGCGATCCGCACCTACTACCGCGCCTACTATAATTTGAAAGCTGAAAAGCCGTTGTTTGAGATTTTATTGTTACCTTTGCATAAGATAGGCTGCACTCGGCAATCTGAAAACAAGTTTTCATTGCCCTCGTTTGCACTACCTTTGCATAAGATAGGCTGCACTCGGCAATCTGAAAACAAGTTTTCATTGCC
>CAYXGN010000066.1:4845-10479 GCA_964464505.1 uncultured Prevotella sp.
TACCTTTGCATAAGATAGGCTGCACTCGGCAATCTGAAAACAAGTTTTCATTGCCCTCGTTTGCACTACCTTTGCATAAGATAGGCTGCACCTCAGCAATTTGAAGCAAACTTCATTGCATTCGGTTTGCACTATCTTTGCAAGCATAAGGTAGGCTTGCACTATCTTTACAGAGAAAATGAAAATTACAGAAAAACGATATCTTCAAGGATTTGGCGTGGTGGTGATAGCCCTTGCTTGCTTGCGCTGCGCCTATCCCTCAATAGCCCTCGACCATTCCGCTGCCACTGAAAACAGCGTGTCGGACAGCGCGGCAGTGGACTCCACCGCTGACGCCATGGATACAGAGGCGGAGCCGGCGAAGTCTTCGACGGCAGTAAGGTCGCGCTTCTTCCGCGCCGACGGCAGTCCCGTGAAGAACGGAATCTACAGTGTGCCGCATTTCGGCAACGCTTTCCCCGACCAGAACGATGTGCAGTTGGCTGCCGCCACACGCCACGGCGTGAAGCCGGTGATGGACTGCGAGGATGCGGAGCAGCGCAAGGCGGAACTCGTGTATGTGGGCAGCAACCCTTTCTTCCATGTCGACCGGCTCCGCAACAGCATCCCTTACCTCGTGCCGCGCGCTGCCCTTCTGCTGCAGGACATTGGCCGCAGCTTCTTCGACAGCCTGCAGACAAAGCAGATACCACTGCATAAAATCATCGTGACATCGGTGCTCCGCAGTAAGGCTGATATAGCAAAGCTCCGCAGCCGCAACGCCAACGCCACGGAGAACAGCTGCCACCTCTATGGCACCACCTTCGACATCTGCTACAACCGCTACAAGACCGTCTCCCCTCCCGACGGACCGCAGCGCCGGCAGGTGCGCAACGACACGCTGAAATGGGTGCTCAGCGAGGTGCTCAACGACATGCGCCGGCAACAGCGGTGCCTTGTGAAATACGAGGTGAAACAAGGCTGCTTCCACATCACTGTGAATTGACTGCAAAAATAATAACTACAGATTATACAAAGATAGTGCAAACCGAACGCAATGAAGTTCACTTTAATTGCTGAGGTGCAGCCTATCTTATGAAAATTACACGAAAAAGAAAAGCAAACCGTAGTAGGCGCAGATCGCCGAGATGCGCCCCTCAAGGAGCCAAACTTATTCATGGGTGCGTCTCGGCGATCCGCACCTACTACATTTATTCATGGACGCGTCTCGGCGATACGCGTCTACTAAAAAAAAGGAAAAGTGAAGAAATACATACTAACATCATTGTTCTCGCTGATGCTTACTGTCGGCGCGCAGGGTCAGAAACTCACTCTCGGCTCCTGCACCACGCACGACGGCGGGCAGTATAAAGGCGAGATGCAGGGGGGAAAACCCCACGGAAAGGGTTTCACGCAGTTCAGTAACGGCGACACCTACGAAGGCGAATATGTGAAAGGCAAGCGTCAGGGACAGGGGGTCTACTCCTTCTCCGACGGCGAGAAGTATGAAGGCGAGTGGTTCCAGGACCAGCAGCACGGCAACGGCACCTATTACTTCATGAACAACAACAAGTATGTGGGTCTCTGGTTCCGTGACTATCAGCACGGCCACGGCGTGATGTACTATTACAACGGCGACAAGTATGACGGCATGTGGCAGAAGGACAAACGCCAGGGAAAAGGCAAATACACCTTCGTCAACGGCGCTTACTACGACGGCAACTGGGAGAACGACCAGAAAAGCGGCAAGGGATTCTTCGACTGGGGCGACGGAACGACTTACGAAGGGATGTGGCTTAACAACCAACGGTCGGGGCGCGGCACCAACCGCTACGCTGACGGCGACGTGTATGTGGGCGACTGGCAGGGCGACATACAGAACGGCAAGGGCATCTACAAGTTTCAGAACGGAGACGTGTATGAGGGCGACTATGTGCAGGGCGAGCGCACCGGCATAGGCATCTTCAAATATCACAACGGCGACAAATACACCGGCCACTTCAACGAGGGCGACAAGGACGGGCAGGGCACGTTCGTATGGAAGAACGGCGACACCTACACCGGACAGTGGAAAGCCGACATGCAGCATGGCACGGGAAAACTCGTGAAAAAGGGCGGCGACACCTATGAGGGCAGTTTCCGCCAGGGCAAGATTGACGGGGAGGTGATAATCCATTTCGCCGACGGCAGCCGTTATAAAGGAATCTACAAGAACGGCAAGCGCAACGGTGCCGCCATAGAAGAGACAAAGGACGGCAAACGCTTTGAAGGAACCTATGTGGACGACCGCCGCGACGGTAAGTTCGTGGAGAAAGACCGCAACGGGCAGATTGTGAAGCAAGGCTATTACGAGCGTGGAAAACGCTACGAGGATAAGGAAAAATAACACCACTTGGCTATGGCAACAAATACAAAGAAAACAGAGAAGAGAAGCAGCGCGGCTGCAAAACACATAGGTCTGGTGCGCAATGATGCGTATCTCGAACCCTTCGAGGACGCTATCCGCGGAAGGCATGAGCACGCACTGTGGAAAATCAACGCCCTGACGAACAACGGAAAGAAACGGCTCACCGACTTCGCCAACGGCTATAAGTACTACGGTCTGCACAAGCTGTCGCACGGATGGGTGTTCCGCGAGTGGGCTCCCAACGCCACTGCCCTCTATCTCGTGGGCGACTTCAACGACTGGAAGGAGACTGACCGCTACAAGGCGAAGCGCATCGACGAGGCAGGCAACTGGGAACTGCGGCTCAGCGAGAAGGCTGTGCGCCACGGCGACCTGTTCAAGATGCACGTCTATTGGGACGGCGGCTCGGGCGAGCGCATCCCCGCCTGGTGCCAGCGCGTGGTACAGGACGAGGCGACGAAGATTTTCTCGGCGCAGGTGTGGAACCCCGAGCCTTACCAATGGAAGCGCAAGGCGTTCAAACCCAACCGCTCGCCGCTGCTCATCTATGAGTGCCATGTGGGAATGGCGCAGGATGCCGAGAAGGTGGGCACATACACCGAGTTCCGCGAAAACGTGCTACCCAGGGTGAAAGCCGACGGCTACAACTGCATACAGATAATGGCAATACAGGAGCATCCTTATTACGGTTCGTTCGGCTATCATGTAAGCAGTTTCTTCGCAGCATCGAGCAGGTTCGGCACTCCCGAGGAATTGAAGCAGCTAATCGACGCCGCCCACAAGGAAGGCATAGCCGTGATAATGGACATCGTACACAGCCACGCTGTGAAAAACGAAGTGGAAGGCTTGGGAAACCTTGCCGGCGACCCCAACCAGTATTTCTATCCTGGCGACCGCCACGAACATCCCGCCTGGGACAGTCTGTGCTTCGACTACGGCAAAGACGAGGTGCTCCATTTCCTCTTGTCGAATTGCAAGTACTGGCTTGAGGAATTCCATTTCGACGGTTTCCGCTTCGACGGAGTGACTTCGATGCTCTATTACAGTCACGGTTTGGGCGAAGCGTTCTGCAACTACGCCGACTATTTCAACGGACACCAGGACGACAACGCCATCTGCTACCTCACCCTCGCCAACCTTCTCATCCACGAGGTGAACCCCAATGCCATCACCATTGCCGAGGAGGTGAGCGGAATGCCGGGGCTCGCAGCCAAGTTCGACGACGGAGGCTATGGCTTCGACTATCGCATGGCGATGAACATACCCGACTATTGGATTAAGACCATCAAGGAACTGCCCGACGAGGCGTGGAAACCCAGTTCCATTTTCTGGGAGGTGACCAACCGCCGCGCCGATGAACACACCATAAGCTATTGCGAAAGCCACGACCAGGCTCTCGTCGGCGACAAGACAATCATCTTCCGGCTTATTGATGCCGACATGTACTGGCACTTCAAACGCGGCGACGAGAACGACCGCGCGCACCGCGGAATAGCCCTGCACAAGATGATACGACTCGTCACCGCATCGACAATCAACGGCGGCTACCTCAACTTCATGGGCAATGAGTTCGGACATCCCGAATGGATTGACTTCCCCCGCGAGGGCAACGGATGGAGCTACAAGTATGCGCGCAGGCAGTGGAACCTTGTGGACAACCCCGACCTCGACTATAAATTCCTCGGCGACTTCGACCGCAGGATGCTCGAAACACTTAAAACGGTGAAAGCCATACAGCGACTCCCAGTGGTGGAGATATGGCATAACGACGGCGACCAGGTGCTCGCCTACATGCGCGGCGACCTTGTCTTCATCTTCAACTTCAGCCCCACGCGCTCGTTCACGGACTACGGTTTCCTCGTCCCCACAGGCTCCTACGATGTAGTCCTCAACACCGACGCAACGGAGTTTGGCGGCAACGGACTCGCCGACGACACCGTGACCCACTTCACCAACTACGACCCGCTCTATGTGAACGACCATAAGGAGTGGTTGAAGATGTATATCCCGGCGCGCTCGGCAGTGGTGTTGAAGAAGAACTGAGGCGGCTTGCAGAAATCCATGACGATGCGAATAGACACTGCGACATATAAGGAAATCCACCGCCCGATGTATGTGTTGGAGGAGAAACTGTTGAGAAACAACCTCCAACTCATTAAGTCTGTGGCGCAGAAGGCTGATGTCGAGATAATCCTTGCCTTCAAGGCGTTTGCCCTGTGGAAGGTCTTTCCTATCTTTCGTGAATACATTGGTTCCACAACAGCGAGTTCGCTGGCAGAGGCGCGGCTCGCTGTCGAGAAGTTCGGGAATAAGGCCCATACGTTCTCCCCGGCTTACACGGATTATGAAATCGACGCGATAGCCTCGCTTTCAAGTCATCTCTCGTTCAACTCGCTGTCGCAATACCGCCGCTTTCACGACAGGGTGAGGGCGCAGAACGAAGCAATCAGCCTCGGCATCCGCATAAATCCGGAATACTCGGAGATAGAGACCGACCTCTATAATCCCTGCGCCAAAGGCTCCCGTTTCGGCGTGACTGCGGGTCTGCTGCCGCACGATTTGCCTTCCGACATCGAGGGCTTCCATTGCCATTGCCATTGCGAGAGTGGGGCAGACGTGTTTGTCCGCACTCTGGCGCACATCGAAGAGAAGTTCTCGAAATGGTTCCCGCAGTTGAAATGGATAAACTTCGGCGGCGGCCACCTGATGACCCGCAAGGACTACGACACCCCTTTGCTCATCCGCACGCTCAACGCCTTCCACCGGCGTTACCCTTGGCTTAAGGTCATCATGGAACCCGGCAGTGCCTTCGCATGGCAGACCGGGCCTCTTGTCTCGCAGGTGGTGGATGTGGTGGAAGACCATGGCATCCGCACGGCAATACTCAACGTGAGCTTCACTTGCCACATGCCCGATTGCCTCGAGATGCCTTACCGACCCGCAGTGCGCGGTGCCGAGACGCTCGACGGCGATGTCTTATATAATAATAAGGTGTACCGCTTGGGCGGAAACAGTTGTCTTTCGGGCGACTTCATGGCTGCCTGGCGCTTCGACCATGAACTCACAATTGGCGAGAATGTCATCTTTGAGGACATGATTCATTACACCACGGTGAAGACAAACACCTTCAACGGTATCTCGCATCCTGCTCTCGCCCTCGTTCATAAAGACACCAACGAACTCGAAATACTCCGGGAATACACCCCGGACGACTATTTCTCGCGTATGGACTAACCCGAAAATTTAGG
>CAYXGN010000067.1:0-8602 GCA_964464505.1 uncultured Prevotella sp.
AAAAGCGAGATGATTGGATAATCGTAGTAGGCAGGCATCGCCGAGGTGCACCCGAATGACAGAAAATACGGCGAAAATGCGTAACTTTGCAGCATGATTTATCCGACGAACTTCGAACATAAGATACAGTTTGATGAGATTCGCGCGCTGCTGAAAGGCTATTGCCTGTGTCAGTTGGGCAAGGACAAGGTGGACGAGATGGCGTTCTCTGACGACGCTTCGCGCATAAACACGCTGCTGAAGCAGACGCGCGAGTTCCGCCGTTTGCAGGAGGAGGCGGAAGATTTTCCGTTGCAATACTTCTTCGACATGCGCGCATCGATAAAGCGAATACGCCTCGAGGGGACTCATCTCGAAGAAAACGAGATTTTCGATTTGCGACGCTCGCTCGAAACCATAGCCTCAATAGTGCGCTTCCTGAACAGGAATGACGACGACGGCAACTACCACTACCCCACCCTTCACGCCCTCACGGAGGGCATCCACACCTTCGACGACATCACACGGCGCATCGACCAGATGCTCGACAAGTATGGAAGAATAAAGGACAGTGCCTCACCGCGACTCGCAGAGATACGCGCGCAACTGCAAAAGGCAGAGGGAAGCATTGCCCGAACGCTCAACAACATACTTCGCGCGGCGCAGAGTGAGGGACTCATAGAGAAGGATGTCACCCCCACCCTACGCGACGGCCGCCTCGTGGTGCCCATTGCTCCGGCACTGAAACGCCGCATCAAGGGCATCGTGCACGATGAGTCGGCAACGGGAAAGACAGTGTTTGTGGAACCCACGGAGGTGGTGGAGGCGAACAACCGCATCCGCGAACTCGAGGCAGACGAGCGGCGCGAGATAATAGTGATACTCACTGAGTTTACCAAACTCGTGCGCCCTCATGCCGAAGAAATTGTCGATGCCTACCGGCTTCTTGCCGAAGTGGATTTCATCAGAGCCCGCGCCGAACTGGCAAGGATGACGAACAGCATAGAGCCCACGGTGAAGGCGATGCCCCTCATCGACTGGATTACGGCGCATCACCCTCTGCTCTGGCTGGCATTGAAGAAACAGGAGAAAAACATTGTACCCCTTGACATCATGCTGACGCGCGACCTCCGCATCCTCATCATCTCGGGACCCAACGCCGGGGGCAAGTCGGTGTGTCTCAAGACAGTGGGACTTCTGCAATATATGGTGCAATGCGGACTCTCCATTCCCATCAGCGAACGGTCGAAGGTGGGCGTGTTCCGCGATGTGATGATAGACATCGGCGACGAGCAAAGCATTGAGAACGACCTCTCTACATATTCCTCCCACCTGCTGAACATGAAGAACATGATGCGGCAGGCAGGCGACGCCACACTACTGTTAATCGATGAGTTCGGCACAGGCACAGAACCCCAGATTGGCGGAGCCATGGCGGAGGCAGTGCTGTGTCAGTTTGTCAATAAGCACGCCTGGGGCGTTATCACCACCCATTATCAGAACCTCAAGCACTTTGCCGACTCCCATGAGGGCATCGCCAACGGAGCGATGCTCTACGACCGTCACGAGATGCAGCCGCTGTTCCAACTCGCCATAGGTCAGCCGGGTTCCTCTTTCGCCATA
The DNA here is from genome assembly GCA_964464505.1 of uncultured Prevotella sp. Taxonomy (GTDB): domain Bacteria; phylum Bacteroidota; class Bacteroidia; order Bacteroidales; family Bacteroidaceae; genus Prevotella. The sequence goes on from CAYXGN010000067.1 coordinate 1,603, forward strand.
GAGATAGCACGGAAGACAGGCATCCCCGAGGAGGTGATACGCCAAGCCAGCGACCTTGTGGGGTCGGACTATATCCAAAGCGACAAGTATCTGCAAGACATCGTGCGCGACAAACGCTATTGGGAGAACAAAAGGCAAAACATCCACCAGCGCGAGAAAGACCTGGAGAAGACGATAGCACGCTACGAGGAGGAGGTGAAGGAACTCGACCGCAAGCGGAAGGAGATACTGCGGCAAGCCAAGGAACAGGCGTTGGAGTTGCTGAAAGAAAGCAACCGCAACATAGAAAACACCATTCGCGAGATTCGCGAGAGTCAGGCAGAGAAGGAAGAGACGAAGCGGCTGCGCGAAGAACTGAACGCCTTCAAAACCGATGTCAGTGAGATAGACACAAAACAGAATGACGACCTCATCGAGAAGAAAATGAGGCAGATAATGCAACGCAAGGAGCGTCGCGAGAAAAGAAAGCAAGAGAAGAAAAGCGACAAGGCGAAAGCAGCCACGACACAGACCGCTTCAACGCCATCGGCAACGCCCTCTTCGGGGAAAGAAGCCTTCGCTGTGGGCGACACAGTGCGCATGCGCGGACTCACAACGGTGGGAGAAATAGAGAGCATCAACGGCAAACAATGCACCGTTGTCTTTGGCGATGTGCGCACAACGGTTGCAGCATCGCGGTTGGAACACACCGCAAAGCCCACGGAAACGAAGAGGCGCGGCAGTTTCGCCATTAGTCGCGAGACGCGCCAAACGATAGACAACCACAAACTAAACTTCCACCAAGACCTCGATGTCAGGGGTATGCGGGGCGACGAAGCCATCAATGCCGTGCAGCATTTCATCGATGATGCCATCCTCGTTGGGATGTCGCGCGTGCGCATCCTGCACGGCAAGGGCAACGGAATCCTGCGCCAACTCATCCGCCAGTACCTGCAATCGGTGCCCAATGTCACCGGTTACAAGGACGAGCACGTGCAGTTTGGCGGTGCCGGAATAACCGTTGTCGACTTCTAATCGTTGTCTGGGAGCGACTTGCCGTAGGCGTTGTAGGAGATGTTGGCGGCGTTGAACTTATCCTTCGGTTGCGGATTCTCAGCCGGATAGCCTATCGCCACAGCATTGAGAGGAACGATGCTGTCGGGCAGAGCGAGAGTCTTGCGCAACGCATCGACACGCTCCTGCGCCGGAAAACCACCCGTCCAGACTGCTCCCAGACCCATGGCATGGGCAGCAAGGAGCAGATTCTCTGTAGCAGCGGAGGCATCCTGAACCCAGAAACTGCGCCCGTCACCCTCGAGAGCCTTACTCATATTGCCGCAAACGACGATGGCGAGAGGGGCTTTCTGAAACTTCTTCGCGTTGGGGCCTTCGCCACCTATGGCATTGAGGACGCTTCTATCATCGACAACGACAAAGTGCCAGGGTTGCCGGTTCATTGCCGTCGGAGCAGCCATGGCAGCCTTTAGCAACTTCTCCACCTTTTCTTTCTCAACGGGGCGAGCCTCGTAGTCGCGAATGCTTGTGCGCGTTGCGATGTTGTCGAGCACTGCCTGCTCAGCATTCACTTCCTTTTGACCATTTCCCTTTGCCTTGACGAGGCACACGCTAAGCACCACCACGACGATGGCGAGCACGAAATTGAGTATTAACATTTTGTTCTGCATAATGTGTTAATTTCCTTTTTACAATTTTATTAATGCTCCTGTGGGGCAGACAAAGCGGCAATAGGGTCGCGGAACCCACACCGACAGGATGAGGAAAAGCACCGCTGCCACGACGACCCACACCGAAGCGGCACTGAAAACGAACGCCGTGAAGAGTTCATAATCCGTCCACGCCGTCCAAGTGGCGGTGAGCATGAGGGCGAGGAGAACTCCCCAGAGCACGTTGCGCAGCGCTGTGAGAGTGCGGTTAAGGCGCGGCGGGAGGCGCAACTTGCGTTTTGTGAGAGCCCCAGCCAACTCCTGCGCCGACCCGAAGGGGCAGATGTGGGCGCAATAATGGCCGCCGCGACCTGCGAGAGGATAGAAAAGAGCCACAAAAACAATTACGAGTGAGGCGGCGAGAGAGCCTATTGACGACCAACATACGCCCTCGGCAAAGAGTCGGAGGAACAGGGCGAAAGACACGAAAGTGCCGCTCCAGAGTCCGAGGACAACGACATTGAGTACGAGTTGAACGTAATGCCAACGGCGGTTGTTTGTAAACAGAGGGACTATGGCACCACAGAGAGCCACCAACAACGACACTATGGCGACGCAAGTCCAGCCTATCGACGAATCGCTTTTACTTTTATCGCCCACCGATAAAGTCGTGACTGCATCGCCACTGAAGGCTTTCCGCTTGGCAAAAGAGAGTCCGCGCTTCACATTTTCCATTATCGCGCGCGACGAGAATGTCGCTCCCGACACTGCGTCCACCTCTTCGTGCATCGCCACATCGATGGGTTTGCCCTGCCAACGGGCGAAGAGCGCAGTGGCTTTCCCAAAGAATTCGGGACTCTCGGAGTTGGGCTGCGCCTCGATTGCCGTGACAACACCTTCCTTGTTAAGCGTTATTCGCAGCGGAGTCTGCCCTGCAAAGCCCTGCACATCGGTTGCCAACTGCTTTGTGAATACCGTCACTGTGCCGTCAGAGGCAATGGCGATGGTGTCGTTGTGGACAGTCTTTGCCACGGCAACAGGGGCATTGGCGATGTCGAAACCAAAGATTTTACCGCTCCGGAGAATTGCTGCCGAGGCGAGGATGAGCACCACCACGGCAAGCGAGAGGAGTCGGACGAGGATTTTAATAGGATTAATGGACATAAAGTGTGGGCGTTATTGATTGCTGGGGGAGATGTTGAAGAGATTGCGCTGGGGCATCAGCGGCATGAATTTCTTGCGCAGTTTCTCAAAGAGTCTTATTGTATCGGTGGAGAAACCATGCCCTTTCCAAGTGCTAGTGTTGGTGATTAGAATCCAACACTGCCCGTCGGGGTAGCGCATCACAAGAGCACTCGTGCCCGAAAGCGACCCCGTGCGAATCCAAGGCCGCCCCGATGGGGTGCGGTTCCAACCCAATGAGAAATCGCCGGAGGGCATTTCCTGCGTCATCGCAGCCACAGACTTCGGCGAAATGATGTCCGGCACGATGCTGTCGCCGTCTATCGAAGCGATGAAACGGCTCAGTTCTGCGACAGAAGCCACCCACGCGCCAGCCCCGGCAAGACTCGGTAGGTCGGTGTCGCCATAGCATTTCTCCACCAAGTTGCCGCTGTTGTTGTACTCATAGACCGGTTCGGAGCCTCCGTGCATGTAATAGCGCACCTCATTGGGGCGTCGGTCGCGATAGTAAATGCCGGCGATATGGAAGTCGAAGCACCCTGCGGGGCGCAGCACATAGTCTTGCATGAATTTCTCGTAACTCAAGCCCGACCGCTTTTCTATTATCATTGAGAGGATGACGTAGCCCAGGTTGGAGTAGCAGCGCGCCGTGCCGGGGTCGAAACCGAGGCGGCGGCGCAGCAGGATGCGCAGCAACTCGCGGTGAGACGGAGGCTCAGTGAGACGGTTTTGCATCATGATATAGCGTGTGGACGACATCGGGTCGCCGGCGGCAGTGGTGAAGCCCGCCTTGTGGCGAAGCAACTGTTCTACGGTGATATCGAAATAGCGCTTGTCGCGGATGGAGTTGGTAAAGGTGGTGTCGGAGAGTATTCCGTTCGAGCCGAACACTTTATCGCTCAGCCGGAGGAGTCGCAATTCCTGCAACTTCATTATTCCCACGGCGGTGACGAGTTTTGAAACCGATGCCATTCGCATGATGTGGCAAGGCTCCATCGGCACGTTTCTTTCCTTGTCCGCCCATCCGTAGCCCTTCACATAAAGCAGGGAGTCGTTGCGGGTGACGGCGAGTTGTGCGCCATTGATTTCCCACCGGCGCAGATAACGCGCCATAATGCTGTCCAATGGGTGCAGCCCAGGCACGTCGACGAGTGCATTTGTGAGTGTGTCGTTGAGGTGGATGAGGGTCTGAGGCTTTGTTTCGGCACCGTCGTCACCGCCCTTTCCACTGCAAGAGCAGCGGCAAATGGCAAACACAACAAGCACGATGATGCCGAAACAGCCGAGACACGAGAGTCTTACGGGAGTGCGGTATTTCTTCTTAATCCTGTATTTCTTCATTTCAAAAGGAGGAGGATGGAGTGTCAGTGGACTTTCGTTTATGACAAACCTTCAATCTCTCCGTTCACGATGTCGATGACATTGGCTTGCGGAACCTTTGGCAATCCCGGCATACGCATTATGTCGCCTGCCACGGCGACAATCATCCCGGCACCGGCATTGATGACGATGTCGCGCACATTGACATTGAATCCCGACAGCACATCGTAGAGTTTAGGGTCGGTGGAGAAGGAATATTGGGTCTTGGCGATGCATACCGGGAAGCGGCTGTAGCCCGACTCCTCCGCCAATGCCAACTTCTTCTTTGCCTGGGGGGAGAACGTCACGGAAGCGGCACCATAGATTTTCGTCGCCACCTTTTCTATCTTCGCGGACAGAGAGTCGTCATCGTCATAGGCGAAGCGCATCGGTTGGGAAGGCTGCCGCTCTATGGTGTCGACGACAAGGCGCGCCAAATCCTCTGCGCCCTTGCCTCCTTGGGCGTAGGCATCGTTCTCGGCGAAACCCAGAGAATGCTCCTTGCAGTAGCGTTCCACTATTGCTATCTCCTCGGAGAGGTCGCTGTCGTAGCGGTTGAAAGCCACGACGACGGTCTGACCGTAGGATTGCAGATTGCGGATGTGCTTGTCGAGGTTAGCCAATCCGCGTGTGAGTCCGTCGCTGTTGGGTTTCTTGATGTCATCGACAGCCACTCCTCCGTGCATCTTCAAGCCCTGCGCCGTTGCCACAATGACCGTCAACCGGGGTCGGAGACCGCTCTTGCGGCACTTTATGTCATAGAATTTCTCGGCACCGAGGTCGGCACCGAAGCCTGCCTCCGTCACCACATAGTCGCCGAAAGTCATCGCCATCTTGGTGGCAAGGATAGAGTTGCAGCCGTGGGCGATGTTGGCAAAGGGACCTCCATGTACGAAGGCGGCGGTGTTTTCCGTTGTCTGTACGAGGTTCGGGGAGAGTGCGTCGCGCAGCAAAACGGTTATGGCACCGCCCACGCCGAGGTCTTTCACGGTGAAAGGTTTGCCTTCGACGGTGTAGCCTAGGAGTATGTTCTCGATGCGGCGGCGCAGGTCCTGCTCATCAGTGGCAAGGCAAAGGATTGCCATTATCTCTGATGCGGGGGTGATGTCGAAGCCCGACTCGCGCACGATGCCGTTGGCTTTGCCTCCCATTCCCGTCACGATGTCGCGCAAGCCGCGGTCGTTAATGTCGAGGACGCGGTTCCAAAGCACCTCGCGAAGGGCAAAACCGTTGTCGCGGTTTTGGTACATATAGTTGTCGAGCAACGCCGTAATCATGTTGTGAGCCGACGTGATGGCATGGAAATCGCCCGTGAAATGCAGATTGATTTTGTCCATCGGGAGCACCTGGGTATGGCCTCCTCCGCACGCCCCTCCTTTGAGTCCGAAGCACGGGCCGAGCGAGGGTTCGCGCAAGGCGCACACGGCTTTCTTACCGATGCGGGTGAGTCCGAGAGCCAATCCTATCGTCACCGTCGTCTTACCGATGCCCGCCTTCGTGGGGGTGATGGCGGTGACGAGGATGAGATTGCTCTTCTTTACGCGCTCTTCGTCGATGAGCCGCAACGGCACCTTGGCAATATAGCGACCGTAATGTTCGAGTTCTTCTGTGGGGATGCCATAGTCTGCCGCCACTTCTTCGATGTTCTTCAGCCTCGTGCTGCGTGCTATTTCTATGTCTGTCATATCGTAAAAGAATTGGGCGTTTGCAAATCGTAGTAGGCGCACATCGCCGAGGTGCGCCCCTTTGAGTGGCTTTTCCCGATTGAGAGGGCGCGTCTCGGAGATACGAGCCTACTATTAAATGATGCTGTTTTTCTTCGTCCACTCCACGATTTCGGGTATATATCCGAAGGCGAGACCGGTGACGGTGTCGGCACAGCCGTAGTAGACTGCCACCTTACCCGACTGCGGGTCGTGGAGTTCTGCACATGGGAAGCACACGTTAGGCACGTCGCCCATGCACTCGTAAGGCGTTTGCGGCGAGATGAGATAGGGTCCGGAGCGGTGGGTTGCTTTCCAAGGCTGCTCCAAATCGAGAAGTGCCGAACCGAAAGCATAGACATAGCCGTTGCACGAACGCAGCACGCCGTGATAGAAGAGGAGCCATCCTTCGGAGGTCTCGATGGGAATGGGGCCCGCTCCAATCTTCATGCATTGCCATGCACTCACCTCGAAAGCGGCAGGAGCCATGACATGACGGTGGTGTCCCCAGAACTCCATGTCGGGCGACTCGCTGTAGAAGATGTCGCCGAAAGGAGTGTGACCCGTGTCGCTCGGACGACTGAGCATGGCGAAGCGGCCGTTTATCTTCTTCGGGAAGAGCACTCCGTTGCGGTTGTAAGGGAGGAAGGCGTTCTCGAGTTGGTGGAAGGTCTTGAAGTCGGTAGTCCACGCCACGCCGATTGTCGGACCGTGATAGCCGTTGCACCAAGTCACATAGTAGCGGTCTTCAATGAAGCAGACGCGGGGGTCGTAGCCATACACCCACTCACCTATTTCCTCATTGTCGCATTGGAAGCGCAGCGGCTCCTCGTTGATGTTCCAGTTTACTCCGTCCTTGGAGAAACCCACATGGAGCACCATGCGGCGGTTGGTGTCGTCGCAACGGAACACTCCGGCAAAGCCGTCGCCAAAGGGAACAACGGCACTGTTGAATATGCTGTTGCTCGTGGGCAGCAGGTCGCGGGGGATGATGGGGTTCTTGGAACAACGCCACATAACGGCAGTGGAGCCTTCGGGACGGTCTTCCCAAGGCATGTTTGGCAACGGATTGCCGGTGATTTTCAGTTTACTCATAATTGTAGATTCTTTAAA
>CAYXGN010000067.1:8702-10383 GCA_964464505.1 uncultured Prevotella sp.
CCGAGACGCACCCTTTGAATAAGATAGGCAGCACCTCAGCAATTAAAGCAAGCTTTATTGCGTTCGGTTTGCACTATCTTTGAGTGGCTTTTCCGATTGCGAGGGCGCGTCTCGGAGATACGCGCCTACTAAGTTTCTTCCTTCTTGTCGGGGTAGGTGAACGGCACGAACCATGTAATCAGGAACGCAGGGATGGTGCAGAGCAGCACGAAGATGAAGAAATTGCGGTAGCCCAGCCAGTCGCTGACATAACCGCTGAGCATGCCGGGCAGCATCACGCCGAGGTTCATAATGCCCGATGCAAACGCATAATGCGCCATCTGGTGCTTGCCGGGGGCTATCTGCTGCATCATAAAGAGCGTGAGTCCCACGAAGCCGAAGCCATAGCCGAAGTATTCGAGCACTATTCCGCCGCCTATCAGCCACAAACTCTCGGGCTGATAGTAAGCCAACAGCGTGTAGGCCACAAAGGGAAGGTTGAACACGCAGCACAGCGAGAAGAGCGACTTCTGCAATCCGCGGTGCGCCACATAGTAACCGGCGAGGATGCTTCCTATCACGAAAGCGGCGGCACCAAAGGTGCCGTAGCACAGCCCTATCTCCTTTTCGCTCAGACCCAAGCCCTGGTCGGCACGGCTGGCTTTAAGGAACAGCGGCACAATCTTCATCACAAAGCCCTCGGCAAAGCGGTAGAGAATGATGAAAAAGATGTAATACACTATGTGACGCTTGCGGAAAAGGTCCACAAAGACATTGCCCAACTCAATCATTGTCTCTTTGAATCCGGGGCGGACGGCATCTTTCTGCTTCTCCTCGGAAGGCACAAACTTGGAGTTGTAGACTCCCAACACCACCATTACGGCTCCGATGACAGCCATGATTATTGTCCATGCCATCACCGTCCCTTGCCTCTTTGCGGCAGCAGCGGCAGCGGCATCGAGGGCAGAAAGGTCGCCCGTGTAATGGTCGATGAGGATTCCTGCGAGATAGACCAAGCCTCCCGTGGCGGCTATCTTCGCGATGTTGTAGAACGCTCCCTGCCACCCTATGTATCGCGCCTGGTCGTCCTTGGAGAGGGCTGCCATATAAACGCCGTCGGCAGCAACATCGTGAGTGGCACCGCTGAAAGCAATGACGGCAAGCAAAGCGATGCAGACGGCGAAGAAATGGGGCAGGTGCAGCGCAACAGCCACAAGACCGAATACGCAGCCAGTGGCTATCTGCGTGAAAATGACGAAGAACTTCTTTGTCTTGTAAATCTCAAGAAGGGGACTCCAAAGGGGCTTCAGAGTCCAGGGAAACATTATTATCGAAGTCCAAAAGGCTATCTGGGCATCGCTCACATCGAGGCCTTTGAACATCAGCGTACACACCATATTGAGCACCACAAAGGGCATCCCCATGGCGAAATAGAGCGTCGGCACCCACGAAATGGGGCTGCGCTGAGGGGTTTTAGTAGGTTCCATTATTTTTTGTCTTTATTTGTTAGGCAAAGATAGTGCAAACCGAATGCAATAAAACTTGTTTTAATTGCTGAGGTGCAGCCTATCTTATGCAAAGATACTGATTTTCTTCGACACTTTACGGCTTTTGAAAACAAAAATGCAGGCTAAACGCCAGTCCTCTACGGCAAGTACTGGAGTAATCCACGGCAAGTACTGGAGTAATCCACGGCAAGTAC
>CAYXGN010000068.1:0-10279 GCA_964464505.1 uncultured Prevotella sp.
GGTGCCGCTCGGAGATCGGCACCTACTATGGTTACCTTTGCATAAGATAGGCTGCACTCGGCATAGTTAAAGCAAGCTTTACTCTGCCCTCGTTTGCACTATCTTTCTTTTTATGACGGTTTCCCCCGATTGTACTATATTTGTGACCCGAAAAGGGTGATTCTAAAGGGCTCTGTAGTCGAAAAAAATCGACGAGGGCTGGACTTTGTCAGAATTTTTCGGGTACAGAGGGCTTATCGATAATACATTGACAGACAGCGAGTTATGAGGTTTTTAGCGCTAAGGGTGCTTTTTGAGTGGAGAAAGTATGCCACTTTCGGTGAGAAAAGCGGCACTTTTCGGGTAGAAAAGCAGTACTTTTCGAGGAGAAAAGTGGCACTTTTCGAGGTGAAAACTCGTTACTTTCGAGGGGGAAGGAGTGTTCTTTCGAAAAAGAAGTTACTATATTTCGATTTTCTTGAAGTAAGGTTTGAGGGCGGAAGAGGGTTTTAACGTCCTTTAACCTCTATTTTGCGAGTTCCCGACGAAGTAAATTTTGGGCGTTTTAACATATTTATACGCAAATATGGACAAGAAAAAAAGACTTGCAAAGGGTGCCGCCCGGAGATTGGCACCTTCTACGGTTTGCCTGTCAATGTGGGGCAAAAAATAGGGATAATGCGCGCGTTATCCCTATTTTTTATTACCTTTGCACACATAACATCCCCTCATTGCAATCGGAATAAAAATTAAAAAGCCATTTATAATATCATTTTATGATTCTATTTTTCCTGACTCCAAGTAAGAGTGTGATAGCAACGGAAGTGGACCACGCCCTTTCCCGCGACGAGATTGATGAACTGTGTTGGCTGTATGGCGGTGCTTCGCTCCTCGAGGGCGACACTGTTGAGGGCTTCTTTGTGGGTCCGCGCCGAGAAATGATTACTCCATGGAGTACGAATGCCGTAGAGATAACTCAAAATATGAGTCTCCACGGCATTTCGCGTATAGAGGAGTACTTCCCCGTGGAGAGCAAGGAAGCCGACCACGACCCCATGCTGCAGCGCATGTATGAGGGCCTTAACCAGGACATCTTCACCGTGAACCACCAGCCGGAACCCATCAAGCACGTGGAGAACATTGAGGAATACAACGAGGAGGAGGGTCTCGCCCTCTCGCCCGAGGAGATAGATTACCTTCACAAGATAGAGCAACAGCTGGGTCGTCCGCTCACCGACAGCGAGATATTCGGTTTCGCCCAGATTAACTCCGAGCACTGCCGCCACAAGATTTTCGGCGGCACGTTCATCATCGACGGCAAGGAGATGGAGTCGTCGCTGTTTGCAATGATTAAGCAGACGACGAAGGAGAACCCCAACAAGATACTCTCTGCCTACAAGGACAACGTGGCTTTCGCGCAGGGTCCCGTCGTGGAGCAGTTCGCACCGAAGGACCAGTCCACCTCCGACTACTTCCAGGTGAAGGACATCGAAAGCGTCATTTCGCTGAAAGCGGAGACCCATAACTTCCCCACCACCGTGGAGCCCTTCAACGGCGCAGCCACAGGTACGGGAGGAGAGATACGCGACCGTATGGGCGGCGGCGTAGGCTCATGGCCCATCGCAGGTACGGCGGTCTACATGACAGCCTATCCCCGACTTAAGGACGATGGCGGCGTGGCACGCGACTGGGAGGACATCATGCCTGTGCGCAAATGGCTCTACCAGACCCCCGAGCAGATTCTCATCAAGGCTTCCAACGGTGCCAGCGACTTCGGCAACAAGTTCGGTCAACCCCTCATCACGGGTTCTGTGCTTACCTTCGAGCATCAGGAAGGCGAAGAGAAGTATGCTTACGACAAAGTCATCATGCTTGCCGGCGGCGTGGGCTACGGAACGAAGCGCGACTGCCTGAAGAAAGAGCCCCAGAAGGGCAATAAGGTGGTCGTCGTGGGAGGTGACAACTACCGCATCGGACTCGGTGGCGGTTCCGTGTCATCCGTAGACACTGGCCGTTACAGCAACGGAATAGAACTCAATGCCGTGCAGCGTGCCAACCCGGAGATGCAGAAGCGTGCCTACAACCTCGTGCGTGCGCTCTGTGAAGAGGATGTGAACCCCGTGGTGAGCATCCACGACCACGGCTCGGCAGGTCACCTCAACTGCCTCAGCGAACTCGTTGAGGAGTGCGGAGGAGAGATAGACATGACCAAACTGCCCATCGGCGACAAGACACTGTCGTCGAAAGAGATAATCGCCAACGAGAGTCAGGAACGCATGGGACTGCTCATTGACGAGAAACACATAGAACATGTGGCACGGATAGCAGAACGCGAGCGCGCCCCGCTGTATGTCGTCGGCGAGACCACCGGCGACGCCCACTTCTCGTTCAAGCAGGGCGACGGTGTGAAACCGTTCGATTTGGACGTGGCACAGATGTTCGGCCATTCGCCGAAGACCATCATGCGCGACGAGACCGTGGTGCGCCACTATGCCGACGCAGTCTATCAGCACGACGAAAGCGCTGCCAATGGCAACGACCAGCAGCTCGATGAGTATGTGCGCCGTGTGCTGCAGCTCGAGGCAGTGGCTTGCAAAGACTGGTTGACGAACAAGGTGGACCGCTCCGTGACGGGAAAGATAGCGCGCCAGCAGTGTCAGGGCGAGATACAGTTGCCGCTGAGCGACTGCGGCGTGGTGGCTCTCGACTACCGCGGACACAAAGGCATCGCCACAGCCCTCGGCCATGCTCCCCAGGCAGGGTTGGCATCGCCCGAGGCAGGAAGCGTGCTCTCCGTTGCCGAAGCCCTCACCAACATAGTCTGGGCACCGCTTGCCGACGGCATGAACAGTCTGTCGCTGTCAGCCAACTGGATGTGGCCGTGCCGCTCGCAGAAGGGCGAGGACGCGCGGTTGTACAGTGCCGTGCGCGCATTGAGCGAGTTCTGCCTGGCATTGAAGATTAACGTGCCGACAGGAAAAGACTCCCTCTCCCTCAGTCAGCAGTATCCCAACGGCGAGAAAATCATCTCCCCGGGCACCGTCATCGTCTCCGCCGGAGGCGAGGTGAGCGATGTGCGCAAGGTGGTGTCGCCCGTTGTGGTGAACGACAAGAACTCGTCGCTCTACCATATCGACTTCTCCTTCGACGAGCAACGGCTCGGAGGCAGTGCCTTCGCACAGAGTCTCGGCTTCGTGGGCGATGACGTGCCCACGGTGAAGAACGCCGAATACTTCGCCGACTGCTTCAATGCCGTGCAGGAAATGATAGGGAAGGGTTGGATAATGGCAGGCCACGACATCTCCGCCGGAGGCCTCATCACCACGCTTCTCGAAATGTGTTTCGCCAACACCAAGGGCGGAATGCACATCAACCTCCACAACCTCGCAGGACAGGACATAGTGAAACTGCTCCTCGCCGAGAACCCCGGCGTTGTCGTTCAGGTGTCCGACAAGCACAAGGAGGAGTTCAAGACGTTTATGGAGGAGAACGGCATAGGCTACGCCAAGATAGGCTATCCCGTGCCGGAGGAGCGCACCATCGTCGTGAAGAAGGGCGACTACGAGCACAGTTTCGACATCGACGCGATGCGCGACGCATGGTATAAGACCTCCTATCTGCTCGACCGCGACCAGAGTTTCAACGGTTGCGCCGCACAACGCCGCGACAACTACAAGCAGCAACCCCTTGAGATGCGTTTCCACGACGGTTTCCGCGGCACGCTGGAGAGTTATGGCATCAGTGCCGACAGACGCACGCCGTCGGGCATCAAGGCTGCCATCATCCGCGAGAAGGGAACCAATGGCGAGCGCGAGATGGCTTACTCGCTCTATCTCGCAGGCTTCGATGTGAAGGATGTGATGATGACCGACCTTATCAGTGGACGTGAAACGCTGGAAGACATCAATATGATTGTGTTCTGCGGCGGTTTTTCCAATAGCGACGTGTTGGGTTCGGCAAAGGGCTGGGCAGGCGCGTTCCTCTTCAACCCGAAGGCAAAGGAAGCCCTCGACAAGTTCTATGCGCGCAAGGACACCCTCTCGCTGGGCATCTGCAACGGTTGCCAGCTGATGGTGGAACTCAACCTCATCAACCCCGAACACGAGCACCGCACGCGCATGCTCCACAACGATTCGCACAAGTTTGAGAGTGCCTTCCTCGGTTTGGAGATACCCAAGAACAACAGCGTCATGTTCTCTTCGCTCAGCGGCGACAAGTTGGGCATCTGGGTGGCACACGGAGAAGGCAAGTTCTCTTTGCCCGAAGCAGAAAGCAAATACAACATCGTGGCACGCTACAACTACGGCGGTTACCCCGGCAACCCGAACGGCTCGGACTACAATGTGGCAGGCATCTGCTCCGCCGACGGCCGTCATCTGGCGATGATGCCTCACCTTGAGCGCGCCATCTTCCCTTGGCAGAACGCCTGGTATCCCGCCGACCGCCGTCAGGATGAGGTCACCCCGTGGATAGAGGCCTTTGTCAACGCCCGCAAGTGGATTGAAAACAATAAGTAAAGCGCGCATGTTTCTCGATTTGTTTCGCACCTTCTTCAAAATCGGACTGTTCACCCTCGGTGGCGGCTATGCCATGATTCCCATCATAGAACAGGAAGTGGTGGAGAAGAACAAATGGATAGACAAAGCCGAATTTCTTGATGTCCTCGCCGTGTCGCAGAGTTGTCCGGGAGCCTTGGCGGTGAATATGAGCGTCTTTGTGGGCTACCGCACGCGCAAGATGCGGGGTGCGCTGTGCACCGTGCTCGGCACCGTGCTGCCCTCGTTCATCATCATCCTGCTCATTGCGATGTTCTTCCACCAGTTTCAGGACAACGCCATCGTCGCCGCAATGTTCCGTGGCATAAGGCCCGCGGTGGTTGCCCTGATAGCAGCCCCCACGTTCTCGCTCGCCAAGAGTGCCCATATCTCAATGGTGAACTGTTGGATTCCCATCGTCAGTGCGCTGCTTATATGGCTCATGAACGTCAATCCCATTTATGTTCTCTTGGCGGCAGGCTTCGGAGGCTACCTCTATGGCAAGTTCGTCAAGCCCACAGAGTAACCTTTTTGAGATTGGATGTTATCGTAAAAAGAAATTCGTGATATGATATTTTTAAGTCTGTTCCTCACCTTCTTGCAGATAGGCCTGTTCGGTTTCGGCGGTGGCTACGGCATGCTCTCGCTCATTCAGCACGAGACAGTGGTTCGCCATGCGTGGCTGACATCGAACGAATTTACCAACATTGTGGCAATAAGCCAGATGACTCCGGGTCCCATCGGCATCAACTCCGCCACCTATTGCGGCTACACGGCGGTGAGGAACGCCGGCTTCGGCGAGATGATGGGAGTGTTGGGGAGTGCCACTGCCACCCTCGCTCTTGTGCTTCCATCGTTCGTCCTTATGGTGCTTGTGTGCCGCGTGTTTATGAAATACATCAACACGCAGCCTGTGCAGAGTGTGCTCTCCGGCTTGCGCCCGGCAGTGGTGGGACTCATCGGTGCCGCCGCCCTGCTCCTTATGACTCCCGAGAACTTCTCGTCGCCATGGCAAAATCCGTGGCAGTTCGGTGTCAGCGTGGCACTCTTCGTTGCCGCTTTCGTAGGCACCCAGGTAGTGAAAATCAATCCTATACGCATGATTGTGTGGGCGGCGTTTGCCGGACTCATGCTGCTTTATTAGCATAACGTAGTAGGCGCACATCGCCGAGGTGCGCCCCTAAAGGAATCAGACAAAGCCAATGGTACCCCAGGAATTCAGCAAGTTTTATTTGAAAGATGTGACCTTCGTCAATCTGATGATGCGCCGCATCTACAACGTACTCATTGTAGCCAACCCCTATGATGCCTTTATGCTTGAGGACGACGGGCGTGTGGAGGAGAAGATTTACAATGAGTATGTGGAACTGGGACTGCGCTATCCGCCCACGTTCACGCAGGTGAGCACCTCGGAGGAAGCCTTCCAGGTGTTGCGGACAATGAACATCGACCTCGTCATCTGTATGCCGGGCAACGCCGACAACGACGCTTTCAGCGTGGCCCACGACATCAAGGCGGGTTTCCCGAAGATACACTGCGTGGTGCTCACACCCTTCTCCCACGGCATAACGAAGCGCATGGAGAACGAGGACCTGAGCATCTTCGACTATGTGTTCTGCTGGCTTGGCAACACCAACCTCATCCTCTCCATCATAAAACTCATTGAGGACAAGATGAATCTCGAGCACGATGTCCGCGAAGGCGGCGTGCAGATGATTCTGCTTGTGGAGGACAGCATCCGCTTTTACAGCAGCATCCTGCCACACCTTTATAATTACATACTCGCGCAGAGCAAGAGTTTCTCTACCGAGGCCCTCAACCGTCACGCCGCCACGCTGCGCATGCGCGGCAGACCCAAGGTGGTGTTGGCACGCACCTATGAGGAGGCGATGGACATTTACAGCCGCTATGCCGACAACATCCACGGCGTAATCAGCGACGTCCGCTTCCCTCTCGGAGGCGAGAAGGATGCCGAGGCAGGACTGAAACTGCTGCGTGCCATCCGCAAGAACGACCCCTTCCTGCCGCTGATAATGGAGAGTTCGGAATCGGAGAACCGCGAAAAGGCGGAGGCAGAAGGCTTCCGTTTCGTCGACAAGAACTCGAAGAAGATGAGCATCGACCTGCGCCTGCTTATGGAGGAACACATGGGTTTCGGCGATTTCATATTCCGTGACCCTAAGACGCACGCCGAGATAATGCGCATCCGCAACCTCAAGGAGTTGCAGGACAACATCTTCCGCATCCCCGACGACTCGATGCTCTATCACATCTCGCGCAATCACATGAGCCGCTGGCTCTCCGCCAGAGCCATCTTCCCCGTGTCGGAGTTTCTGAAAAAGGTGACATGGCAACGCCTGCAGGACGTGGCTGCCCACCGGCAGATTATCTTCGATGCCATCGTCCAGTACCGCCACATGAAGAACATCGGCATCGTGGCGGTGTTCGACCGTATGAAATTCGACTCCTACTCGCATTTTGCGCGCATCGGCGACGGTTCTCTCGGAGGCAAGGGGCGCGGTCTTGCCTTCCTCGACAACGTGATAAAGACCCACCCGGAGTTTAATTCCTTCCCCAATGCAACGGTCCAGATACCCAAGACGGTGGTGCTCTGCACCGACATCTTCGACCAGTTCATGGAGCAGAACAACCTCTACCAGATAGCACTGAGCGACGCCTCGGACGAAGAAATTCTCCGCCACTTCCTCCGTGCGCAGTTGCCCGACGCGCTCATAGCCGACTTCTTCACCTTCTTCGAGGCAACAAAGAATCCCATTGCCATCCGTTCCAGTTCGCTGTTGGAGGATGCCCATTACCAACCGTTCGCCGGTATCTACTCCACCTACATGATTCCCTATCTCGCCGACAAGTATGCCATGCTCGAAATGCTTGCCTGCGCCATCAAGGGCGTGTACGCTTCGGTTTACTATCGTGATTCGAAGGCGTACATGGCAGCCACAAGCAATGTCATAGACCAAGAGAAGATGGCTGTCATCCTGCAGGAGGTGGTGGGCAAGCAGCACGACACGCGCTACTATCCCAACATCTCCGGCGTGCTGCGGTCGCTGAACTACTATCCCATCGGCGACGAACAGACCGAGGACGGCATTGCTTCGCTCGCCCTGGGATTGGGAAAATACATCGTGGACGGAGGTCAGACGCTGCGCGTCTCGCCTTATCATCCCCACCAGGTGCTGCAAACCAGTGAGTTGGAGACGGCTCTCCGTGAGACGCAGACGCGTTTCTACGCCCTCGATATGGCTCATGTGGGCAACGACTTCAAGGTGGACGACGGCTTCAACATACTCAATCTGAAGGTGAAAGAGGCAGAGAAGGACGGCTCTCTCAACTTCATAGCATCCACCTTCGACCCCTATGACAACGTAATCCGCGACGGACTCTATGACGGCGGCCGCAAGATAATCTCGTTCAGTGGCGTGCTTCAGCAGGGAGTGTTCCCCTTGCCGGAGTTGCTTCAGATGTCGATGAAATACGGCTCGGAGAGTATGCGCCGCCCCGTGGAGATAGAGTTCGCCTGCAATCTCAACTCCGACCGCTCCGGAAGTCTTTATCTCTTGCAGATACGCCCCATTGTCGATGCCAAGCAAATGCTTGAAGAGGATGTCGAAGCAGTGCCCGACGACAACTGTCTGGTGCGTTCCCACAACTCGTTGGGGCACGGGGTGAGCGACGATGTGACGGATGTGGTGTATGTAAAAGCCGATGACAACTTCTCGGCGGCGGACAATCCTGCCACCGCACGTGAGATAGAAGACATCAACCGTAAGTTTCTTGACACCGGCGACAACTACGTTCTCGTGGGTCCGGGACGCTGGGGCTCGAGCGACCCGTGGCTTGGCGTGCCGGTGAAATGGCCCCATATCAGTGCTGCAAGAGTCATCGTCGAGGTGACATTGAAGAACTATCGCGTGGACCCGAGTCAAGGAACCCACTTCTTCCAGAACCTGACGAGTTTTGGAGTGGGCTACTTCACGGTGGACCCCACCGCCGGTAACGGCATGTTCAACAAAGCGTTGCTCGATTCTATGCCTGCCGTTGAGGAGACAGCGCATGTGCGCCATGTGAGGTTTACGGCTCCCTTGCGCATCATGATGGACGGAAAGAAACAGGAAGGAGCAGTGATTCTGCCGGGCGAAAAAGAATAAAAAAGCAAACTATAGTAGGCGCGGATCGCCGAGACGCGCCCCCATTAACGCTCCCACAGATTACACCGAGGACACGGAGTTTTGTCCATTAACTACAGATTTCACGAATTTCACGAACAAGTTGAGGTAATTTTTAGTAATTTTGCGCCCATAAAATTGTAACGCTTTTTATATGAACACAGTGAAGATAAAGGACAAGACCTTTAAATTGTCCATTTCTGAGGCAGAGATTAAGAAGAACGTTCAGGTTGTGGCAAACCAGATTAGCCGCGACTATGAGGGCAAAACGCCGTTGCTTCTCTCTGTCCTTAACGGCTCTTTCATGTTTGCTGCCGACCTCATCCGCATGCTTACAGTGCCTTGTGAAATATCGTTTGTGAAGATGTCATCGTATGAAGGCACTTCTACAACGGGCAATGTGACGCAGCTCATAGGTTTAAGCCAAGACATAACAGGCCGCGATGTCATCATCGTGGAGGACATCGTGGAGTCGGGCATCACCATGAACGAGATGATAAAGATGCTCAACGAGAAGCATCCCGCATCGGTTCGCGTCTGCGCTCTCCTTCAGAAGCCCGACTGTCTGCGCGTTCCTTTGACCGTAGACTACGTGGCAATGAAGATTCCCAACGACTTCATCGTTGGCTACGGACTCGATTACGACCAGGGAGGTCGCGACCTCCGCGACATCTACTCTGTTGTGGAGTAAAAGAACAAACTACAGATTTCACGAATAAGATGGGGTAACCGTAGTAGGCGCGGATCGCCGAGACGCGCCCCTAAAAGATAAAAGAGTAAAAAGGTAAAAAGATGAAGAACATAGTAATTTTCGGTGCCCCAGGTTCAGGCAAGGGCACACAAAGCGACCTTATGATTGAGCATTACGGACTCAATCATATTTCCACCGGCGACGTGCTGCGCAGTGAGATTAAGAACGGCACCGAACTCGGTAAGACAGCCAAAGGCTACATTGACAACGGCCAACTCATTCCCGACAACCTCATGATTGACATCCTTGCTAAGGTCTATGACAGTTTCGGCAAGGAGCATAAGGGTGTCATCTTCGACGGTTTCCCCCGCACAATACCGCAGGCTGAGGCTTTGAAGACGATGCTGGGAGAGCGCGGTCACAAGGTGGCGGCAATGATAGAACTCGACGTTCCCGAGGAAGAACTCATGCAACGCCTCATCAAACGCGGCATAGAGAGCGGCCGCTCCGACGACAACGCAGAGACGATAAAGAAGCGCCTCGATGTGTATCACAACCAGACGGCACCCCTCATAGAGTGGTATAAGGCCGAGGGAGTGCACCATCACATCAACGGTTCGGGTGCGCTTGACCGCATTTTCGGCGACATCGAAGCCGTCATCGATGCGCTGTAAACACCATAACACATTGTAAGACAATGACAAGCCATTGCAAAACCCGCGGGTTTTGCAATGGCTTTTTTGCTTTCCCGCGGACTGTAACACATTTGTATTGTTTTCTTCACAGGCTTTCAACTTCATGTAAACTTGGCTGTAACATGCCGCAAGTAATTTTGCAGCGGAAACAGAAAAGATAAATAGATGAAGTTAAAAAGAAATGTAATCGTGCTC
>CAYXGN010000069.1:0-10216 GCA_964464505.1 uncultured Prevotella sp.
AGGCGTTTAAAGTTGCCCTTACAGGGCGCACGGAATGTATGAACACAGCGACCCAGGGTGCCGTCCCTCCGCTTCGCTCCGTGACTCTACCCTGGGCTGACGAAAGGTTGGGCTTTCAGCCCGCCCCTACTACGAAATGCAACGCCCCAATAAAATTGAGAAAACATATACGAATGATGAAAAAGAAAACAAACATATTGATGGCACTCCTTTTTGCCCTCGCCCTTGCCGCTTGCTCTTCCGACGAGGAGGCGACGATGCAGGAGGTGACGCTGACCATCCCCATTGAGATATACTCCTCCAATGCGGAGGTGACCTCCCGTGCTGCCTCACAGGGCGACCCGGGCAATGATGTTGTCTTCGAGCAGCCCCTTTACCTTTACGTTTACGCGTGCGTGAAGGAGAAGGACGCTTTCGGCAATGAGGACTATGAGTTGCTCACAAAGACGATAGTCCCTGCCTCTGCAGGCGAAGACAACTCGCAGGATGAATGGACGCTGGAGGAAAAGGACACCAAGTCAGAACTTTGGAAAAAGAATGTCGATGTGACGTTCAAGATAAACAAGGAACTCGCCGGCGACGTGGGCGACAGCCGTGTCTTTGCCATTGCGTCGCGCGATGACCTCAGCGGTAAGCTGCCGGCGGACTACGACGACTCCACGCCCAAGTCAACGGTGGAGGCGATGACCCTCGACCTGTCCGGTTTCACCTCCGAGCAGTTGAAGAACATCTACTCCACGCCGCTCAACGACACCAACAACGGTGTGATAACGAGCAGCACGAACGGTAGCGTTGTCACCCTCACCTGTTCCACGGTGCGCCTCTATCATGTCGCCGCCAAGGTGGACTTCACCTGGGAGGTGGCATCGGCGTTGCAGCCCTCGACAGAGCTTGCCACCATCACCTGCACCGGTCTGCCCACGACATGCAATGTCTTTGAGCCTACCGACAACCCCTCGGGCAACGGCACGAGCCTCGTCCTCGGCACAACGGGAGCGGCGAACACCGTGAACGAAGCCAACAAATGGCTTGGCAGAGCCTACGCCTTCATGCTTCAGCCGCCCACCGATGGTAAGATAAACTACACCGTCACCTTCGGTGGCAGCGCATCGCGCCCTGCCGTAACGACGAGCATCACCCCCGCCACGCTGAACGACACCTACACCGGCTGGTATCGCGTGATAGCCACGGTGGAGTAAAGCAAAAGCCCCTCCCAACCCTCCCCGCCGGGGCGGGCTAGAGAAATGCAAATGTAGTAGGCGCGTATCTCCGAGACGCGCCCCTCAAAACAGGAAACGCAAACCGTAGTAGGTGCAGATCGCCGAGATGCACCCACTTAACAAAAAACGCAAACCGTAGTAGGTGCAGATCGCCGAGATGCACCCACATTAAAAAACTAATAGCGCGGGGGCGTCTCGGCGATCCGCCCCTACTACAAAATGCACCCACATAAAAAAAGCTAATAGCGCGGGGGCATCTCGGCGATCTGCCCCTACTACAAAATGCAACACTGCACCCCAACATATAAATAACACTGCAAACAAAAAAACAACGACATATATGATTGCAACAATGCATCGCAAAATAGACTTCTTACTGACAGTACTCATGCTGCTGTCGCTCCCTCTCAGCGTGGCGGCCCAGACAACAACGACCGAGATACGCTATGTGTCGAAGAACGGAACCTATGCCAACGACGGCAAGACGTGGGCAACGGCGAAGGCCAACATCCAGGATGCCATCAACGACCTCGTGGACAACAACCTCAAAGGCGAGGTGTGGGTGGCTGCCGGCACCTACACCCCTACGGAGAGCACCGAGTCGAGTGGTGGTAGCACCCTTTATATGTCGTTCAAGATTCCTGCCGGCATCAGTGTCTACGGTGGTTTCCGTGGCGAGGAGAAGGACGATGCAGGCACCGTCACCTATGCCGGCGAGGCCTCCAAGGACGACCGTGAGAAGATAACCCCCAAAGCCATCGGCTTTTTCTATAAAAACCAGACCATCCTCTCCGGCGACCTCTCCTCACCTGCCAAGTTTGAGTGGAGTGCCACCAAGGAGCAGTGGAACACGTCGTTCTATGGCAACTGCTATCATGTCGTCACCTTCGCCACCGAAGGCTTCGATGCCACAACTGGAAGGGCGAAGTCGAATGGCGGCGGCTACCGCTCCGCCCTCCTCGAGGGTTGTATCATAGAGCACGGCAATGCCACCAACAACGACATCTCTGGTCGTCCGCACAATGCCTACGGCGGCGGTGTCTATATGGTGGAAGGCTCCTATCTTAAGAACTGTTTGGTGCGTGAGTGTGTGGCTTCGCGCGATGGCGGCGGCATCTATATGGACGGCGGCGGTTATGTGGAGCACTGTGCCATTTCGGAGTGTCAGGCCCTCGGCATCGGCACCTCCTACGGCTATGGCGGCGGCGTGTGCATGGAAGGCCCCGACAAGCAGGGCGTCTATCCCATGATTCAGCGCCAAGGCATCATCAACAGTTGTGTGGGGCGCATGGGTGGAGGTCTTGCCATTAAGGTCAATGACGTGGAGACCAACAGAAACACTAAGGGCGACAGCCGCTTTCAGGTAGCGTGCACCGCTGTGCTCGTGGCAAACAACACTGCCACCACCGAGGCTGGCGGCATCTATATGAACAAGGGCGGTGCCGTCACCCAGATGACCGTTGTCAACAACAAGTGCAACGGTGCGGGAGTCACTGTCAACGGCATGACCACCGGCCGTGCTGCCGGCGTTTACTGCCGCGACAATGCTGTCCTTGCCAACTCCGTGCTGTGGGGCGGTGTCTGCTCTGCCAACAACGACATACAGTATGCCTCTACACGCTCCGGCAACGACCAGGACTTGCGCCCTTATGTGATGTACACCTCGCTCACCAAGAACGACCATACCGACTGGTCGGGTGTCATCAAGACCAGCGTGACGAAACTCTCCGACTACAACACCGCTGCCGATGCCCAAGCCGCCGGTGCCGTGGTGAGTGCTTCGGAGGGCTACCCCATGTTCTACAACCCCACCCCCGGCGCAGGTTATGTCCACTCGCAACAGCAGCGTCAGTTCCTCATCGACCTCGACGGCACGTCTTATGCCGCCACGGCGAAGGACAAGGACGGCAATGCCGTCACCGACCTACAGGCTTACGACTTCCAGCCTACATCGCGCTCTATCCTCAACCACCAGGGACTTAATGTGGTCGACATCGACCTCAAGGGTCAGACCCCTGCCTATGAGGTGGACTGGGACATCACCGGCAAGCAGTATAACCCGCGTCCTACACTCGGTGCCTACACCACGCCGGGCAACACCATCGTTCCCGAAGTCATCGACGACGGCACCAAGAAAGAGGTGAACTTCTATGTCGACCCCAACGCCGTCTCGGGAACGGAGTATCCCAACATCGGTTCCAGTTGGAGCCAGCCCATCCACTACTTCGCCGATGCGCTGTCGTTCATCAGCGACGACCAGGAGAAAGCCTCGCCCGACTATTGCAAGGACGGCTACACCGTCAATGTCTATGTGAAGCAGGGCACGGTGGACAACACCTCTGCCGAAGCCACGGGACGCGTGCGCGCCACCGGCTTCAACATCCCGAGCAACATTAATATATATGGTGGCTATCCAAGCACCAACACCGGCACCAGCCTCGAGGGAAGGCAAGTCAATGCCTACGAGACCACTATTACGGGCTATGTGCAAGGCGATTACGACACCAATGTGGCTCACCTTTTCCGCTTCCAGAACACTGAGAACACCGTCATCGACGGTCTGCATCTGCGCTATGCCAACTCGCGAAGCACCAAACTCCTCACCGGCACGCTCTACACCGAGGGCGCTGCCGTCACCATGTATAAGTCGAAGAACGTCAAGATGGTCAATTGCGCCATCGTGGGCAACACCGCTTCGGCAGGCGCTGCCATCAAACTCATCGGCTCCACCGGCATCTATTTCGAGAACTGCATTGTCCACAACAACGAGAGCCGTGAGATGGATGCCAGCGGCAATGTCACCTCCTACACCGGCAACATCGTCGTCGATGCCACCTCCGAAGCCGTCTTCAACCATTGCAACTTCGTCCGCAACGTGGGTATCGGCATCGACAGCTACGGCACGACGAAGGTCTACAACACCATCTTCTACGCCAATATGAGCGAGCCTGTGGAGGACACCCGCGGCAAGGGCGACAAAGCCCTCGTGGCAGTGAGATGCCTAGAGGGCGGCACTTACACCGGTAACCACAACCTCTACGATGCCAAGTCGGCTTCCTTTGTAGCCAACAACGGTCTTGATGCCACCAACGAAGCCATCCTCACCTACGAGTACAGCGAGACCTCGCAGACCTATCCCCGCTTCCTCAACCCGACGAAGAACGCCGGCGTGAACACCAGCGGCGATGCCACCTACTATGGCCGCACCATCTCCTATATGCCCCACAACAACAACCCTGTGGTCAACCGTGCCGCTGCCGTCGACAGCAACGGCAACGCTGCCGACCATACACAATGGGGTGTGGATATGGTGGGCGTGAGCCGCGACTACGGCGGTCTGCCCGACATCGGTGCCTTCGAGAACCACGAGACCATCGCCACCGACGGTGAAGGCAAGGCCTACGCCGACGGACAGAAAGCCTACGGCTCGGTGATGTATGTGCGTGACTATAACACCTACACCTACGATGCCGACGGCAACGCCACACTGCAGAAGGAAGACCTGAACAAAGAACACGCCGACGGCACGGCGCGCGACGGCTCGTCATGGGAGAACGCCATCAATGGCAACGCTCCCTACACCTTCACTTACACTTACACAACGGTAACCACAACCACAAACACCGACATAAAACAAGAACTTGTCACCCCTTCGGCAAGTACGTTGGAAAACCCTACGGTCTATAAGATAGGACTGTTGGGCAACAATACCCCCGGCAACACCGTTTATTACGCCAAGCAAAATGGCACCTATCTTAACCCAACGACGGCTATCGGCTCAGGCGATGACTTTGTCTTGATAGCCGATGGCGACACCGGTTACTATTACATCTACGACAAGACCGTGGGCAAGTATGTCACCTTTACCCAAGCCACTTCGGAAGCTGCCAATTGTGTCGTGTTTGCCGACAGCAAAGATGATTGCGGCACTTGGCGACTCCTCTCCATCAATGGAACCGCCACTTACAAGACTTACTGTATCCAGCCCAGCACAACAACAGCAGCAGAGGCATCATATTCGTGGAACTACTACGGCGGTGCCGCCGCTGGTATGAACATCGGCCTTTATCGTGGTACTGACCCTTATGGCAAATGGCAGTTCTTCACTTATGAAGACAACTCGACCTCAACCACGACCACCTCTACAAGCACCGAAACGAAGGACATCAACGGTCTGCAATATGCTGTCAGCACTGTGGAAGCCGGCATGTCAAAGGATTACACCTTGCGCTATGATACTGCTTCCGAAACGTATGAAGACGGCACAGGATACCACACACAAGAATTTTATAGGGTTTACCAGAACCTGCCTGCCGATTACGAGAAAGGCGAGGTGTGGGTAGGTGCCGGCATCTACACTAACTCCACCGGTTACGAGGTGCGCAACCATGTCAAGGTGTATGGCGCATTCCCCAAGACAGGCACACCGGGAAAGAACGAGCGTCAGCCGCAGCTCACCACAGGCATCACTCTGTCGAACGCCAATCAAGGCTTGACCATCTCTGATTATGAGACCATCCTTCAGACCAACTCCGCCAAAGGCTCTACCACTTACGATGTGAGTGTGCTCAGTCAGCCATTGGAGTGCCGGGTGACGACGGAGCACTACACCAACATTCCTACCAACCGCATTGTCTATGAAGATTCGGAATGGGATGGCTTTACCATTAGGTATGGTTACAAAACGGGAATAGTAGACGCTTCTAATATTGGTGGTGGTCGTGATGGCGGTGCCGGACTGCGACTCTATGAAGGCACGACAGTGACCAACTGCATCCTTCGCGACAACAAATTGGAAGCCAACAATGGAAAAGGACGTGGCGGCGCTGCCTATGTAGACGGTTCTACCATCGTCAACTGCTACTTCGTTGGAAACCAAGGCTTAGCGTCTGGTTATGAAATGTATGGCGGAGGCTTGTACATGATTAAGGGCACCATCTACAACTCTGTGATTACCGGCAACTCTCTCACTGGCACAGGATATAAGTTTGGCGCAGGTGCATTCTTCGAGTCAGCCGACTTCTTCAACAATACGGTGGTGAACAACACCGGTGCCGGTGCCGTTGAGGTGTGGACAGCCTCTGCCGACGATGCCCACCTCACCCTCTACAACTCCATCATCATGGCTGGCGACAACAAACTCGTTGACCGAAGCAACTCCACCACGATTACCTTTAAGTATTGTTTCCTTCAAAGCACTGCCACCGCCAACGATGCCCGAAACACCACCACTTACTTGGTGGACGATACCAACAAATGGTATTGCGGCTCCGATTACGCTGCCGCCGACTACAATCCTTTCGCAAAGGATTATGACACTGCCGTTGCCGACTACGACTTCCGCATAGAGCAGAAGGAAACCCACAACGCCGTGAACGCAGGTACGCAGGACATCAACATCGGTGGCGTGGACATCACCATCCCGAACAGCGATATGGACTACACCGACCGTGTGCAGGACTGCGAGATTGACATCGGTGCCTACGAATATAACGGTGCTTACAGCATCGCCCCCGACCTCACCACCAATGCCGCTGACGACGAAGCCATCTTCTATGTCACCCCCGAGGGTCGTGGCAACGCCTCCGCGTCAAACCCCGACAACGCTGCCTGCGCCTCGAAGCTTCAGAAGGTGCTCGACGCTGCCGGACGCTATAAGTATGCCCACCCCAACAAGCGTGTGATTGTGAAGGTTGCCACTTATGCCGACACCTCCACGAAATTCCAGTATTACGCCTGCCGCACCACCGATGCCACTGCCGACGACGTGCGCATCTGGTCTATCATCGTGCCGCGCGGCGTTGAGGTGTGGGGCGGTTACACCGATGCCTTCACCTCCTCCGATGACAACGGCTTCTACACCAAGACGACTGACTCCAGTTCCGGCACCGAGGTGACCACTTACCCCGACAACCGCGACATCACCGGCCACCCCACGTATTTCGATTCCTATTATTACAACTCAAGCGAGAAGGCCGATGCCAACACCTATCATGTGATAAGCTTCACCGACCAGGTGTTCGACGGCGACGGCAACGCCTTCGCCACCGATGACTTCGATGCCACTGCAGGCACGTTCGCCAGCAAGAGCAGCTACAATCCCGGCACAAGCACCTACCTCTCCATGAAGTCGCAGACCACCAACCGCGCCGTGGTGGACGGCATCTTCATCACCGGCGGCAATGCCGATGCCAAGACTGCCTCCTCCGATGTCAACATCAACCAATATGGCGGCGCAGCCATCGTCACCGACTATGCCCATGTGCGCAACTGCATCGTGCGTGGCAATAAAGCCACCTACGGCGGTGCCCTCGCCCTCACCCACGGCTCCCTCGTCTCCGGCTGCCTCATCGACCAGAACACTGCCGACTACGGCGGTGCCATCTATGTGTTTGAGAACGGCACGGAACTCTCCGACGGTACGGTGATTGCCTCGAAGGCAGCCACCGGCGAAGCCATGGACAAGCGTATGGCGCACGTCTACACCTCCACCATCGTCAACAACCTCGCCAACCAGCAGGGCGGCGGCATCTACTTCGGCAACGACGACGACAACATCAACGTGCGTGTCAACTCGTCGGTGCTGTGGCAGAACTCCAGTTCCAATATGGCGAACGTGTCGGGACTCTACAACCCCACGAAGACCGACGAAGCCGTCAGCACGAAGGAGTTCTTCCCCTTCTCCTATTGTGCCGTGCAGAACATCCGACTCTCGGGAGTGAACAACCTCACCCTCGCCAATGTGAACAAGTCGGGAGCACGCTTCCGCGCTGCCGCCGAGGACAAGACCGACGGCGACAAGACAAAACTCGCCGTGGAGACCAATGACGACGACTTCACCCGTCTTGCCGACTTCGGATATTACGCCCTCACCGATTACTCCATCCTCGTGCGCACGGGAATGCCGACAACAGAATATGCTGAACTCGTAAAGAATGACGGTCTGGCGCAGAACGACTTCGCCGATGTGGACCGCCTCATCTCCTCGAGCAATAACCGCTCCTACATAGAGATGGGGGCGCGCGCCCTCGACAAGATGGTCGCTGCCGGCCAGCTCATGCTCCGCCTCTTCGTGGCGCAGCCTACCGACATCGATATGGATGCCGCGGAGACGATGATGAACCTCACCGGCAAGGAGGTGGCTGGCTCAGTGGAGGAATACTACAGTCAGGAAGGCTCTTCCTTCGCCTACCCCATGCAGAGTCTGCAGGATGCCCTCGACTACATCATCAAGCAACGCTCACTCAATGAGGACAGCACAGCCCTCGTCACCGACGGTGCCAACAACATGCCTTTCGAGATTTGCATGGGTCGCGGCACGTTCTATCCCACCCGCACCACCTACGGTATCTATGGCAACTCCCCCGCCAACACGTTTGCCGTGCCTGAGGGCGTGAGCATCTACGGCGGCTTCGCCGTGGGCAATCCCAATGAAGAAAACTCCTTCTTCGGCAGATACTACAAGGCGGTGACAGGCTTCGATGCCACCACCCCGGGTGCTATCGACGGCAGTGTGACACCCATCGTCACCGACACCAACCCTGCCGACACAGTCATCACGCTGATGTCGAAATACAAGATTGAGCAACGCCCCATAAGCACGATGGTGCTGCGCCGACCCAACAACGACAACAACGGCAACAACATCATCGAGCCGTGGGAGTTCAAGAACCAGACCATCCTCTCCGGTGATGCCGGTGTGCAGACCAAGTCGGGTCTTTACCATGTGCTCTCGGTCATTGCCGACCAGAATGTGGTGGGCATGCTGCCAAAACAACTCAACAGCCATGCCGACCCCAACGAGACCTATCACACCATGTCCTACCAGCAGTATATCGACAAGTTCGGCGAAGCCTCGTTCGACTATGAGGAAGGACAGTATGTCACAATCGACGGCTTGCAGATAACTGGTGGCGGTGCCATGGACTATGTGGACGGTTCCACCGGCTTCTACGACAAGTACAACTTCTATTGCGGCGGCGGACTCGTTGTCGACGGCAACCGCTATTGCAACGACTATAACAACTGGGACGGCGCAACCTTCAAGGACACCAACTCCAGCGGCACGAAGTTCGGCACCGTCGTGGAGAAGCACGGAGCGTTGATAGGCTCCGTGGCCTACCGCGACATCCCTGTCAACATTGCCAACTGTAAGTTCGTGGGCAACGAAGGAGGCCTTGGCGGAGCCATCTACTCCAACGGAACGCTCAACATCTATAAGTCATCGTTCGAGAACAACGAAGCCCGTAGCGGCGCAGAGACAATGAACGATGCCAGCGGAACGCCCCGCGAGGTGCACTATCCCGGCAATGGCGGTGCCATCTGCTGCACCCACCAGTTGGGAGCCTACAATGTCATCTTCGCCAACAACGAGGCTTACAGCGACGAGACTTCCCTCACTCCGCGACGCTTCCGCAACATCGACAACGACGGAAACAACCTCATGCACAGCGGTAGCGGCGGTGCGGTGTATATGGGTCCCTACGGTTTCTTCCACCTGATGAACTGCGACATCGTGCGCAACCAAGCCAACCTCTACCCGGCTGTGTTCACACTCAACCCGAACCCGGACTTCACTGGTACTCGTAACGGAGGCGTCGGCTTGAGCAACACTCTTCGTCCGTCGAGTGTCTATTACAACCAGATTATCAATACCGTGGTATGGGGCAATGACATCAACAGCGCCATGAGTGCTGCCAACGATGGCAACGAGCTGTTCAAGTTCAACGCCCGACTCATCTGCAACTATGTGAAGGGCGACCGTGCTCAAGGCGTTAATAAATATAAGTACACATCGCCTTCATTTACCGATGCAGACGAACTTCCTGCCAACCAAGCCGCTCTTGACGGCAACAACGATAAGGCTGCGAGCGACTACGGCGAAGTGGCATGGTTCAGTGCCTACGAGGAAGGTCGCGGTACTACTCCGTTGAACGACGCCGACCTGCGTGCCGCTAACTATACCCCGTTCACCTACGCACGCGACATGGTATATA
>CAYXGN010000070.1:0-10157 GCA_964464505.1 uncultured Prevotella sp.
AGTAAACTTTTCATAAGATAGGCTGCACCTCAGCAATTAAAGCAAGCTTTATTGCATTCGGTTTGCACTATCTTTCATTGCGCTCGTTTGCATTATCATTATCATTGCACAATGATCACCGCAGAGAACAACAGCACGGAATGGTGCGCCAATGTGATAATTGCCGATGGCGACTACATCGACAGTGTGGCGTTCGACCTCATTGTGAACTTCGAACGGATGCTGGGGAGGCGCATTCCTAAAGCCGACATGGCGCGGTGGATTGACTGCGTAGCCCTCGATGGCGGACTGCGCCAGACAGAGGGAGAAGACACGAAGGGGAACGAGACACAAGTGATACTCGTACACTCCAAAGAGAAGACCTCTCTCGACAACTTCACACCCGGCAACTACGCCGAAGAACTCAACGGCAAGGCGTTCCGCGACCACCTCGGCGAGTTCGTCATCAGTGCTTTCCCCGTGGAGGACATCGTGGCGCACGACGACTTCTTCCTCGACATTGTCGCCACCGTGTGCAACCACAAGGACGTGCGGCGCGTGATGATAGTGCCGAATGCCGAGCGACAGAACCTCTACGACGCCTTGCGCCACTCGCTCCGCGACATGGATGAAGAGAAACACGTTACCGTATTCGCCATGCAACCGATGGCAGGGGGCAATTTCCGACAGGAAATTCTCGGCTATTCGTTGATGAATGCACTGGGAATAAAGGGCGAAGAACTCTGACATCACTACTTAAACCTCTGCCGCCGACACCTTGAACGGCGACGGAAAAGAACCGAACAACAATATAAAGACAGACAATGGGAAAAGTTTTAATGATTGGCGCCGGTGGCGTTGCCACCGTTGCAGCGTTCAAGATAGCCCAGAACGCCGATGTTTTCACCGACTTTATGATAGCAAGTCGCACGAAGTCGAAGTGTGACCGCATAGTAAAAGCCATAGGCAACCCCAACATCAAGACGGCACAAGTGGATGCCGACGATGTGGAGCAGCTGAAGGCACTCTTCAACGACTATAAGCCGGAACTCGTAATCAACCTCGCCCTGCCGTATCAGGACCTTACCATCATGGAGGCGTGCCTCGCCTGCGGATGCAGTTATCTCGACACCGCCAACTATGAGCCAAAGGATGAGGCTCACTTCGAGTACTCTTGGCAGTGGGCTTACAAGCAACGCTTTGAGGAGGCAGGGCTTACCGCCATCCTCGGTTGCGGTTTCGACCCCGGCGTGACGAGCATCTTCACAGCCTACGCCGCCAAGCACCACTTCGACGAGATACACTATCTCGACATCGTAGACTGCAACGCCGGCAACCACCACAAGGCTTTTGCCACCAACTTCAATCCTGAAATCAACATTCGCGAAATCACTCAGAAGGGTCTTTATTGGGAAGACGGCAAATGGGTGGAGACGGCTCCGCTCGAGATACACCGCCCTCTCAACTACCCGGAGATAGGTCCCAAGGAGAGCTATCTGCTTCACCATGAGGAGATTGAGAGCTTGGTGAAGAACTATCCCACCATCAAGCGCGCCCGTTTCTGGATGACCTTCGGACAGCAATATCTCACTTACCTCGACTGCATACAGAACCTTGGCATGTCGCGCATCGACGAAATCACTTATGAAGCACCCCTCGCCGACGACCCGACAAAGAAGGTGAACGTGAAGATTGTGCCGTTGCAGTTCCTCAAGGCAGTGTTGCCCAACCCGCAAGACCTCGGCGAGAACTATGACGGACAGACTTCCATCGGTTGCCGCATCCGTGGAATCAAGGACGGCAAGGAGCAGACCTACTATGTCTACAACAACTGCTCGCACGAAGCCGCCTACAAGGAGACGGGCATGCAGGGCGTGAGCTACACCACTGGTGTGCCGGCAATGATTGGAGCCATGATGTTCTTCAAAGGACTGTGGCGCAAGCCCGGCGTGTGGAATGTGGAGGAGTTCGACCCCGACCCATTCATGGAGCAGCTCAACAAACAGGGTCTGCCGTGGCACGAGCAATTCAATGTGGACATAGAACTGTAACTCAAAACTCAAATTCAAAACACATATTATGGACAAATCAGAAGGAATGTCGGCTGCACAGGAAGGCAAACTTAAAGCCCTTCAGGCAGCGATGTCGAAAATAGAAAAGGACTTCGGCAAGGGGTCTATCATGAAACTCGGCGACGAGAAGATAGAGAATGTGGAGGTGATACCCACCGGCAGCATCGGCCTTGACGCTGCCCTCGGCGTGGGAGGCTATCCCAAAGGCCGCATAATAGAGATTTACGGCCCGGAGTCATCGGGAAAGACGACCCTCGCCATTCACGCCATCGCCGAAGCACAGAAGCAGGGAGGCATCGCCGCCTTCATCGATGCGGAGCACGCCTTCGACCGTTTCTATGCCTCAAAACTCGGCGTTGATGTCGACAACCTGTGGATTTCGCAACCCGACAACGGCGAGCAGGCTCTCGAAATAGCCGACCAGCTCATCCGTTCGTCAGCCATCGACATCATCGTCATCGACTCTGTGGCTGCCCTCACGCCAAAAGCAGAGATTGAAGGCGACATGGGCGACAACAAGGTAGGATTGCAGGCGCGACTCATGTCGCAGGCTTTGCGCAAGCTCACAAGCACCATCGCAAAGACAAACACAACGTGTATCTTTATCAACCAGTTGCGCGAGAAGATAGGTGTGATGTTTGGCAACCCCGAGACAACGACGGGTGGTAACGCGTTGAAGTTCTATTCCAGCGTGCGCCTCGACATCCGCCGTGTGACAAGCATCAAGGACGGCGACCAGGTCATAGGCAACCTGGTGCGTGTGAAAGTGGTGAAGAACAAGGTGGCGCCGCCGTTCCGCAAGGCGGAATTCGAGATAACCTTCGGCGAAGGAGTGTCGAAGATTGGCGAGATAGTAGACCTCGGTGTGGAATTCGGCATCATAAAGAAGAGCGGCTCGTGGTTCTCCTACGGCGAGAGCAAACTCGCCCAGGGCCGTGATGCCACCAAGTCGCTGCTCAAGGACAATCCCGAGCTCTGCGAGGAACTCGAGGCTCTCATCAAGAAAGCCATCGCTGACAGCCACGAATAGGCATAGTAGGCGCGCATAAAAAAGCCCTCCCCGCGGGGAGGGCTTTTTCGTTATGGTTGGCTTTCGCCCTCCACATACTCTTCGAGGAACATGTGGTCGCCATCGAAGACGGCGTAGGTGAAATGTGTAATCCAGTCGCCGATAATCATCAGGCGGGTCTTTTTAGAGAGGAACAGGTCGAGCTCTATGTGGCGGTGTCCATAGATGAAGAAGTCGATTTCGGGGTGCGTCTTCATATATTCCTTCGTGTAGCGCACGAGGTGCTCCTTGTGTTCGCCCAGATAGACGGGCTCGCCAGCCGCCGCATGCTTCAGCCGACTGTGCTTTGCCCATGTCATTCCGAGCCACAACGCCCAACGGGGGTGCAGTGCACTGAACATCACTTGGCATGTGCGGCTGTGGAAGATGTGGCGCAACAGCTTGAAACGAGGGTTCGGGTCGCCCAAGCCGTCGCCATGGGCGAGGTAGAACACGCGGTCGTATATCTCCACCGTCTCGGGTTTTGTGTGCACCGTCATTCCGCACTCATCGTGCAGGTAACCGTAAGTCCAGATGTCGTGGTTGCCCGTAAAGAAGTGCACCTCGACGCCCATATCGGTGAGTTCGGAGAGTTTTCCAAGGAAACGCGTGTAGCCCTTGGGCACGACGTAGCGGTACTCGTACCAGAAATCGAACATGTCGCCAAGGAGATAGATGGCGCGTGCCTTCGTCTTTATGGAGTCAAGAAACCTCACCAGCCGCCGCTCCTGCGTGCGGTTGTGGTCTATCGCCCACGACCCAAGGTGAGCATCGCTCAAGAAATAGACATTCTTCATTTTTGAATTTTTAGTTATTGAAACACCGTTTCGCTTCAGTCGAAGCCCAATTCCACCCTTGCTTCTTCGGTCATCATGCTTTGGTCCCAGATGGGTTCGAAGACGAGATTGACATTGGCGGAGCGCACTTTGTCGAGCGAGTCGACCTTCTGACGCACATCCTCGAGGATGAAGTCGGCAGCAGGACACGACGGAGCGGTGAATGTCATGTCGATGTCCACGTTGCCATCGTCCTGGACATCAATCTTATAGATGAGTCCGAGGTCGTAGATGTTCACCGGTATTTCGGGGTCGTAGACCGTCTTCAGCACATCGACAATGCGCTCCTCTATCTGTGTTTTTTCTTCTTGTGTCATAGTGTTTTGCAATGATGTGTGGCGTTTGCACCGCCACCAAGTGCAAATTTAAGGAAAAATATTGAATGAAGCCCCCTTTACAGCCTTCCTTCTTCGGAATAGCTGTAATAGTTGCCGTCGGTGATGATGATGTGATCCACCATATAAATGCGCATTGTCTCGCACGCACTCTTTATCTTTTCCGTCAGCCGGTCGTCGTCCTTGCTCGGCACGCAACGGCCGCTGGGGTGGTTGTGGCATAGTGTCAGCACCGTAGCCCCGGCAAGGATTGCCTCGCGCATGACGATGCGCACATCGACGGCAGTCTCGGAGAGTCCGCCGTGCGACAGCCTTACCTCCTTGATGAGGCGGAAACGCTGGTTCATGAGCAGCACCCACGCTTCCTCGACATCAAGGTCCTGCATCTTCGGCAACATGTAGTTGTAGGCGGCAATTGCCGAACTGAGGTCAGGACGCGTCGCCGCTGGCGTAGCCTGCCGCCGTTTGCCGAGTTCGCAGGCGGCAAGGATTGTCACCGCCTTCGCCTCGCCGATGCCGTTGTATTGCATGAGTTCGTGCAGCGACATCTTGCCGAGTGTGTTCAGGTTGTTTTTGCAATCCACGAGGATACGCTGCATCAGTGCCACGGCACTCTCTTTTGGAGAGCCCGACCCGATGAGGATGGCAAGCAGCTCGGAGTCGCTCAGCGCGCGAGCCCCTTGCTGCATGAGCTTTTCGCGGGGGCGGTCTTCCTCTGCCAGTTGTGCTATTTTGATGTTGTTCATTTGTAGAAAGTCTTTTCGAAAGCGGAGAATTCGTCCTTGCCCCGCACGCAACGCTTCCACCAGGCGCTGATGAAGCCGAAGCCGTAGCCCATGAGTTGTGTGTAGGCGGCGACAATGCTTAGTGCGCCTATGCGCACGCTGCGGTTTCGAAGAGATGAATCGGCAAGGATGAGGAATGCATAAAGCAGCAGCGGAACGAGCGGCAACCAAGAGCACTTCGGGCAAAGAAGGAGCAGCACGAGGGCGAGCAGGAACATGGAAATCACGCCGACGGTGAACACCATTGGCAGCAGATGGACGAGTCGGAGCGACTCGGGATATTTTTTATAAAGGTTGATGCGCGCTATGCCGCTGTTATAGACCTGGCGGAAGAACTTGCGGAAGTCGGTGCGGCGCTTGTGCCACACCCATGCCTCGGGGAAGAGCCGGCAGCGGCAGCCCGCCTTGAAGATGCGTATGCTGAAATCGATGTCCTCGCCGAAACGCATCTTGGAAAAGCCTCCAAGACGCTGGTACACCTCGCGGCGCACGCCCATATTGAACGAGCGGGGATAGAACTTGTCGAGTTTTTTCTTGCCGCCTCGTATTCCCCCCGTCGTGAAGAATGATGTCATGGAGTAGGAGATGGCTTTCTGCGTGGGCGAGAACGAGGGGTGGGCGCAGTCGGAGCCGCCGAAGGCATCGGCAGGGGAGCGGCGCAACTCATCGTCGACGGCTTGCAGATAGCTCTCGGGCAGCACCACGTCGCTGTCGAGAATGATGACATAGTCGCCCTGGGCGCGCTCCACTCCGTAGTTGCGGCTGTCGCCGGGACCGCTGTTGGGCTTGGCGAAATAGTGCAGAGGGAGCAGGTCGGCATACTTGCGGCACACCTCTTGGCACGGCACCGACGAACCGTCCTCCACCACTATCACTTCAAAGTCGTTGAGGCTCTGGCGTGTAAGACTGTCAAGGAGTTCGTCCACCTCTTCGGGACGGTTGTAGACGGGGACTATGAAACTGTACATCTAAGAGTAAAAAAAGTAAAAGAGTAATAAGGTAAAAAAAGAGGTTGGGGTGAAGGGGAAAAGGAGAGAAAGAAAGGGGTGGAAACTAAAAGAGTAAAAAAGTAGAAAGCACGGTTGAGGCACACTTGACATGTTATCCCCAATGCTTTTTACTTTTTTACTCTTTCCCGTTTTTTGCCTTTATCCTTATTCTTTCACGCGCTGCAGATAGCTTCCGTCGCGGGTGTCCACCTGCACGAGGTCGCCCTCATTGACGAAGAGAGGCACGCGGATTTCCACGCCGGTCTCAAGAGTTGCAGGCTTCAATGTGTTTGTGGCGGTGTCGCCCTTGATGCCCGGCTCAGAGTGGGTGATGCGCAGGTTGGTCTTCACAGGCATTTCTCCGAAGAGCACTGTCTCGGTGGAAGCGTCTGACACCACCTCGATGACATCGCTTTCCTTCATGAAGTCAACGCCGGTGATGAGGTCGTGAGCGATTGGAATCTGGTCGTAAGTCTCCTGGTTCATGAAGATATAGTCCTCACCCTCCTTGTAAAGGTACTGGTAGGGGCGGCGCTCCACGCGCACGTCTTCAAGCTTTTCGCCGATGTCGAAGCGGCGTTCCAGCACGCGGCCGTCCACCACGTTCTTCAACTTTACACGCATGAAAGTGTTGCCTTTACCCGGCTTTACATGAAGAAAGTCGATGACGAAGAACAGTTTGCCATCCATACGGATGCATGTTCCCATCTTGATGTCTTGTGAATTAATCATTGTTTTTATTTGTTATAAATGTTTATGCTCCGAAAATGCGGTGCAAAGTTACTCATTTTTCCGCTCTTTCGGAAATAAAGAAAGCCCTTTCTTCATTGACAATGAATATTTTTGCGATGCCGAAGCCTCGGAGAAAGGACTTTTGCACGCCTTAACTCCGTGGCATCAACAGCCAAAGGAGTATGTAGACCAGCGTGCCGCTGAATGCCGTGCAGACAGTGAGAAGGACATAAGCCACACGCACTGCCACTGGGTCGATGCCGAAATATTCGGCGATGCCGCCGCAAACACCGGCTAACATTTTGTCGGTGGATGATCGTCTTAGTTTCTTTTCCATATTACTTTTGTTTTTTGTTTGCGTACATTATTATATATGGTGATGCCAAAAGGCATTTACCTCTTGTCGGACATAATCGCGGAAAGACTTTTCATCACGTCGTCCGCCGTGGCACCTTCCTTTACAACCATGATGATGGTGTCGTCGCCAGCCACCGTCCCGAGAATTTCGGGGATGCCGGCGGCATCGATGTTGCTTGCTATGGCAGCGGCATAGCCCGGTGCCGTGTGCACCACTCCGATGTTTCCCGAAAAGTCGAGGGAGCGGAATCCGGGCATCTGCAGCATCGCACTCGTAGCGTGCTGGCTGTGAATGCGGCGGTACATCGGTTCTGTGGGCAGCACATAGACATACTTTCCGCCCAAGCCCATTGCCTTCGCCACCTTCAACTGCTTGAAATAGCGGCTCAAGGTGGACTGCGGCACCACATGCCCTTCGCGGGCAAGGGCGGCAAGCACCTCTTCCTGACTGCTCATCTCAGTGGTGAGGATGAGTCGCCTCAATGTCTCTATCCTATCGTTCTTCGTCTTCATTTCCGCCTGCGAAGTTACAAAAAAATATGCTTTATGGCTACTCCTCCGCCGTGACTTCCTCCAACCAGTTCTCTGGTGTGATGACTTTTTTCTCCTTTACGTCATAGGTGTTGGAGAAGATGATGGGGAATTTGGCGTTTGCTTTCTTGGGGTTCCATTTCATCTCGAAGAGCGTGAACTGTCCGTCCGACTCCTCCACATAGTCTATCTCCTGTTGCTGTGTCGTGCGCCAGAAGTAACTCTTTGCGTAACGGCCGGCAGCCTGGTTGGCTTTCATCCTCTCTGTGATGATGAAATTCTCCCATAAGGCTCCAACATCCTGACGCATTGACAGAGGGGCAAAGTTCTGGAGGATGGCGTTGCGGATGCCGTTGTCGTAGAAATATATCTTCTTGCTGCGTTTCAACTCTGACCTCAGATTGCGATTGAAACCGTTCAGACGGAACACGATGAAGCACTTCTCCAACAGGTCGATGTATTTCTCCACCGTCTTGCTGTCGCTGCCGACGGTCTGCGCCAGTTCGTTGTAAGACACTTCACTCGTCACCTGCAATGCCAACGCTGTCAATAACTTCGACAGCAACACGGGGCGGCGTATGCCCTCCATGCCAAGGAGGTCTTTGTAGAGGTAACTGTCGGCTAGGTTTGCCAACAGTTCTTTGGCATCAGCCGCATTCGTCACGATGTCTGGGTAGGAACCGTAAATCAGACGCGACTCCAATGTCTGTTTCACCGGAAGGAGTCCGTTGGCGGCAAGCAACTCGCCCGTGGAAAGAGGGAAGAGATGATATTCCAGCTTTCGCCCGGTAAGTGGTTCGTTGAGCTTGTTTTGCAGTTCAAACGATGACGACCCCGTCACCAACAGCTGCACGTCGGGGAAATTGTCGGTGATGCGCTTCAGCGTCATGCCGACATCGGCAACCCGTTGTGCCTCATCGATGGTCACAATCTTGTTCTTGCCGATGAGAAGCTGCAACTCCTTGAGGTTGGCGTTGGTAAGCATCTCCTTTACCTCCGGCTCATCGCAGTTGAGAGTGAGGGTCGGTTCGTTGCGCCCTTCCAGTATCATGCGCAGCATTGTGCTTTTGCCCACTTGTCGTGCGCCTATCACTATTATTGCCTTTCCCTTGAACAGGTGGCTCTCAATGCGTGTCTGCAGTGCTCGTCTTATCATGCTAATGTCCCTCTTTTTGCATTGCAAAGTTACCAAATTTTCTTCCTAATCCAAAAAATCAGTATGTTTTTTCGGATTACAATCCAAAAACTTAGTGTTTTTTCATTGGTGGAATAAGGCGTTTTTGGCATTCTTCATAATCCCGTGGTTTAGCCAAGGCTCGCTCTTCTGCGTCCCAAACTGAAAACAGGCGAGTGCTGCGCCGTTCTTATAGTAGTGTAAGAAAATCCGCTAAACTGCGTGATGTTTATCAACGCAATCTAGCGGCTATATAGGAGAAGCCCTAAACGCAACCTTATAGGCGTTATCTCTATTCTATGATCGGGATTTAGTGATCTTGCGGCTGTCTGTGACATGTAGAGATAATTGTTGTTGCCTCCACTTTGCAAAGAGGAAGCTTTATCAAGTGCGAGTCTTTCGTTTTATAGAATCATTGCTCTTTCACGAGGGCAGTGAAGTCAGACCAACTTTCAACTTTGAAACCCCTTATATCTCTGACAGATTTTTTGAACCAGTCAATCTTTGACAACTGCATAACAGTCTTTACCAAGGCTGTCAAGTCGTCAGTGGTTGACAAGTAGCAACTTCCTTGTACCCAGTCGAAACCATTCCCGAGCAATAGTTGCTTGATTTCGAAATAAGCGTTGTTGTATGGTTCTCCATAGTGCTTCTTCAAGTCTGCTATGGACATGTCAAAACTCAGCGCGTACATTAGTCTGCTAATTTGAATAGAGATTCACGATTGAAATAGATGATGCCATCGTCTGTCTTTGCAGATATCACGACACCGACAAATGGGTTTTGTTCTACTTCAATGACAGTAGCAGGAGTCCAGTCGCCCTTCATCGTGACCTCTGGAGAAATCATAACTTTGTCGCCCTTAATCATGTTGCGCCTTATTTCTGCACCACTTTTGTTAGTGTTATATACCATCCTAAGCAACAAGACACTGCCCAGGAATGCAACTATACCAGAAAATTTACTTGCCTTAGCGGTGCAATTAAAAGCAATGAATCTCTGATATGACATGGCAAAGATACGAAATCTTAAACAAAAAACTTTCTTTAATTCTTAAATTCTTGATAAAAACTTCTTGATGAAATGATTAATGAGAAGTTTACGAACGATTAAGGTGGGTTCTATAAATTGGCTTTGCCGCTTGCCGAAGCAAGAATGTTCAAATAAAAATTCTATGTGCTATCTGTGGAAGCTTTTCAGCGGGGGCGTCTCGGCGATACGCACCTACTACGGTTTGTTTCGATGTTTGAATAAGATAGGCTGTACTCGGCATAGTTCAAGCAAGCTTACATAAGATAGGCTGCACCTCAGCAATTAAA
>CAYXGN010000071.1:0-10151 GCA_964464505.1 uncultured Prevotella sp.
CAAGCTTCATTGCATTCGGTTTGCACTATCTTTGCATAAGATAGGCTGCACCTCATAGCCAATCCTAAGCAAGGCGAAGCCCAACGGCTCATTAAAGCAAACCCTTTGAAACGACAATTTTTACAAACGAAAAAATCAAGCGATATGAAGAAGATAGAGAAATACAAGTTGCTGGCAGTGATGGTCCGCGGCTTTTTCGATGCCTTTGCATCGGGAATCATCGATTGTCAGGACGTGAAAGGAAAGGACAAGTTCCGCCCCAAGATGCTGAAGAACGTGGTGCTGGAGCATTGCGATCACATCCCCGAGGCGTTCGCAAACACCATTTTCTACCCCCTCGCAGCGATGAATTGCGAGTATGACGATGTTATCCGCATGGTGCAGGAGGCTCAGGAGCGTGGCTCTTCGATGACGGAACTCGTGCATCAGGTGTGTGAGGACGAGGAGATGTACGATGCTCTGAAGAGGGAGTACATCCGCAATTACGGCTCTTTGTTTGTCGGCAAACTCATGAATCCTTCCGATTTCTACGAAAGTTACCCTCGCCCCGAGGGCAAACCGACGTATGTCCCCGTTGATAAAGCCATAAGCCTCACCGTCCGTAACATTATGACCGCCTATGCATTAGGACTGCAATGCTCCGGCAAGGAAGGCGTTGTGGCACGCCAGAAGTCAATCTTCGGTTCGGTGATATCGGCTGTTCAGGTGCTGCTTAACGATAAGGCTACTGCTCTGGACGACTTCAAGAGTGCCAACGACTTGGCACAAGTGCTCGTGAAAGTGACTCAGACGCCGGAGAATTTCAACGCGTTGGTCACTGCCATGGATGAGGGCTTCGATTTGATTTGCGAGATGTCGGGTGCCGGAACCGACGACGAATTGGCAAACTAATCGTTTTTCTTTGTGTCGTCGATGTAGCGTTGAAGGTCAGCCATAATGCTTTGGCATTGCGGCGAGGAGAGGTAGCCGGTGCTCTTTTTCATCATAAATTCGGCATCGGACAGGCTTGAGTTGTAGCACGAGATTTCGTTGCGATACTGCTCATTGTGTATGCTCTGTCGCGAAATCTCGGTCTGCCGCAGGCGTATAAGTCGCTGGCACACATTCTTTATAATAGGCGACACGACGCAGTCGAAGAGGTGATGCCCCTGGATGTACATATACGTCTCGGCGGGGTTTACTCCCAATTGCTTTATGTCCGCCTTCACTCTCAGATAGCTTTCCTTTGCGTTCGGGTTGTTGCGTTGCAGCTGCTGCACCTTGCGCGCTACCTTTTGGCGCAGCAAGGCGAGCGAGATTTCGGGGTGTTCCACACTGAATTTGCTGAGGGTGATGCAATGCAGGAAGTCGGTTATTGTGAAATGCTTGTAGTTGGTGGAACGGTAATACCAGATGTTCCAGACAAAAAGGGGAAAGATGGCGAGCGAGAACTCGCGCAGATAAGCCTCGAAGTCGAACACGGAGCGGTCGTCGTTGAGGGTCACCGCCACGCAGATGTCGTGCAAGGCAGGGGCATAACACTGCATATTCTCGATGGCGTAGGCATAGGTGTGGAACACAAACGGGTTGCCGAGGATAGCCTTCGATGTGGGCGTATAGCCCTGCATGAGGAAATCGTAATCGGCATCCACACACGCAATCATGTCCTTCCCCGTCTTTTCCTTGCTTATAAGACTCATTATTGCGGCCTTCTTGCCGCGCTCAAGGTGGTTGGCACGCGTGGGAAGCATTATCTCGAAATAGCGCGTGGAGTCCTCGAAATGGCTGAGAATGGAGCGCCAGAAGAAGATGTCGTCGTAGCTTTCCACATACGCCACAATCTTCCTCCGGGCCTGCCGCGAGTTCAGTCGGTTGGCAGCCTCAACATATTTCGACGTCACACTGTCGACAAGTCGTCTGCCCATAGCGTTTAGTTGTTGTCGGTAATATCGGAAACTTCGGTCACATGGTCAGCCCAACCGTTCATTATCACTGCCGGACTGTGCGTGGTAAGGATAATCTGCACATTGGGGTTGAGCTCGAGGATGAGGTCGATGAGGCGTTCCTGCCAGTCCACATGAAGGCTCACCTCCGGCTCGTCCATAAAGAGAACGTAGTTGCGGCCGTCTTCCACGAGCACCGTAAGGAGTATGGCGAGCATCTGTTTCTCGCCGCTTGAGAGCTGATAGGGTGTCAATGTCTCGCCAATCTGAGCGAAACGTATCTCGTTTTCGGTGCGAACTATCTTCTTTCCCGTTTCCTGGAAGAGGTCATCCACAAGGTCTTGGAATTTCTGTTTGGGCTTCGAGATGTCCTGGGCGCGCTGCGCTGCATCGGGCGCACCGCTTTGCAGCGTCTCGATGATGCGGTTGCCGATGTTCACCTGATAGTCGAGATACTTGCGTTGGAGCGTGAACAACTGGAAATCGAGTTCTGTCGCGAGGTCGGAAAGGTTTGCACTCAGTTTGCCGACAGCATCGACATTGAGCAACGGGCGGTCGAAAGAGCGAATCACATCAAACCTAATCCATTTGGCTTCTTCGGGCGACACCTTCAGATGCACGCCTTTAAGGAGATGGCTCGGAAACTCGCCCCCTGCCGAGAGACCCTTCACCACCTTGTTGAGGATGGTGCTCTTGCCCACGCCATTGATGCCGCTGAGGATGTTGACTTGGCGGTCGAGGTTCCAGACTATGTGGCGCGTCCCGCTCCAAAGAGAGTCAATCTCTATCTGTTTAATGTAATCGGCGTATTTCATAATAATAATGTTTTAGGCGGTTTTGGTTATAGTGGGTTCTAAAAATTGGCTTTGCCAGATTGCGAGACAAAGGAAATGCAAACCGAACGCAATAAAGCTTGCTTTAAATTGCTGAGGTGCAGTTTTCCTTATGAAAATGTAGTAGGTGCGGATCGCCGAGACGCACCCTTGTGAGCGGAGAGGTTTTCTTGTGGGGCGCATCTCGGCGATCTGCGCCTACTACGACTGCCTGGCAAAACGTAATCTTTCATTTTATTTATTCTTTACGGTGGGAATTTTTAGAACCCACCTTATGTAAAAACGGTGCTTGTTGCTTGCAAAAATATCAATTTCTTTCCAATCAGCAACCAATGGACATCAGTTTTTTGATTATTTACGGCTTTATGGCAGACCACAGAGGCTTGTTTCGTGTTGTTAGCGGGTTTTGCTGCACCCCCAATCCCCATTTTCTGAATAAACCTTTCAGATTAAAAAATATTGTAAAAAATTTTGGGCGCACAATAAATAGTAGTATATTTGCATCGGTGAAATGTGGCAAAAACGGTTTCAACCGCTGCCTTTAGTGGCACAGAATGCGATATTTCCTTAAACACGATAATAAAAGTTATTATGGATTTCTACAATTTTGAAGATGCAAAATATTTGCCTTCAGAGCAAATAACGATGCACAAACAGGGCACATGGGAGCTCACCTTCATCGTCACCGGAAGTGGGGTGCGCACCATTGGCGACACCTACAGCGAGTTTAGCGCCGGCGATTTGGTTCTCATCCCGCCACGCATCCCCCACATCTGGAACTTCGATACCGACAGAACCGACGAGGAAGGTAAGGTGAACAACCTCACACTCACGTTCCCAACGGAACTCTTCGACCGTTGTCTGAGTGCTTTCCCCGACTTTACGGAGCGTTTTGAGCACATGAAAGCATTGACAAAAGCCATCTCGTTCGACCCAAAGACCGACTCAAAGATTGCTGAAACGATGCTGAAGATGCGCGACGAGAAGCCCGAAGACCTGCTTCCTTACGTCCTCTACCTCATCCTCCTCATCGAGAAGAACATCCACACCGCAAGGGTGGCAGGCTCCGTTCCCGAGACAGGTCGTGTGGCTGACCGCATCAATAAGGTGCGCCGTTACACCGAGACCAACTACACCAAGCCTATCACCATCGACACCGTGGCGCAGCATATCGGCATGAACAGGTCGTCGTTCTGCACCTTCTTCAAGAAGACAACAGGACAGACTTACATCACATATCTTAACAAACTGCGCGTAGACCGCGCCACCACTCTCCTGCGCGAAGGCAACTTCAGCATCGAAGAGGTGGGCAGTATGGTGGGCTTCAATGAGGAGTCTTACTTCATCCGCTGCTTCAGAAGCACCCGCGGCATGTCGCCAAAGGATTATGTCGAGGGCTTGATGCCGAAACGGCAGTTGATGAAACGCCGCATCCTTAAGTCAAAGCACGTCAGAAAACGCAAGAAGGTGGTGAAATAAGCGTACTGCCTTCGGGCAGCGTTTCCACAGTTTTTAATGAACATTTTTTGTAAAAACACGTTCCACCTACTGCCAGACAATCGCTGACAGTAGGTGGAATGCGTTTGACACCCAAGATGTTTGCAGGTCAAACACCATTCAAAAACAATCTCCTATGAACAAAAAGACAATGGCTTTAAGCCTCGCCCTTGCCCTCACCGCGACAGTTTGCGCGCAGACCGACGGTGGCGGCATCACGCCGGCAATGCTCCAACAGATAGAGAAAGCGCAACAGTCGGCACCCACAAGTAAGGC
Source organism: uncultured Prevotella sp. (assembly GCA_964464505.1). Lineage (GTDB taxonomy): Bacteria > Bacteroidota > Bacteroidia > Bacteroidales > Bacteroidaceae > Prevotella. The sequence goes on from CAYXGN010000071.1 coordinate 4,529, forward strand.
AATCTTCAACGCTCTCGCTTCCAACAAGATTGACGACTTGGCAAAGAACTTCGCCAACCGTGGCGACATCGACACCAATTTCAGCATAGAGACACCACGGCAGAGCATCCACAACCAGAAGAGTTCGGGTCGCTGCTGGATGTTCTCAGGCTTCAACGTGTTGCGGGCAAACTTCGCCAAGCAGCACGCCGACACTCTCTCCGTTGAGTTCTCCCACGACTATCTGTTCTTCTACGACCAACTCGAGAAGGCGAACCTCATGCTTCAGGGAGTCATCGACACCGCCAAGAAGCCCCTGGACGACACTCGTGTGCAGTTCTTCTTCAAGAATCCGCTCAGCGACGGCGGCACCTTCTGCGGCGTGAGCGACCTCGCCGACAAGTACGGTCTTGTGCCGAAGAGCGTGCAACCCGAGACTTTCTCGGCGGAAAACACATCGAAGATGTCGGCAATGATAGCATCGAAGTTGCGCGAATTCGGCTTGGAACTCCGCCAGATGGTTGCCGACGGCAAGAAGACTGCCGCCATTAAGGAGCGCAAGACAGCCATGCTCGCCACCGTCTACCGCATGCTCTGCCTCACATTGGGCGAGCCCGTGAAGGAGTTTACCTACGCTTTCCGCAACAGAAGCGGCGAGACCGTGGGCGAAGCACGCCGTTATACGCCGAAAGAATTCTTCGATGCCACCGTCGGCAAGACTCTCTCCGGCTCTTTCATCATGGTGATGAACGACCCGCGACGCCCCTATCACAAGACATACGAGGTGGAATACGACCGCCACACCTATGACGGACAGAACTGGAAATACCTCAACCTGCCCATGGACGAGATAGAACAGCTCGCCATTGCCTCGCTGAAGGACGGCCGCAAGATGTACAGTTCCTATGATGTGGGCAAGCAACTCGACCGCGAGCGCGGCTACCTCGACACCGAGAACTACGACTATGCGTCGCTCTTCGGCACCACCTTCGGCATGGACAAAGCACAGCGCATAGCCACCTTCGACAGCGGATCCACCCACGCCATGACCCTCTCCGCCGTCGACCTCGACAGCAACGGAAAGGCAACGAAATGGAAAGTGGAGAACAGTTGGGGACCTGCCTACGGTCAGGAAGGCTGCCTCATAATGACCGACCGTTGGTTCCGCGAGTACACCTTCCGTCTGGTGGTGGACAAACAATATGTGTCCGCCGACCTCCTGAAGCAGTTTGAGCAAAAGCCGACAATGGTAATGCCGGAAGACCCCCTCTTCTCCGTGGACGACTAAAGATTCGCTGACACTAAAGCCACATTCAATTTGCAACGGTAACCGTAGTAGGCGCGCATCGCCGAGGTGCGCCCTCGCAATCTTACGGGCGCGTCTCGGAGATACGCGCCTACTATGATTCGCCACTGCACGCACGCAAAACAAAAACCGTGAGAAAGGATTTGCTTTTCCTATCTCACGGTTTTTGTTTTATTTCTTGTTATTCTCGTAGTATTTCAGACCCTCTTTGACGGTCTTGACGAGTGCTTTTGAGGAGTAGGTGGCACCGCTGACAGCATCCACTTGCATACTCTGTGCTTCGCTGACACTCTTGCCTACGAACCGTTTCAGCACTTCCTCGGCGCGGGCGAAGATGCTCGGTGTCTCCTGATTGGGCTGCACCTCTATCTTCTTTATTTTGCCTTTCTCGATGAAAATTTTCACCGGCGTGTCGCTGGCGAAGCCTTTCACGCCTCTCACCACGCCCCTTGTGCTAACGATTGTGGTGTTGCCCTTTGTCGTTATCCCCTTCTTCTTCGCCGTCTGGGCAGTTGCCGTGGCAACGACAAAAGCCATTACGGCGACGAAGAGGAAAGTGACTTGAAAAAGTCTTTTCATATCTGTGCCATCCAGCGATTACTCGGCACGGAAACTTGGAAGGTCTTCCTTCACGAAGTTCATGATGTAGCTGTGGTCGCGGAGCGTGTTGGCGTGAGCCTCACGCACATAGACATTGGCACTCTTTGCGAAGAGTTCGGGAGCGCGTGTGGCATCCTCGAGGATGAGGAGCGACATTATTGTCTCTGCTGTGATGTTGTAGAGGCGGCGTGCAAGGAAGTCCTGCATCTCCTGGTTCTGTGCCTCTTTCACATAGGTGAGAGCCTGCTCGTAGAGTTTCACCATCTCTTCCACGCGCACCTTCAATGGCTTCAACTCCTCGGCAACATCCTTTTGGAGCATTTCCTTGATGATGTTGAGGTAGGTTCCATTTGTGATGTAGCGGATGGCAGCCACCACCTGCAACTGTGTTGTGCCTTCATAGATGGAGAAGATGCGTGCGTCGCGATAGAGACGCTGGCTCTTATACTCCATGATGAAGCCCGAACCGCCGTGCACTTGGATTGCGTCGTAAGCGTTCTGGTTGGCATATTCGGAGTTCATTCCCTTTGCAAGGGGAGTGAAAGCGTCGGCAAGACGCGAGTAAGTCTTCAGTTCCTGACGCTCTTCGGGGGTGAGTTTGCGCTCGCGGGAGATGTCCTCGAGGACTTTATAGATGTCCACATAGCGTGCTGTCTGATAGAGGATGGAGCGTCCGGCATCGAGTTTTGCCTTGATGCGGCTAATCATATCGTAGACAGCGGGGAACTTGACGATGGCTGTGTCAAACTGTTTGCGGTCGTTGGCATAGGAGAGAGCCTCGTTGTAGGCAGCCTGACTCACACCCACCGACTGTGCGGCGATGCCCAGACGGGCACCGTTCATGAGAGCCATGACATACTTGATGAGTCCGAGTCGGGTGCTTCCGCAAAGCTCTGCCTTTGCGTTCTTATAGACAAGTTCGCAAGTTGGCGAACCGTGTATGCCGAGTTTGTGCTCTATGTGGCGCACTGTCACGCCGCCGTCACGCTTGTCGTAGATGAACATTGAGAGTCCGCGGCCGTCGTGTGTGCCTTCTTCGGAGCGTGCAAGCACGAGGTGAATGTCGCTGTCGCCATTGGTGATGAAACGCTTCACGCCGTTAAGACGCCATGTTCCGTCTGCATCCTGTGTGGCTTTGAGCATAACTCGCTGGAGGTCGGAGCCTGCATCAGGCTCTGTGAGGTCCATCGACATGGTCTCGCCGGCACATACACGCGGGATGTATTTCTGCCGCTGCTCTTCCGAACCGAACTCATAGAGAGTCTCGATGCAGTCCTGCAACGACCAGATGTTCTGAAAACCGGCATCGGCGCACGACACTATTTCAGAAGCCATGGAGTAGGGCGTGATGGCCATATTGAGTCCGTTGTAACGGCGCGGCATCGAAATTCCCCACAGGCCTGCCTTTCGTGTGGCGTCGAGGTTGTCGTAGGTCTTCGACGCATATTGCATGCGTCCGTCCACGAGGTGCGGTCCTTCGAGGTCTACATCCTCTGCATTGGGCTCGATAATGTTTGCCGCTATGTCGCCGGTAATCTCGAGTACGCGCTTATAGTTCTCTATTGCGTCCTCGAAGTCGACTGGCGCGTCTTCATATTTGTCCTTGTCTGCGAAGTTGCGCTCCTTGAGTTCTACAACTCGCTTCATTTCCGGATGATTCAAATAGAAATCATATTCCGGGTGGTCTGTATAATAATTTGCCATTTTTACTTATTGTTCGCTTTGTAATACTTAATGAGTTTCGGGAGCACCTCTTCCACCGTTCCGTTGATGACATAGTCAGCTATCTTGTTGATGGGGGCTTCGGGGTCGCTGTTTACGGAGATGATGATGCCCGAATCCTGCATTCCTGCGATGTGCTGTATCTGTCCTGAGATGCCGCAAGCGATGTAAACCTTCGGATGAACGGTGACTCCTGTCTGACCAATCTGGCGGTCGTGGTCCACCCATCCTGCGTCCACTGCGGCGCGGCTTGCACCCACTTCTCCGTGAAGTTCCTTAGCAAGCTGGAACAGAAGGTCGAAGTTCTCCTTGCTTCCCACGCCATAGCCTCCTGCCACAACGATGGGAGCGCCCTTCAGGTTGTGCTTGGCAGCCTCGACATGACGGTCGAGCACCTTCACCACATAGTCTGCCTCGGGCACGTATTTTGCCACGTCGGGATAGACAACTTCACCCTTTGCCTTGCCCTCATAGAGTGCTTTCTGCATCACTCCGCTACGCACCGTTGCCATCTGTGGGCGGTGTTCGGGGTTGACGATGGTAGCAACGATGTTGCCACCGAATGCAGGACGAATCTGATAGAGCAGGTTGTCGTAGTGCTGACCGGTCTTTTTGTCGTCGTAATCACCGATTTCGAGTTCCGTACAATCGGCTGTCAAACCGCTTGTCAAGGAAGAGGAGACGCGCGGACCGAGGTCGCGGCCAATCACAGTGGCACCCATCAGTGCCACCTGCGGCTGTTCTTCTTTAAACAAATTTACGAGGATGTCGGTGTGGGGAGCCGATGTGTAGGGAGAAAGTCCTTCAGCGTCGAACACGAAAAGTTTGTCTACGCCGTAGGGAAGAATCTGGCTTTCCACTTTATTCTTGATGCCTGTGCCTGCCACAATGGCGTTGAGTTCCACGCCGAGTTGGTTTGCAAGCTTGCGACCCTTGGTGAGAAGCTCTTGGGAAACTTCCTGCACCTGAGTGCCTTCTATTTCGCAATATACGAATACGTTGTTCATTTATCCAATAATCTTTTCGTCCAACAATTCTTTAATAAGCCCTTCTACGTCGGCATCGCAGCCTGTAAGGGTCTTGCTTTCCTTTGCCTGGAAAACGATGTTCTTGACGGCTTTCACCTTCGTCGGCGAACCGCTGAGTCCGCATTGAGCCGGGTCGCCGTCCACATCAGCCACAGTCCACTGGTTGAGGGTGAGGTAAGGGCGCTGCTCATAGAGGTAAGCGTAGGGGTCGTCTTCGGTGCGTTCCATCGGTGCTGTGGCACGCTTGTACTTCATCACGAGTTTTGCGTTGGCGGGACGGCAAGGCGCTGCACTTCCTGTCACGGTGACAACGAGGGGCATCGGTGCCTCCACTGTCTCCACACCACCGTCGATATGGCGGCGGATGGTGAGTCTGCCGTTCTCGCATTTGAGTATCTCTTCGGCGTAGGTCACCTGTGATAGTCCCAGTTTCTGGGCCACCTGCGGACCCACCTGTGCCGTGTCGCCGTCGATGGCTTGGCGTCCTCCGATGACCACATCAACTCCACCGATTTTCTTTATTGCTGTGGCGAGAGCGTAGGAAGTGGCGAGAGTGTCTGCACCGGCAAAGAGTCGGTCGGTGAGAAGCCACCCCGTGTCGGCACCACGGTAAAGGCCTTGGCGGATAACCTCGGCTGCTCGCGGCGGTCCCATGGTCAATATACCAACGGTAGAACCAGGATTCTGCTCTTTAAGACGCAGTGCCTGCTCCAATGCATTCAAGTCTTCTGGATTGAAGATAGCCGGAAGAGCCGCGCGATTGACAGTGCCTTCGGCAGTCATTGCGTCCTTTCCGACATTTCTGGTGTCGGGTACTTGCTTGGCAAGTACAACAATTTTCAAACTCATATAACAATGTAATTATTTTGAAATTTCAAAGTACAAAATTACGAACTTTATTCAAGGCAGCCAAATTAAAGGCTTACAAAAGGCACAAAATGCGCCCTTATGTGCAACGCTTTTGCACATTTTCGGCGTTTTGTGCATC
>CAYXGN010000072.1:0-10070 GCA_964464505.1 uncultured Prevotella sp.
GAAAACATCTCCGCTCACGAGGGTGCGTCTCGGCGATCCGCACCTACTAAATTTCTTCTGCAATCTAACAAAGCCAATTTTTAGAACCCACCTTAAGGCGAAAAAGCAGTAAAAGAATGTGATAAACAATTTTTTTGCATTACCTTTGCATTATCTTTGCATATTATTTTTTCACATCCTTGATTTGATTATGAGCAACGACAAAGTCTTCTCCCGTCAGAACAAAGTGCTGCTGATTTACACCGGCGGCACGATAGGCATGGGGCTGAACCCCAAAACCAATGCACTTGAGCCCCTCGACTTTGACCATCTCATCAGCAACCTCCCCGAATATTCTTATCTCCAGACCGATATTGACACTTACCAGTTTAACGAGCCCATTGACTCAAGCGACATGTCGCCGCGCAAATGGACCCAGCTTGTCAGGATAATAAGTGAGCAATACGACCGTTATGACGGCTTTGTCATACTCCATGGCACCGACACGATGGCTTATTCGGCATCGGCTTTGTCGTTCCTGCTCGAGAATCTCACCAAACCCGTCATCTTCACAGGCAGCCAATTGCCCATAGGTCAGTTGCGGACGGACGGCAAGGAGAACCTGCTAACGAGCATAGAGATAGCCTCTGCGCACGACGGCGAGGGTCATCCGCTTGTCCCCGAGGTGTGCATTTACTTCAACGGACACCTCCTTCGCGGCAACCGCAGCACCAAACAGAACACCGAAGGTTTCAACGCTTTCGAGACATTCAACTATCCTCATCTCTGCGACGTGGGCGTAACATTCAACTTCAACGACCATTACATCCTCAAACCCGACTACGACAAACCCATGATTCCGCACACTTCCATGGACCCCAACGTCGTGGTCTTCTCCATTTTTCCAGGCATTCAGGAGTCCATCGTGCGCCATGTGCTTAAATCTCCCGATTTGAGAGGCATCGTAATGCGCAGCTTTGGCAGTGGCAACGCGCCGCAGAAGCCGTGGCTCTTGCACATCCTCAAGGACGCATCGCAGCGCGGTGTCACCATCGTCAATGTCAGTCAGTGTGTCTGCGGCAGCGTGGAGATGGGGCGTTATGATGCCGGTTACCAACTGAAAGAGGAGACTGGCATCGTGAGCGGTTACGACTGCACGGTGGAAAGTGCCATCACCAAACTCATGTTCCTGCAAGCAAGGTTCTCCGACAGCAACATGATAAGGAGTTGTATGACCCGCAATCTGCGTGGTGAGATAACCAAATAAAACCTACCTTTTACATTTTCCAAGGACGGTGCGAATAGGGAACCGTTGCCTCGGGGCAACGGCTGTTGAGCGTTTCTCCATTCAGCACGCGTTCGTATTTCTGCACATAGCGCTCCGCCATAAGGCGCGAGTTGAAGCAGTCGACGGCATAGTCGTGGCACGTCTTGGGCGAATAATGATAGTCGGCAACGATGTGTTGCGCCATCTTCGCACCGTCATCGGTGAGGAAACCCACCTCCTCCGTCACCAGTTCGGGCAACGACCCATAGGGAGTGGCGAACACCGGGGCTCCGAAATAAAGGCTTTCGGTGACGGCAAGGCCGAAAGGTTCGTCCCAAGTCACGGGAAAGAGCAGTCCTCTCGACCCGTTGAGGAGCCGGCATTTGCGCTCCCCTCCCACCATACCATAGAACGATATCCTTGGGGAAAGGGTAAACCTCCACCCCATCTTGAAGTTAAGGCGATAGCCGCCAAGCACTTTCAGGCGAGCTCCGGGAATGGCTTTCGCCACGCTGATAGCCCCTTTCACATTCTTCACATGCCATGCCGCCTTGCCGAGAAAGTGGAAATAGCGGCGCGGAGACGAGAAGTCGACGGTGCCATAATCGTCCCAATCCATTCCGTTATATACGAAACTCGTGCTGCCATGACGCTCGGCGTGGTTGCGGCTGACGAAGATGGAATTCTTGTCGAGCCTCTCTCCAAGCGTGTTACCGTGCATTGTGACAACGTGAGGGAAATGGGCGATGCTCTCCTCCACAAAGTTCTGGCAATGGATGATGTCTGTTCCGGGAGGTATCTGCTCCGCGAGTGGCACGCCTTTCCTGTAATACACCACATCGGCGAAACAACATTCCGACCCCGGTTCTGCCAACAGAGTGACGCAATGTCCCATCTTATGGAGTTCTTTGGCAAGATACCACACCACGCGCTGGGTGCCGCCATACTCGTGGACAGGCAACTTTGAGTCGGGGATGCAAAGGAGAATGTTCATAAATGTCGTTGAACAACAAGACTAATCAAAGAATAAGGTGACTTCGATAGCGTTTTCGTTGCGTTGAAGTCACCTTATTATATTTATATTGCCGTAGCGGCAATCTTCTCAAACTTTACTTTGCGTAGCTTACGGAACGGGTCTCGCGGATTACCGTTATCTTCACCTGTCCGGGGTAAGTCATCTCGGTCTGGATTTTCTTTGCTATCTCGCCGGACAGTGTCTCCGTCTCCTTGTCGTCCATCTTGTCGGCACCTACGATGACGCGCAACTCGCGACCGGCTTGTATGGCGTAGGTCTTTGTCACGCCGGGATAGGACATTGCGATGGCTTCGAGGTCGTTAAGACGCTTGATGTAAGCCTCCACGATTTCGCGACGGGCACCGGGACGGGCACCGGAGATGGCATCGCACACCTGCACGATGGGTGCCAGGAGGGTGTTCATCTCCATTTCGTCGTGGTGGGCACCGATAGCGTTGCAGATGTCGGGCTTTTCCTTATATTTCTCGGCAATCTTCGCTCCGTAGAGTGCGTGGGGCAGTTCGCTCTCCTCATCAGGCACCTTTCCGATGTCGTGCAAGAGTCCGGCGCGCTTCGCCTTCTTCGGGTTGAGTCCGAGTTCGGCAGCCATCACCGCACAGAGGTTGGCTGTCTCGCGGGCGTGCTGCAACAGGTTCTGACCGTAGGAGGAGCGGTATTTCATCTTACCCACGATGCGGACGAGTTCGGGATGGAGTCCGTGGATGCCGAGGTCGATGGCAGTACGCTTTCCTGTCTCTATGATTTCGTTGTCGAGTTGTTTCTTCACCTTTGCCACAACCTCCTCGATGCGTGCCGGGTGTATGCGTCCGTCGGACACGAGTTGGTGCAGGGCGAGGCGGCATACCTCACGGCGAACGGGGTCGAAGGCAGAGATAACGATGGCCTCGGGAGTGTCGTCAACTACGATTTCCACTCCTGTGGCAGCCTCCAAAGCACGGATGTTGCGACCCTCACGACCTATGATGCGGCCCTTCACCTCATCGTTGTCGATGTGGAACACCGACACGGAGTTCTCTATTGCCGTCTCCGTGGCGACGCGCTGAATGGTCTGTATTACTATCTTCTTGGCTTGGGTGTTGGCGTTGAGCTTTGCCTCGTCCATGATTTCATTCACATATCCGGCTGCGTCGGTGCGTGCTTCGTCCTTCAAGCTCTCTATGAGTCGGTTCTTCGCCTCCTCTGCGCTGAGTCCTGAAAGTTTCTCAAGCTTCTCGCGTTCCTGGCTTTGCATCTTCTCGAGTTCCTCCTGCTTGATGTTGAGGAGTTTCTTTTCGTTGTCGATGCGCTGCTGACTTTGGTCGAGGTCCTGCTTGCGGCGGCCAAGTTCTTCCTGTCGTTGGTTGAGCGAAATCTCGCGCTGCTTGAGTCGGTTTTCGTTCTGCTGGATTTTCTGGTTGCGCTGCTGCACTTCCTTTTCCAGTTCCGACTTCTTGTTGAGGAACTTCTCCTTCACTTCGAGGAGCTTTCTCTCTTTCACCACATTGGCTTCCTTTTCGGCAGCCTCCAACATTTCGTTATATTTCCCTTTTATTACATAACGGAAAATAGCATAGCCGCAAACGCCTCCCAACAGGAGGGCAACGACGGCTGTTATTATTGTACCTATCATTTTGAGTTTTTATTTATTTAGTAATATTCTCGTTGTCGTTTACAATCACTTCCTCAATTTCTGAAGTCAACTTTTTGAGAATATCACTGAAAGGCTTGGTGTCGTTGCGTCGCAGTTCCATCTCATAGCGGAGCGCAATGTCGATGAGAGCCATGTAGAGATGGTCCTTCTCGTTGTTGGCTCCGGCGTATCTCGACGCGTAACCGTTCACCGTATCGGTTATAAGCGCTGCGGCGTCGCGGTAGAGGGGTTCGTCTTCCGGGCGGATATTCACGGGGAAGTCCTTGTCGTAGACGTGCAGTCTTATTCTTAATTTCTCGTTGTTTACTTCAGCCATAGCAAAGTGTTATTTTTCACTTACCAGCGTTATGCACTTGTCAACATCACGGATTAGCTTCGCCATACGCTTCTGTGCCGTAAGCATGTCGCCATCGGTGATTTCCAGCATTCGCGCCATTTTAAGGCTTTCATAGTCATTACGGGCTTGCGCCAACTGCTCCTCGAGCTGCTTTATGCGCTCGTTGCTTTCGCCAATCGACTCCCTTAGCGACGCATTCTGCGCCTCCATGTCCTTGTATTGCAGAATCATCTGCCGCACGCGGGTGGTAAAGAGGGTCAATTCCCTGCTGTTGGCATCCATAATACTAATATTGATTACAAAATTAACAGAAATATTTGACAATCACAAACTATTGACATCATTTTCTGTTTCTTCTGCCTTTTTTCTTGTCTTTTCGCCGTTTTGGGGAGCATCGGAAAGGAGTTTCGGTGCCGAAACTCATTTCTTCGCCTTGTCGTCGTCAGCAGGACGCGGCTCCTTCTTTGCGAGCATCACCACCTGGAAGACGAAATCGGTAATCCATTTCTGCGAGAAACCGAGGCGCGCGTCATACTGGCGGATTGCCAACACTGCCTTGATGACGGCGGCATCCTTATAGTCGTTCTTGGTGAAGATGTCGTTGACGGTCTTCTGGGTCATGGTGTAGAGGGCACTTTTGAAGAATGACGGCATGCGCAACTTAAACTTCATGAGGTTGCCCACGAGCATCATCAGTTCCTGCGTAAGTCCCTGAAACTGCACCATATAGGTCTGCACGTCCTGCGGCTTGCGGCAGTTCTTGCGCAGACTCGAGTCAATTTCCTTGAAAAAACTTTCTTCTGTGCCATAGAGTTGTGTGAGCATCTTGGCGCAATGCTTCTTCTCCCCCACTCCCAACTTGTTGTTGAGTGTGGGCACATGGAGCGTGGCTTTGAACACGCGGAGTTCGGGCAGCATCGCGAGATTGGTGATTCCAAGGTTCGATGCTATTGAGGCTTGGAAGTAAACGCGCACAAGGTTCATGTAGTCTTCCATTCCTCCCACATTGTCCTTGGCTTTCTTTCCTCCAAAAAGTTTTGATAATATTCCCATTGTCTTGCTTATACATTAATAGAATAATGCCGCAAAATTACTACATTTCCGGCAGTTTCACAAATATTTCGGGGGCAAAGGAAGAAGCGAAACGAAAATAATTGCGAAGAAAGTGTGCCAAGAAGAGGTGCAAACCGTAGTAGGCGCAGATCGCCGAGATGCGCCCGTCTCAATCGGAAGATTTAATTGCAAGAGGTCAATGGGCGCATCTCGGCGATCTGCGCCTACTACGATTACCATCGCAAATTAGCGAAGACTTCTTTTTATGGAAGGCACACATCACCCCGATTGTACTATATTTGCCACCCCAAAAGTGCGATTCTAAACGCCTCTGTAGTCGAAAAAAATCGACCAAGGCGAGACTTTGTCGGAATTTTTCGCGTACAGAGGGCTTATCGATAACAAATTGACAGACAGTGGGTTGCGCGGTATTGGGGTCGAGAAGTACTACTTTGGGCAGAGAAAAGTGCCTTGTTTCGGGTAGAAAAGTGGCACTTTTCGAATGGAAAACACGCTCCTTTCGAGTCGAAAGGAGCATTCTTTCGAAAAAGAAGTTACTATATTTCGTTTTTCAAGAAATCGGTTTTGCGGACGAAAGTAGGTTTTAACGTCCTTTAACCTCTATTTCGAGCATTTTCGGTGAAGTAAATTTCGGGCGTTTTAACATATTTATACGCAAATATGGACAAAGAAAAAGGCATGCAAAAGTAAAAGGGCAAAAGGGTAAAAAAACAGAAGGATAAAAAGTAAAAGAGTAAGAATTGGAGCAAAGAAATGGTGCAATTGTCAAACTTTTTCGCTTTTTACAATAAGTTGTTCTTTTTTTTTCATAACTTTGCAAGCATTATTCGGAATAAGCCGACAAATCATTTCGGGCATAAACCGACAAACACTTTAACCGCAGTTAGCAGTCATGAAAGGTATCGTATTAGCTGGTGGGTCGGGCACAAGACTCTACCCTATCACGAAAGGAATAAGCAAGCAGCTCATTCCCATCTTCGATAAGCCGATGGTTTACTACCCCATCTCGGTGCTGATGTTGGCGGATATCAAAGACATTCTCATCATCTCCACGCCCACAGACCTGCCCCTTTTCAAGCGACTCCTGGGTGACGGACACGACATAGGAGTGCGTTTCGCCTACGCAGAGCAGCCCTTCCCCGGCGGACTGGCGCAGGCTTTCACCATCGGCAAGGACTTCATCGGCGACGACTGTGCCTGCCTTGTCCTCGGCGACAACATCTTCTACGGTGCCGGTTTCACCGGACTCCTGCAGCAGAGTGTGCGCAGGGCGGAGCAGGAGAACAGGGCGACGGTGTTCGGTTATTATGTCAACGACCCGGAACGCTACGGCGTGGCGGAGTTCGACGACAACGGAAACTGCCTCAGCATAGAGGAGAAACCGGAGCATCCGAAGAGCAACTACGCTGTGACAGGGCTTTACTTCTACCCCAACAGCGTGGTGGAGATAGCCCACAGCATAAAGCCCAGCGCACGCGGTGAACTCGAAATCACCACTGTCAATCAGGAGTTTCTGCGGCGCGGCGAACTCACCGTGCAGACATTGCAGCGCGGTTTCGCATGGCTCGACACCGGCACCCACGACAGTCTGTCGCAGGCAAGCACCTTCATCGAGGTGGTGGAGAAACGCCAAGGACAGAAGATTGCATGCCTCGAAGAGATTGCTTTCCGCAAAGGATGGATAAGCACGGAGCAGCTTCTCGAGTGCGCCGAGCCGATGAAAAAGAACGAATATGGAAAGTATCTCATTCGTCTGAGTGAGAATTTGCAATAACAGAACCCACCTATATATAAAGTAATGGAAGAAAACAAGACCCCAGGGATTTACAATGTCCAGCCAGAAGAAGCGCGTTCTTCATTCAACTTCGACAAGATTTACACAGCCGTTGTCCTCAACTGGCAATGGTTTGTGTTGTCAATATTGATTTGTCTCGGACTGGCTTTCGTCTATCTGCGATACACCAAACCCGTCTATCAGGCAAATGTAAGGTTCCTCGTGAAGGACGATGACAGCAAAGGCTCCTACAGGAATGCCTCCGCGCTGAACACAAACACGCTCGGACTGATGAACAACTCGGGAGGTCTGGACAACGAGCTTTATATCCTCTCGTCGGCGACATTGGCGCAACAGACAGTAAGAGACCTCAAACTCTATGTCACCTACACCATGGAAGGACGCGTGGCAACGCAGGAGTTCTATCTCACACAGCCCATTAGTGCCGACCTCGACCACGCGCATCTGGAGGAACTCAAGGCTCCCATCTTCCTCGAAGTGACCCGCAAGGGCAACGAGTATGCCGTAAAGGGAAGCTACACCTACATCCCCGACGACGTACACAAGCCGTCGAGGAGCTATAGCATTGACAAGAAAACAAACAGGTTCCCCTTCACCATCAACACCAGCGTGGGAATAATAAGCCTTAATCTCAACAACAACGCGTCGATGCCGGAGGACAAACCGCTCAGAATCACTATCATGTCGCCGCAAATGGCAGCGACGAAGTTCAGCGGACGCCTGAATGTGTCGCTCCTCTCGAAAACGACAACGATAGCCAACATCACACTCAACGACAATATCCCCGACCGTGCCTGCGACTTCCTCAAGCAACTCGCAGTGTGCTACAACCGCCAGGCCAACGACGACAAGAACGAGATTTCGCTCCGCACCGACAAGTTCATCAACAGCCGTCTTGAAAAAATCAACATAGAATTGGGAGAGACCGAAGGACAGCTGGAGGCAAAGAAGCGCCAATATGGTGTGGTAGACCCGATAGCAAACTCGGCACAGTCGCTCACCAACCAGGATTCCTACAACCAGCGACTCGTTGAGGCTGAGACGCAACTGGAACTCCTGCGGAGTCTGGGCGAATACATCAACGACCCCACCAACCGCTATCAGACACTGCCGTCAAACGTTGGTTTGAGCGACAACGCAACGACAGCACTCATCGCCCGTTACAACGAAGTGGCAATAGAGCGTAAGAACCTGCTTCGGAGTGCAAGCGAGTCGAGTCCCGCAGTGGCTCCCGTCACAGCGCAACTCGACGAGTTGCAGGGTAGCATACGGCGCGCAATGAGTCAGGCCCGCCGCGACCTTGAGATACAGCGCAACAACATAGCACAGCAATATCAGAAATACACGAGTCTCGTGTCAGCCACTCCAGAACAGGAGCGCGTGCTCACACAGATTGGCAGACAGCAGGAAGTGAGGGCAAAACTCTACATCATGCTGCTCCAAAAGCGCGAGGAGAACTCCATCTCTCTGGCTGCCATCGCCGACAAGGGACGCATCATCGACGAGCCAATCATCACGGGTAAGGTGAGTCCGAAGTCTTCCTTGGTTTTCCTTCTCGCCCTGCTGCTGGGCCTGGCAATCCCTGCCGGCATCATCTGGCTCATCAATTTCATGCGCTATAAGATTGAAGGCCACGACGATGTGGCATCACTCACCGACCTGCCCATCATTGCCGACATCGCCGTGGCAAGCGATTCGGCACGCGGAAAAGCCGACCTTGTGGTGCACGAGAACAAGAACAACATCATGGAAGAGGTGTTCCGCGCCATGCGAACAAACTTGCAGTTCATGCTGAAGGACGGACAGAAGACCATAATGTTCACCTCGACGACATCGGGAGAAGGCAAGACCTTCACCGCAGCAAACCTCGCCATGAGCTTCGCCTTGCTCGACAAGAAGGTCATCCTCGTGGGACTTGACATCCGAAAGCCACGACTCGCCGACCTCTTCGAGATTGACGACCACCACCACGGCATCACCAATCTGCTCATTCACGAGCACAACACCTGGGAGACGGTGGAAGAACAGATTCACCCATCGGGCATAAACAAGAACCTCTTTGTGCTTATGGCGGGACCGATACCGCCCAACCCTGCTGAACTCTTGACGAGAAACAGTCTCGATGAAGTGTTTGGCATACTGCGTGAACACTTCGACTACATCATCGTAGACACCGCTCCTGTGGGTCTTGTTACCGACACCCTGCAGATAGGACGCACCTGCGACATCACCGTCTTTATGTGTCGCGCCGACTACACGCACAAGGTGGCGTTCGGACTCGTCAACCGCCTTAACGAGGAGAAGAGACTTCCGAATGTCTGCGTAGCCATAAACGGCATCGACATGACCAAGAAAAAGTATGGCTACTACTACGGCTACGGACGCTATGGCGGTTACAGCAAGTACAGGAAATACGGCAACTACGGCTCCTACGACAAGTATGGCGGCACCTACGGGAAGTATGGCAGCGTCTACGGCAAGTACGGCGGCGTCTACGGTCATTATGGCAGTTATGGCGCAAACGACGGCGGCAAGGACGATTCCGTAAAACTCTAAAAATCCCTCGAAGAAGTAAATGACAATAGCTATCGACTTCGACGGGACGGTGGTGGAACACTGCTACCCTGAGATTGGAAAGGAACTGCCTTTCGCAACAGAGACATTGCGCATGCTGATAAAGGAAGGCCACAAACTCATTCTATGGAGCGTGCGCGAAGGACAACTTCTCGACGATGCCGTAAACTGGTGTAAAGAGCGCGGAGTGGAGTTCTATGCGGTGAACAAGGACTACCCCGAGGAGAAGGAGGAATGCAACGAACACTTCTCGAGGAAACTTAAAGCCGACATCTTTATTGACGACCGCAACATCGGAGGACTGCCCGACTGGGGACGCATCTACCACATGGTGCACGACGGACTGACCTTCAACGACCTCATTCGCGAAGCCACCCG
>CAYXGN010000073.1:0-2471 GCA_964464505.1 uncultured Prevotella sp.
TTTTATATTTCTTCTATCTGCGATGCCCGTATCCACCCTTCGCGTCCGTCGGCAATCCTGACGGCACGCCAATTCTTTATGGTGCGGTCGGTTATGTCAAGATGCGTTCCCTCGTGGATGACGAAGACATCGGTGCCGCTGTCTGCCGGACTGTTCTTTATCGTCACTGACGGTGCCGTCACGATTGCCGCATCGCGGCTTTGGAGTGACTGCTTCTGCTGGTAGGCGAAGACATTACTCATCACCAACAGGACAAAGAGGAATATCGCGCCATAGAAACTCACCCTCCTTATGATGTCTTTCGGACAGAACAGATAAAGGAGGACAAGCACCAATGCCAGCACCATAGAGAAGATTGCAGTCTTAGCCCAACCGTCGACACTCGTAAGATTTACCAACGACTGATACCATGTGACGAAGAACATCTGCTCGGCAGGGGTTATCTTGTCGATGGTCTTGCTTTGCACAAACTGAAGGTTAAACCTTATGTCGTGGTCGCCCGGCGACAGTTTCAGTGCCCTTTCGTAGGCAATTATTGCTTGGGTGTTGTTGCCACTGCGGTAGTAAGCATTACCCAAATTGTAGTAGAGCTCAGGACTTTTCTCCTTCTCCAACAACTCTTTATAATCGATGATAGCCTGCTGATAGTTGCCCTTCTGATATTCCGCATCGGCATTTGCCTTGGTTACGGCAAACGATGATGCCGGCACCATAAGCAAGAACAGCATCAGAAGCAAAGAAGCCTTTGCTCCACGCTTCTTCGACTTCAAGGAATTCTCTATCTCTGTAATTGCAATCATAGCCGATTCATAAGTCTTGTTCATATTGCCCGCAGCGTCGCCCGGGGCGTAACGCTCAAACTCACACTCGTCCAAAGCGCTGATAAAGCGATTTATTGTTACCTCGTCGATGGCGCGCTCCGTGAGCCTTTCGCTAATGTTCTCGCGTGAGAGTTTTTCAACAGGGATGTTAAGTTTGTCGCCCACATAGCCCCACAAGGCACGGAGCACCTCGTCGTAGAAGTCAGACTGCTTGCCTTCCTGCATCAACCGCGAGGCCACGCGCAGGCGTTTTGTCGCAATCTTGTTGGCCCGCTTGCCTTTCTGCTTCACGATGTTGGCATTTTCCATTGCCCGTTTGCGGAAGACAGCAAGCAGGACGACAAACGCTAGGAACGGCAACAAGAGGCAAGTCCAATACAACGCCGACCCAAACAAAAGGTCGCCACTGAAGGAAGTGATGTCTTTGTCGAGTTTTATAGGCAGGATGTCTTCGGGTTTTGCTTCCGAATAATCGTCCACTGAAGTCGACTTGCCGTCGCCTTTCGTCACTGTCAAGGCTATTGGCGAAGTCTTAACTGTCTTGTAACTCTCTGTCGCCGTGTCATAGTAGACAAACGGTATGGGCGGAATCTCATACTTCCCTTGGTTGCGCGGCACAACGAGGAAGTCGTAAATCATGTTACCCTCCATTCCGTTGGCAGTGAGTCGGGTCTTGTCAGTCACCTTGGGGTCGTACTTGTCGAAATCTTTGGGGAATGTTACGACAGGCTGTTTCAGGAGTTTCAGGTTGCCGTTGCCTCCGATGACTACACGCAGTGTCACCGGCGTGCCTGCCTTTACAGTGGTGTGATTTACCTGGGCAGAGATGGTAAACTTACCCACTCCACCCGAAAAGCCTGCGGGTTTTGTCGGCAAGGGGTCTACCTGCACTGTGAGTCCCGGTGCAACGATGTCGCGCTTCACTTCCACAAATCCCGAGCCGCCGTTGAAGAAAGCCTCAAAGGGGTCGACAGCAGTATTGCGCTGCACCACGATGCCTTTGAAAGTGATACTCGGAATTGTCAGTTTGCCAGTCATCTGGGGATACATGACATACTGGCTCCATGTCACGCAGCGATAGTTTCTGCCGTTCACCTTCTCCAAATGGAAACTCTTCTGGGTAGGCAACTTCACCTCTTGTGTGTGGAATCCCGTCAAGTCGGGCATCTTACCGTTGAGTTGTGTCAGGTCGACGGTGGTATAGACCTTGTAAGTAAGCAATATTGGCTCCTGCTCATGCACGCGCTTCTTGTTGGCACTCACCTTGACAAAGAGGTCGTTGCCGGTAATCTTCGTCCCTGCTTCACGCACCTGCAGGTCATCGTCTTCGCCGTGCATGTTGGGACTTGAACCGCCGTTCTTGCGCGCTGCCCCCGACACCTTCAGATGAATGGCGCGCGAGGTGAGATTGTGCCCTCCCACACGGGCGCGGGCTCCACCGATGGTGTAGTTGCCGGCTTTCTCAGCATAGAGGGTGTAAGTGAATGTCATCGACGAAGAACTGCTCGTGTGGCCGTTCACTATCTGAACACTCGACTGCTGCGAAGTGTAGGGACCTGCAATGAGTTCGAGTCCGGCAGGGATACTCGCTGCGCGGAAGTCGTCCACGCCCTGAGTGTTGATGGTATAGGAGATGCGGAAGTTCTCCCC
>CAYXGN010000073.1:2571-6448 GCA_964464505.1 uncultured Prevotella sp.
AAAACAGAATCCTCACTCTACCAATTCTTCTGTAATTTCCTCGAACGGTTCTGGCGCATGGCGTCCTTAACCCTCTGCTGGGTCTGTTTCTCGTTCTGCATGGCAGCATTAAGCATTTGCTCTGCATTCTCCTTACTCATCTGTTGCTGCTGTTCCTGTTTTTGCTTTTCCTTCTGTTGCTGTTTCTGTTTCTGTTTCTGTTGTTCATCTTTCTTGTCTTTCTCTTTTTGCTTGTCGTTCTGCTTGTTCTGTTTGTTCTTGTCGTTCTTGTTCTGTTGTTGCTGCTTTTTTTCCAGACGCTTGCAGAGAGCGAGGTTGTAACGCGTCTCATCGTCGTTGGGATTGTTGCGCAGACTCTCTTTATAAGCCTCTATTGCCTCGCCATACATCTTATGGTTCTGGCAGATGACACCAATGTTATGGAAGATTTGGGCTTTCCTGCTTTGCGTCTTCTCCACCTTTCCTGCCTTTTGATATTGCTCAATGGCAGCGGAATCCTTGTTTTGCATCATAAGGGCGCAACCGAGATTGTAGAGAGCCTGAGGGTTGTCGCCATTGACAGAGAGGGCTTTGCGGTATTCCGCCTCCGCCTTCACGAAGTTCTGTTGGCGATAGAGTTTATTGCCAGAACGTATATATTTCCTGTCGTTCTGTGCCATTGCCGACATTGCGAAGAACGACATTATCACGACAAGTAGATATGTGAAGTAGGCGCGGATTGCCGATGTGCGCCTACTACGATTACCTTGCAAAGAGTATTCTATCATTTTAATTTGTTCTTTATGGAGTGATTTTTTAGAAACCTCCTTAATAGTGGGTTTCGTGCTTCCAACGTGCAGACTTCTATTATAAGAAGGATGACTGCCAACAGCGCGAACGCCTGGAACTGCTCGTTATACTCGCTATAGACCACATTGTCGGTCTCGCCCTTCTGCAACCGTGAGATTTCATTGTTGAGACGCTCCTGCGCATCACTCGTGTTGTCGACATGGATGTAAGTGCCGCTGCCTGCCTTGGCAACATCGCGGCACATCTGTTCGTTCAACGCCGTCATGACCGTGTTACCCGCATTGTCGCGCATATAGTCGCCGCCACCCAAAGGTATCGGTGCACCCTTTGTGCTACCCACACCGAGGATAAAGACATTGATGCCTTTCTTCTTGGCTTCCTTTGCCGCTTCCATGGCTCCGCCCTCATGGTCTTCGCCATCGGTAATCAGGATGATGGCCTTGCCCAATCCTTTCTGCTGTGTAAAACTGCTCATCGACAAGGATATGGCGCGGGCGATGTCAGTGCCTTGCGTCTGTATCATGGAGGGGTTGATGTCCTGAAGGAACATCTTGGCAGAGACATAATCGGTGGTTATAGGGAGTTGCACGAAAGCATCGCCGGCAAAGACCACAAGTCCGATTTTATAGTTGGTGAAATGGTCTACAAGACTCTCCACCAGCATCTTGCTCTTTTGAAGTCGCGACGGGACGACATCCTCGGCGAGCATGGAGTTGCTCACATCCACGGCGATGATTGTCTCTATTCCGTTCCTCTCTTCATGCGAAATCTTCGAACCCATCTGCGGTCTTGCCAACATAACTATCATCAAAGCCAACGCCGACATCATAAGCCAGAACTTCAAAGAAGGGCGAACCTTTGAGACATCGGGCATCAAGCGACTGACTAGCGTTTTCTCGCCGAGGCGCAAAAGATGTTTCTTCCGCAGACGGTAGCAGCAGAAACGGATTACGGCCAAGAGCGGTATCAACCACAAGAGCCAGAGATATATGGGACTTTCAAATCTGAACATTTTTCTTGTATTATGGTATACGACGCAAATATGTGGTGCGAAGGAGGATTTCGAGAAGAAGCACAACAACGGCAAGCAACGCGAAGGGCTGGTAAGCCTCATAGCGTTTGGAGAACCGCTTCACATCCATCTTCGTCTTTTCCAGTTTGTCAATGTCTTTATATATTTGTGCGAGTTCACGGTTGTTTGTCGCACGGTAGGCGTTGCCATTGGTGATTTCGGCAATACTCGAAAGCGTCTTCGTGTCAATCTCTACCGGCATATTGACATACTGCACTCCGCCTGCTACAGGGACAGGGTAAGGGGCGACCTTGTTCGTTCCCACGGCAATGGTATAGACGCGGATTCCAAGGCTCTTGGCTATCTCTGCACTCGTCATCGGTGAGATGTCACCCATATTATTGCTGCCGTCGGTGAGGAGGATTACCACCTTACTCTTGGCTTTCGAACTCTTCAGGCGCGAGACGGCATTGGCGAGACCCATACCGATGGCAGTACCGTCGGAGATGATTCCCTTTGCTGCGATGTCAGTCCGCACGGATTGCAGCATGTTGAGGAGTGAGGTATGGTCGGTGGTCATGGGGCATTGCGTGAAACTCTCCCCAGCAAATATAGTCAATCCGATGTTGTCGTTGGGTCTGCCGACTATAAACTCCGCCGCAACATTCTTTGCGGCCTCGAGTCGGTTGGGTTTCAAATCCTCTGCAAGCATAGATGTCGAGACATCCATCGCCAGCATTATGTCGATGCCTTCCACTGTCTTGTTGTCCCAGGAGTTATGGGTCTGGGGGCGTGCAAGGATGCAGACAAGGAGCACATAAGTGATGCACCGCAACACCATGGGAAGGTGCAACAGGTGCATTCGAAAACTCTTATGGGCGAACCTGTAGGCAAAGGTATCACTCATTCGCATTGTCGGCTCACTCCTTTTGTTGTAAAGGAAGTACCACAAAAGGTAAGGCACCAGCAATATGAGCAGAAGGAAATATTCTTTATTGGCAAATTCCATTTTCGCAGATTACTCTAATAACATTAAAAGATTATAGACAATCACGGCAGACGCTGCTATAACGGTTATGCCGAGCACTGCCAACAGTGTCTTTATAGTCAGTCGACTGTTCTTTACATTCTTTTCGTCATCACTCAATGTCGGAACAATGCGCTCTTCCACGGGCTGTCCTTCTATCTTTGTCTGGTCGATGAAGTTGATGGCATTGACGAGGTTCATGTCGTTTTCATTAAGCAACGTAGAGTATTTCGCAAACTTCACCAAGTCGGCAGTACGGAAAAGGTTGCGCAGTTCGTCAAGCATCGTCTTGTCGCCTGACTCCTGCAAGCTGAACAATATCTCCGCACTCGTCATCTCCATGGCGTTGAAGCCGAAGCGTTCCTTGATATAGCGCCGCAAAGCATCGGTGAGTTGTGTGTAATAATACTTCTGGTCGTCCGACGAGGCAAGGTGCTCGTTGCGCAGTTTGTCAATCTCGTTCAGTGCCTTTTGATGAGGAGGTATCCTCTTTACAATGCGGATATGGGTTATTATTGGCTTGTTCTGCTTCAGTCGAATAACGAGATAGCAGATGGCGACACAGCAGAGGAGAACAAGGAAACTTGCCCAGAACAGCGGACTCCATTCTGCCCAAGAGAAGGGATTGTCCTGCACGTCCTTAGGAGGGAAGAACTTGTCGGCATGAAGAGTGTCCACATCGACAGTCAAGACTTTGAGTGCCAAAGGATTCGACTTATAACTCTTTCCATTCACTTTAACACTTATTGCTCCAAGAGCATAGAGGTTTTCATCAAAACTCGTAAGGGTGTAGACCTTGGAAACGGTAGTGTTTCCGTCCGTGTGGGTGGTGTCGGCATCGGAGACTCCAAGCACCTCCACTCCCGGCACGATGTACTGCGACTGCTTGAACTCGGGGAAAGTTATATTGGCGGCGGCTTTCTGTGAGGTCACCGACACCTGCAGATGGGCCTGCTGACCTATGCGTATCGCTATGGAATCCAACTTTGCCTCCACGCTGACGGATTGCGCGAACAACGACAGTACGGAAGCAAAAGCAATTATAAAAG
>CAYXGN010000073.1:6548-9783 GCA_964464505.1 uncultured Prevotella sp.
AAAAGCAATTATAAAAGATAAAACTCTCTTCAAATCAAAATCTCCTTTTCTTTTACATGTGGGTTTTAGCCATTCCTTGATGCAAACAAAACCATCAGTGCCTTGACGAAATCGCCGTCAGTTGCCACTGCCACCCAGTCGACATTACTCCTTGAAAAGGTCTGTTTCAAGTTCTCCTCGCGCTCTGCCCAATAGCGTGCATGGGCGTTGCGAAGTTGCTTGGAACTCGTGTCGATGTATTGCTCGTAACCTGTCTCGGCATCGCGCACCTTCAACAGACCCACATCGGGCAACGACTTCGAGAGGCGGTCATACACCTGTATCGCCATCAGGTCGTGCTTGCTGTTGGCTATCTGCAACTGTTTCTGGAAGTCTTTCCTGTCGTAGAAATCGCTCAGCAGGAAGGCAGTGCAGCGGCGTTTCATCACACGCGTGAAGAAAGCGACAGCTTCTCCGATGTCGGTCTTGCGGCTTACGGGCTTGAAATCAAGCATCTCTCTTATTATATAAAGGATGTGCTTGCGCCCTTTCTTGGGTGGGATGTATTTCTCTATGCGGTCGGAGAAGAATATCACACCAATCTTGTCGTTGTTCTGGATGGCACTGAAAGCCAATGTCGCCGCCATCTCCACAGCCAAGTCGGAGATGGTGCTCTTCACCGTTCCGAAGTCGAGCGACCCGCTCACGTCGACAAGGAGCATCACTGTCAGTTCACGCTCCTCCTCATACACCTTGACAAAGGGTTTGCGGAAACGAGCCGTCACGTTCCAGTCGATGTCGCGGATGTCATCGCCAAACTGATACTCACGCACTTCAGCGAAAGCCATACCCCTACCCTTGAAGGCAGAGTGGTATTGCCCTGCAAAAATGTTCTGGCTCAGTCCTTTGGTCTTTATCTCTATTTTCCGGACTTTCTTTAATATTTCAGAAGTTTCCACAATCTATGCAACAAGTAAAACGTATCGATTCAGTTAGTCCACAAGAGGAAGTTTATGGCACTTCCACTCTGTTAATAATCTTCGACACTATCTCTTCACTTGTGACATTGCTTGCTTCTGCCTCATAGGAGAGTCCTATTCTGTGGCGCATCACATCGTGGGCAACGGCTCTGACATCCTCAGGCACCACATAACCGCGGTGCTTTATGAAGGCGTAGGCACGCGCTGCCTTTGCCAGATTGATACTGGCACGGGGCGAACCGCCGAAGGTTATCATCTCTTTGAGTTCTGGCAGTCCGTAGCGGTCGGGATAGCGCGAGGCAAACACTATGTCGGCAATGTATTGCTCTATTTTCTCGTCGATATAGACTTGCGCCACCACTTCGCGCGCCTTCATTATCTCCTCTGCTGTGGTCACTGGCGTCACCTTGGGGAAAGTCTTGCCTATGTTTTCACGGATGATGAGTTTTTCCTCCTCGATAGTGGGATAGTCGATTACCACCTTGAGCATGAAACGGTCTACCTGTGCCTCAGGGAGTTGGTAAGTGCCTTCCTGCTCTATCGGGTTTTGCGTCGCCATGACAAGGAAAGGTGTGGGCAGGGCGAAAGTGTTGTCGCCGATAGTCACCTGATGCTCCTGCATGGCTTCAAGCAACGCACTCTGCACCTTTGCCGGAGCACGGTTGATTTCATCGGCAAGGACGAAATGGGCAAACACAGGACCCTTCTTCACGTGGAAGTTCTCATCTTTCTGCGAATACACCAACGTACCGATGACATCGGCAGGCAGGAGGTCGGGAGTGAACTGGATGCGGCTGTATTCCGCATCAATCAACTGCGCGAGGGTCTTTATGGCGAGGGTCTTTGCCAAGCCGGGGACACCTTCAAGGAGTATGTGACCGTCACTCAACAGCGAGATTAGCAGCGTGTCGATGAGATGACGCTGACCCACAATGACCTGATTCATTCCCGTCACCAGATTGGTAACGAATGCACTTTGTTGTTCTATCCGTATGTTCAGTTCGCGGATA
Source organism: uncultured Prevotella sp. (assembly GCA_964464505.1). Lineage (GTDB taxonomy): Bacteria > Bacteroidota > Bacteroidia > Bacteroidales > Bacteroidaceae > Prevotella. The sequence goes on from CAYXGN010000073.1 coordinate 8,518, forward strand.
TCAATTGATTCTGACATGATGGTTATTTGATTTTTGTTCGCAAAATTACTGCTTTAATGATATAGATGCGAAATATGTTGTCTAAATAATATTAAAATCGCTCCATTTCAAGGTTTATTTAACAGCCCGGCATTATTTACTTGGTGGATTTCCTTGAGGGGCGCATCTCGGAGATACGCGCCTACTACTGTTTGCACTATCTTTACATAAGATATCGAGACCGAAATGCGAGGTCAGTTCTTCGTAGATGCGCTGCACCGGCAACCCCATAACATTGTAATAACTACCTTTCAGCGACAGCACCCCCACATAACCTATCCATTCCTGGATGCCGTAGGCTCCGGCTTTGTCGAAAGGACGGTAGTTGTCGATGTAGAAATAGATTTCTTCATCACTCAGACTCTTGAACACCACATCGGTAGTGACGGAAAAACTGCGCTGGAGACCGCTTGTGGTGAGGCACACTCCCGTCACCACCTGGTGGGTCTTTCCACTTATCTTGCGGAGCATTGCATGTGCCTCTGCCCTGTCCTTCGGCTTACCGAGAATTTCGTTGTCCACTATCACCACCGTGTCGGCAGTAACGAGGAGTTCGTCGTTCGCTACGGTGTAAGCCGAAGCCTTTTCCTTCGCGATGTAAAGCGGCACTTCCTGCAAAGGCATGTCAGAAGGATATTGCTCGTCGATGCCTTTAAGCACCCGCACCTCAAAGTCTATTCCCAAACCCGCAAGGAGTTCTTTGCGGCGTGGGGAGTTGCTTGCCAATATTATTTTCATTGTTAACTCTTTTTACTCTTTTACCACCCGAATGCCTTGGCGTCGCTCATCCATTTTCCTTGGGCTGTGAGCACCTGCTCAATGACATCGCGTCCGCATCCGTGTCCACCCTTGGCGTCACTCACATAACGGCTTATCGCCTTTATCTCCTTGCACGCGTCCGAGGGGCAGCAGGCGCACCCTACCCTTTTCATTATCTCATAGTCGGGTATGTCGTCGCCGACATACATCACCTGCTCGTCAGTGAGAGCATATTTGCCAAGAAATTCATCGTAGGTCTTCACCTTCACGGTGCAACCCATATAGATGTCCTCCACACCGAGCCTTTCGTAGCGCAGACGCACGGCTTCGGTCTTGCCGCCAGTGAGTATAACGATGCGCAAGCCCGACTTTTGGGCGAGTTGGATGGCATAACCGTCCTTTATGTTTACCGTCCGCAAGGGTTCTCCGTCAGCCGCCAGTGTGATTGTGGATGCAGAGAGCACGCCG
>CAYXGN010000074.1:0-1096 GCA_964464505.1 uncultured Prevotella sp.
GCACCTACTACGATTACTATTTCACAATCATTTTCTTGCCCCCGACGATATAGATGCCGTTGGCGCGGGGCTGTTTCACCCTGATGCCCTGAAGGGTGTAGACCGCTGCGCTTTCCTTTGCTGCGGTGTAGGCGTTGATGCCGGTAGCGTCGTCGTCGATGACGAGGAGGGCGGCAGCACTCTGTGTCTCAGGCAGTGTCAGATAAGCGGAGAACGCATTTATAGTGGCGTTCTCGCCGCCTTTCTGGAATTTCCCCTCGCCGTTCAGTCCGTATTTGCCGGCGGCAGAAGAGGGGGCATAGACCCCCGTGAACGTGGTGCCCAACTCCTTCGGCGTGGCGACAACTTCCTTTTCTGTGAAGGCAAGCGACTCTTTGTCCGCCTCGAACTGCGCTATGAACGGAGTGTTGGCATCCACACTGGTGCCTTTGGTGAAATGGACAGTGGTGGCGTTGTCTGTGGGGGTTATCCCCTTATAGGTGGCAACGCTCGCGCCCAACTCCTCCGCTGTGACGCTGAAGGGCAGGCAAAGGCTGTTGTTGCCGGCATAGACGGGGCGTGCCATTGCTACGCTCGCTGCCGTGAACCCCTCGGGAGCAGCAAAGGCAGAGGTGCTGGCGAGCACGAGTCGTGCGCAGGCTCCGTCAGCCACCACGTTGTCGGCATCGTAGGCTTCGTCGGCAAAGACGAGCACATTGGCGCGTTCGCCGCGCAAGGCGTTCACGTCGGCATCCTTTGTGGTGGTGCCGCGCAAGTCGATGGAGGTGATGCCGTCGGCAAGTTTCGATGCCAGGGTGGCGAAGTCGTTGTATTCCACCTTTACCCAGTCGCCGTCCACATTCTGGCACTCGCCCTTCAGCCAAGCTCCGGAGAGCGTTACGGCTCCCGTAAGGCTGCCGTCAGCCACACTGGAGAGCAGCGTGCCGCCCGCCTTCGGCGCGTCCTCTGTCTGGATGTTGTCGATGTAGACATCGTTGCCCACTGCCGTGGCATCGGTGGAGGGATAGATGATGAGGTTCTTGAGGGTGCCGAAGTCGCCGTTGGTGGAGAAGTCGAAATAGAGTTTCTTCCACTCGCCGTTGCCCTCCTGCCAGGC
>CAYXGN010000074.1:1196-9582 GCA_964464505.1 uncultured Prevotella sp.
CTGTCCAGAACGGATTGTTGTTGTCTTCACCGTTCCACAATGTTGTCTGTGCCGGCATCGCTGCCGATGCCATAAGGGCAATGCCCAATGTAAATGATTTTTTCATGTTGTTTTTATTTTAAAGGTTGTTGTATTTTAATACTCACTGATTTTCAAGTCGCTGACGGTGATGCTGCCGCCATAGCTGTTGATGCTCCAGCAGTTCTTCTCTATGCCATAGATGCGGTTGGTGTAGCAAACGGCATCGTTGATGTACATCACGCAGACACTGTTGTCGGTATAGACGGTGATGTGGTAGACATTGTCGCTCGGGCGTGCGAAGGAGTAGCTGTCTATGCCGTCGATGAAGCCCTTGCCGCCGTTGCCTTCCTCCTCGAAGTTAATCTTGCGGCGGCTGTCACTCTCGGGGTTTACCACCATCGTGTAATATTTCTCAAAGGCTGCCGCCTCTTCGCCGTCCGCCTCTTCCTTCGTTCCGCGAACAAGGGAAATGCCGAACTTGTCCCACGCGCCGGAAGTGGTGACGGTAAAGCTTATCCTGTTGTGATAGCCCAGACGGCTAAGGAGCATGTAGGCATTGTCGCCGCTTAGGCTGTAGGTGCCGCCAGACTCGGTCATTCCGTTCTGCCGCTTCACTCTCACCTCGCTCTCATCTTTATATTTACTGCCGATGGCTTCCACCTCGCCGAAACTGAGCGTGCCGTCCTCGTGCTGCACGAGCTTGTGGGCAACGAGGTTGCCTCCCCATTCGGGCTCCGAGGGCGAAGCCCCCACCTCGGTGTTGTCCTTGCCCTTGCGCGTGGGGCACCATCCCCACACATAGCGGTTGGTGCCGTCGCTTGCCGTCTTGCCGGCATAGAATGCGCGACTGTCAAGGAAGCCTTCGTGGTCGTCAGGCCAAGTGCCGGCATCGTTGGCAGTGCAGGCTTTCAACTCGTCGAGCGTTCTACCCTTGAAATACTGCACCTTACGCATAAACGAACTCTTGTCGCTGTAAACCAGATACCACCAGTCGCCCATCTTGAACACATCTGGGCACTCATAGAAACGGTCCCACATCATGGTCATGAACGTGCCGTTGTCAGTCCACTCCTTCAGATTGTCGGAGACGAACTCGGCGATGGTGCCCTTGCCGTTCTTCGTCGTGGCAACGAGCATGTGCCATTTGCCGTCGTCGCCTTTGAAGAGGCACGGGTCGCGGAAGTCGTCCTTGCTATAGCCGTAGTCATCGCCTTTCAGGAGGAACGCTTTGTTCTTCGTCCAGGTCTTGAAATCGGAAGAGGTGGCACACATCACTGCCTCGCCATTGTCCGAAGCAGTGGGGTTATACTTGTTGCCCGTATAGAAGGTGTAGTAAAGATGGCTACTCTCGTCGTAGACGGTAGACCCTGTTCCTATGGCTGCGTCCTGTTCGTTGATGTTGCCGCAAGGAATCAACTCTCCAAGCGATTCGTAGTTGGCAGCATCCTTGGTGCTTACAGCCCAGATGGGGTGGTAGGTGCCGGCAGGGTTAGGACGGAAGTCCTGCAAATACATTATCTTGAAGTCGCCTGCCACGGGGTCGAAGAAAGGCATCGGGTCGCCCACATATCCGACAGCCGGCTTGTAGTATGTGCCTTGTCCTGCCTCGTCCGTAGAACTGAAATAGGTAGTGGAAGTCCAGTCCTTCTGCTCTGCAACCGTCTCTTCATCGCTGCACGAAGAGAGCGTGAAGGCGAAGCACGATGCCATTATTATGCAACTTATCATTGTTTTCATATTAATTCTTATTTATTCATTAGGTAATTGAAAGCATTCTGTGTGAGGATGGCGATGTTCTTATGGAACTTCTCGGTGTAGTTCTCGTTCACGCTGTACCAGTCGTAGCATCCGGAACCGATGCAAAGGGTCTTGCCTGATGTTCCTTCTGCCGGGAACTCCCACACTACTATGGCACCGTCGCCGCCATAGCCGAGGTCAATGCCGCCAGTGGCGTCTCTCCAATTGGCATAGTCGGCATAGCCACCCCAGTCGGAGCCGATGTGCCACTGCGCTGTGGAGTTGGTGATGCGGTAATCCTTGTCGGTGGTGTAGACGCTGGTGTTGTCGTCGCCCGTCACAAGGTTTTGATAGAGAGCATGGGAGGTGTGTCCTGTCATCTTGAAGTCCCAGACACCGCTGCAGGTCTCTGCATCGCTCTCCACCTGTCCCCAACAGTTGTTGGGCACGCTGCCGTCCTTGGCGATACCCAATTCGCCAGGCATATTGGTGGCATAGCGTGTGAAGAGGAACGAGCCTCCATTCCTGTAGAAGTCCTTCAACTGCGGAATGGCTTCCAACGCCCCGGGAGCGGCTTTTTCGAAAGCGGTCTTTCCGTCCACGCCACCGTCTTTATGGAAGTGCCACCAGATGACCTTGCAGTCGCTTAAATCAACGCTGCCGTTCTTTAAGTCGGTGAACGAGACGTATAGTGAGTTTGGAATGTTCTGCAACATCCAGTTGCAAGCAGTCTTCTCCTCTATGTTCAGTTCGTCCATAGTTGAAGCCAGACCCACATAGAGAGCCTGCGGTTTGTCTATCTGCTTGACGGTGACGGTGTAAGTGCTGCTTGCAGTATTGTTGGTCACCGTGTAGGTTACAGGACTGGAGAAGTCGGTAACGGCACCCGATGCCGGCGCAATCGTCGCATTGTCGCTGTAAGTAATCGTTGGAGTCAAACTCGTTATGTCCAAAGAAGAAGGGATATAGACCATTATGGTCTTGCTTTCCTCATTTATATTGCCGATATAGGTGTCATTAATCTTGAACGATGTAATCTTGGCTTCATCTCTCTGAGCCACGATAGTCCAGTCGAGATAAACATCGCCATTGGTGACATGCACTGCCTGCGGTGCCGACATATTGAGTTTGTCGCCCACGGTGACATTACCCTTTGCGCCGTCACTGAACACCAACTTGGTGACACTCATCAGCGTGACATCATACGTTTCGGGTATCCGCACGGTAATCGTGCGTGTTGACTTGTCGATGGTGCCGTCATAATTGTCGAGAGCCAATGCGGTGATGGAGCAGTCGCCACTCAGATTAAGGTCAGAGGTGTTGTCGTCGCTGCAAGCGGTGAGAGCGCAGATGGCGATGAGTATAAATATTATCTTTTTCATTTTTACCATTCTCCTATGTTTTGGGTATAATGTCCTTGCGATGCTGCCACCTGTGAGTAGGGTATCGGCAAGTATTCATTTTTGTTCTTGGTGAAGTGGGCTGCGCTGTAGATGGAGCAGTTGTCAGTCTCCTCGGCGAAGTATTTGTTGAGCACGCTTTCTGCTTCGCCCCATCTCACAAGGTCGAAGAAGCGTTCACTCTCCATACCCATTTCCAGACGGCGTTCCATCTTTACAATCTTCAATGTCTCTTCCTTTGAGTAGGAGCCGTCGTAGGTGGCGATGTTGAACTTCACGCCGTAGTCGCTGGGATAGTTGGCTATCATTCCCGTGCTTTGCTTTGCACGCTTGCGGATGTCGTTCACCAAGGCGATGGCTTTGGCTGACTCGCCCAACTGGGCGTAAGCCTCCGCGCGCTCCAGCATCACATCGGCATAACGGAACACGATGCGGTTCATCGATGTTCCCCACCAAGAGCCTTTGATGAGGTAGCCGCTCTCTGGGTCTACGTTCTGCTTCAATGTGACATAGTAGCCATAGAGACCGTTGGAACGGCTCCATGTGGAAGTTTCGTCCATGATGTAGTTCTTGTTGAACTCATAAGGCAGTCCCGGGATGCCGATGGTGAGGAACAGACGCGGGTCGGCATAGTCTTCGCTCTTGTCGTAGTCCTGGTTGTTGAAAGTGTCGAGGTAAGGATGTCCGTCGGCATCGGTGCGATAGGCATTGACAAGATTCTGACTTGGCTTGTAGAAGTCGCAGCCGCCGTCGGTGACACCGGGGATGTTGGGGACAATGAGGCCGTAACTCCAATTCAGGTTACCATACTTGGTGCCGTCGTTCATGGAGTATTGCATCGCCCAGATGCTCTCCGTGCCGTTCTCATACTGCGGTTCGGGGCGGAAGTTGTTGTGGAAATCGGTTTCCAGAGCGAAGCCTCCAGCAGTGTAGATGGTCGGGTCGCTGTAGTCTATCACTTTCTTGAGGTCGTCCTCGTTGATGCCTGTCACCTCATTGCTGTTGGGGTCGTCCTGACGGTATGCCTTGTAGAGATACAACTTCGTCAGGAAGGCTGCCGCTGCCGCTTTGGTGGGGCGTCCTTTGTCGCTTTGAGTAACGGGGAGCACCTTGTAGGCATTCTCCACATCGTTGATAATCTGTTGCCAACCTTCGTCATTCGTAAACTCAGTGTTGGAGAGACTGTTATAATCCTCCTGGCTGAGGTTGGCATCCATGATGAAAGGAATGTTCTTGTAGAGACGCTTCAAGAGGAAGTGGGCGTAGCCGCGAAGAAACTTCATCTCGCCAATGCGCTGAGCCTTCAACTCATAGCTGTCGTCGGTCTGTTCAAGAATGGAGAGGGCGGTGTTCACACGCGAGATGCAGTTGTAGAGGCGCACCCACATGTCGCTGATGTTCCAGTTGGTGGTAAGCACACCCTGTTCTATCTCCAACTGGTGGAACACATCGCCGTCGCTTGTGCCGTTGCCGCCTTTGTAGGCATCGTCGCTACGCACATCGAAGTTCCACATGGAAAACGATGAGTTGATGTCTTCTGCCGTGGTGAAGATGGCATAGGCTGAGATGACGAGATTGTCCACATTGCTTGGGTCCTTCACCTGGTCGTCGTCAAGGATTCCCTGAGGCTTTTGGTCGTCCAGGAAGTCGGAGCAACTTGTCGTGCCTGCCAAGGCAAGAATGGCAAGGACTGTATATATTGCTTTTCTCATAATATGTTGCTGTTTTTAGAATGTGACGTTAATGCCGAATGTGACGTTGAGTGGAATAGGGTAGCCATAGTTGGGGTTCTCGGGGTCTACGCCAGTGAAACTCTTGCTCTTTATGGTGAGCAGGTTCTGCGCACTCAGATACATGCGCAAGCGTTGCATGGCGAGTTTCGAGGCGATGGCTTTGGGGAAGTTGTAGCCCAACTGGATGGTGCGCAGCTTCAGGTAACTTCCGTTCTCCACCCAATAGGAAGACACGCGCTTTTCGTTGTTGTTGTCTGAGAGCGACAGTGCCGGGATGTCGCTGTTGGGATTGCTTGTGCTCCAGGCATCGAGCAGGCGCGTTCCCTTGTTGAGGAAACCGATGTTGAGTCCTGCCCAGATGTCAGTCTCCTTCTTCAAGTCGGAGATGATGTCCACTCCCTGCACCCCTTGGAAGAAAGCGGTGAAGTCGAAGTTCTTGTATTCCAGATAAATGTTGAAACCATAACTGAAGTCGGGCACGGGATTGTAAATCCAGTCTTGGTCGGCTTCCGTTATCTTGCCGTCGCCGTTCAAGTCTTTCCAGCGGATGCGGCCGAGACCTGCACCTTCCTGTGTGGCGTGGTTGTCTATCTCCTCCTGGTTCTTGAAGATGCCGTCAGCCACATAGCCCACTTGCGCTCCCATAGGATGCCCCACAACGCTCTTCACACCATTGCCGCCGAAAGTACCGTTGGCGGCAACGGTTGTCGGCAGTGCCGTAATCTTGTTGCGATAGGTGGAGATGTTGGCAGTGATGTCGTATTTGAGTCCGAAACGTGTCGTGTTGCGATAACCGATGTTAAACTCGAAGCCCCGGTTTTCCATCTCGCCGGCGTTAATCCATTGCGAACTTCCTTCTCCCATCACGGCGATGCCGGGCATATTGACGAGGATGTCCTTTGTCTTCTTGAAGTACCAGTCGAAGTTTCCATACAGCGTGTTGCGGAAGAAGGCGAAGTCAAGACCCAAGTCTATCTGCGTTGTCGTCTCCCACTTTATGTTGTCGTTGCCAATCTGGTTGCGCTTGAAGCCTGAGGACAGGGTGCTGCCGCCGTTGGTGCCTGCTATGTCGTAGGATGTGCCGTAGCTCTGGCCTCCGTTTTCATTCACACCGTAGTTGCTCACGAAGATGGTGTAGCGCGCGAGGTTGTCTATCTCCTGGTTACCCGTCTGTCCCCAGGAGGCACGTATCTTCAGGTCGTCAATCCACGAGGTGTCCTTCAGGAAGTTCTCCTGATTGATGCGCCATCCGGCTGACACCGAGGGAAACGTGGCGTAGCGGTTGTTTTTGCCGAAGCGTGAGCTGCCGTCACGACGGATGGTGAACGATGCCATATATTTGTCGGCATAGTTGTAGTTGGCTTTGCCGAAGAATGACACGAGGGAGTAACCGGAGCCGCCGCCGTAAGCCTGGGCATTGGTGGTGCCGGCATCGGGCCACATATAGTCGGTGTTGAGAATGGAGAAGCCTTCTTTGTAACCGGAGAAGTAGTTGTCGTCCTGACGGTTCAACTCAACGCCTGCCATCAGGTCGACGGCGTGGCTGCCACATTTCAGATTGTAGGTGGCAACGGCGTTCCACATCCATTTTGTCCAATGCTCCTGCTTCGCCTCCACACCGTTCTTGTCGTTGGCGACATTGCCTTCGGTGACGGGGTAGGTGAAGATACGCTGCTGCTTCTGCGAGTAGTCAAGTCCGAATGTGGTGCGGATGTTGAAGCCCTTGAACAGGTTAAGGTTAAGGTAGGCATCGCCGAACATGCGCCAGTAGGTGTAACGGTTGTCCTTGTTGCGTTGCAGCACTGCCACGGGGTTGTAGCGGTCGGGGTAGCCTCCCACTGGTCCTGCGTAGTTGCCGTCTTCTGTATAGACGGGAAGCGAGGGGTTGAACTGCAGCACGTTCTGAAGGAATCCGTCGGGGGCTTGCACCTCGGATGTGCGGTTCATGGTGAAGTGCTCGCCTACGGTAAGCATATTGTTTTTCAACAACTTATACTCTGTGTTCACGCGTGCCGAGAGTCGGTTGAAGTCGGTGGTCTTGATGATGCCGAGGTTTTTGTAGTAGCCCAGAGAGAAGAAGCTGTTTCCCTTTTCCGAGCCGTTGCTCACGGCTACATTGTATTGCTGGATGATGCCTGTGCGGGTGGTCTCGTCGAACCAGTCGGTGTCGGCAGCAGGGGTGGTGTCGGCATCGTCAAGATATTTCTTCATGGAGATGCCGCGGAGCACGGGAGTGCCCTGGGCGTTGTATCCCCAGTCGTAGTGATAGCCCAAGCCGTTGGTGTTGGGGTCCATGCCGTCGTTGACATAGGCTTGCCACATGGTCTGCCCATACTCCTTGGCGTTGAGCACCTTCATCTTATGGGCGTAGGCAGACACGGCGACAGAGCCGTCGAAGTCGACCTTTATTTTTCCTTCCTTGCCCTTCTTGGTGGTGATGATGATGACTCCGTTGGCAGCACGGCTGCCATAGATGGATGCCGAGGCGGCATCCTTCAAAATCTGGATGCTCTCGATGTCGTTGCCGTTCAACTCGTGCATTCCTGCTTTCGTGGGAACACCGTCGACAATGTAGAGAGGGTCGTTGTCGTTGAGGGTGCCAATGCCGCGGATGCGCACGGTGGCACTGCCCGAGGGTGCGCCGTCGGCAGTGATGTTCATTCCCGGCACACGGCCTTGAAGGGCTTTGATGGGGTTGTTCTCGTTTTGCTTGGCGATGTCGTTCACACTCACCACGGAGACGGCTCCTGTCAGGTCGGCTTTGCGCTGCGTGGTGTAGCCGGTGACTACGACTTCTTCCATGAGGTTGGAGTCGTCGTCCATGGCGACGGTCATAGAGGCTTGCGCCTTTGCCTCCACGGGCTTCATGCCTATGTAGGTGAATAGCAGACGGCTGCCTGCCGGCACGTCAAGGGTGAAGTTGCCGTCGATGTCGGTCACTGTGGCTGTCTTGGTGCCCGAGGCCTGTACCGTCGCGCCGATGACTGGCGCGCCGTCGGACTTCTGCACCACCTTTCCGCTCACCCTTACCGTCTGCGCAAAGGAGGCTGCGGCGGCAAACAGGGCGACAAGCAGAATGGCGAAAATCTTGGATAATCTGTTCATATCGGTTATTTGTTTATTGTAATCTTGTTGTATTTGCTTTGCGGGAAGACAAGACTTGTGAGGCACACTTCGCCGTTGTTGCCGAAGACCTCCACGCTGCTGTTGTCGATGAAGAGGCGCATGGAGGTGAGCCGCCTGTGCACGGGAGCTGTCGCCGTCACGTCGAAGTCTTGCGAGAAGTCGGTCAGTCCGCTCTTCGAGCGGTCGGCGGAGAGAGTCATGGCGCGCTCGTCGTAGGTGATGACAAACTCCTCGCCCTCATCGTTGGAGAGGACTATCCTGCACGAGCCTTTTATGCTGAGCAGGCGGTCGAGGCCCTTGCCGTCGTATTCGGGAGCAGGACGGCTGCCGAGGTAGAGCATCTTTGCCGAAGGGTGCCTCACAAGTCTT
>CAYXGN010000075.1:0-9554 GCA_964464505.1 uncultured Prevotella sp.
GCCGATACACTTCACCGACTTCGAGAGTTCTGTCCGCGACATCGTCAACATTACGGCTGTCGCAACGATTGACGCCTATGTGGACAAGATAAAGCACGCGAAATGACCCTCTACCCCTGTGCAAAAATAAATCTTGGGTTGAACATCGTGGGCAAGCGTGAGGACGGCTACCATAATCTGGAAACCGTGTTCTACCCTATTCCACTTTGCGATACGCTCTCCGTTGCCGTTGCCGACGAAGGCCTTTCGACTGACTTCCCCTGCGAGTTGAAGATTACAGGCAATGCGATAGACTGCAACGAGCAGGACAATCTGGTGGTGAAGGCGTATAACCTTCTGGCGAAAGACTTCGCCTTGCCACGCATTAAGGCTTGCCTTCACAAACAGATTCCTTCACAGGCAGGACTGGGAGGAGGGTCTAGTGATGCGGCTTACATGCTGCGCCTCCTTAACGAGCAGTTCGAGTTGAATATCTCCACCGCCCAGTTGCAACAGTATGCGGCGAGGCTGGGAGCCGACTGCGCCTTCTTCGTCACCGCAAAACCGTCTTTTGCCACAGGCATTGGGGAGATACTCTCTCCCTTGGAGACAGTTGAAAACCAGTTGAAAGGACTGCACCTGCTCCTCGTAAAGCCGGAAACAAGCATAACGACAAAGGAGGCCTTTGCGCACATCGTGCCACAGAAACCAAAGAAGAGTTGCAGGGAGGTAGTGGGGCAACCCATCGAGACATGGAAGGAAGAACTCACCAACGACTTCGAGAATAGCGTGTTTGCGCAACATCCCGAACTCGCAGAGATAAAGACCTCGCTCTACCGACTTGGTGCTGTGTACGCACAGATGAGCGGGAGCGGTAGCATCGTGTTCGGTTTCTTCAATTCGCCGCTTCATGAAGAAGAAACAAGGAGGCTTTTCCCCAATTGCTTTACTTCGCAAACCGTAGTAGGTGCGGATCGCCGAGACGCACCCTCGCAGAAAGACTCCCACTGATATATTTTTCAACTACAGATTACGCAAATTTCACGAATAAAGAGAGCAAACCGTAGTAGGCGCGTATCTCCGAGACGCGCCCCCAATTTGCTTTCCCGCTTACAATGGGTGCCGCTCGGAGATCGGCACCTACTAAGTTTGTTCTTCTACTCTATGGGCGCGTCTAAGCCTCTCCCGACCTCCCCTAAAAGGGAGGAGAAAAGCATTCGCGCCTACTATTTCCTTCTCACACTTCAAATAAACCAGAAAGACGAATTATGGCAGACAATAAAGACGAGTTGCTTCCCATTGTTGACGAAAAGGGAAACTGCATCGGCAGCATGACAAGGGCTAAGGCCCACGACGGGAGCAAGACACTCCACCCCGTCGTTCACCTCCATGTGTTCAACTCGCAGAACGAGCTGTACCTTCAAAAGCGACCCGAATGGAAGGACATACAGCCGAACAAATGGGACACCGCCTGCGGCGGGCACGTTGATTTCGGCGAGGATGTGCTTTCAGCTTTGGCACGCGAGACAAGGGAAGAACTCGGCATTGAGGATTACACGCCGCAATTCATAAAGTCGTACATCTTTGAGAGCAGCAAAGAGAGGGAACTCGTCAATGTGTTTATGACGGTGTACGACGGAGAAATAAGCCCGAGCGATGAACTCGACGGAGGGAAGTTCTGGACTTTGCACGACATTGACAACGCTATAGGAAAAGGAATCCTCACCCCCAATTTTGAAAATGAATATCGGGAAGTTGTCGTTCCCAACATTCGCGCTATCCGTTAATATATTTTAATAAGTTGTATTTTTCTTCCGCTGAATAGGATTTGTTTCAAAATATATTTTGTACTTTTGCAGCGGAATTTATAAACACCACCACGTTTCCGTTCGTGAAACGATTTTTTTCATACAGTTTTTATCAACTTATATGTATAGCAAAGAAGACTTATTATCCAGAAACATATCTGAATTGCGCGATATTGCGAAAGGTATGGATCTCGAGATTTCCAACAATGCAAGCGAAGAAGGTATTGTCTATGAGATACTTGACAAACAAGCAGAAATAGAAGGAAACAAGAATCCGCTCGGGACAAAGCAGCGTCGCGCAAGGATTGTGAAGAAAGACATTGACCGCGTCTACACCGTAAGCGGTAAAGAAGGTGAGAATTTCGACACCAAGAAGTCGAAAAACCCGTCAGAAGCAGTGCAGACTTCCCTATTCAAAGACGACGAAGGCAAGGAGATGACCACAGAATCTATCTTGGAGAAAGTGGCTTCCGGCGAACAGCCCATCGTCATCCCCAAGCACAGAGGCCGCAAATCGAAGAAAGAGTTGGAACTCCTTTCGGCGATAGAAGCGGCACAAAAGGCAAGACAGGAGAAGGAGAAGGAGGAGCAGCAGAAAGAGGCAAAACCCGCCGAAGAAAAGAACGTTTCTTTCAATAACGACATCATCCCCGAAGAAGAGTTTGCCGCATCGCAATCGGACAATAATGATGCTGACAACGACGAACTCATAGCCAAACTCCAGGCACGAATCAATGCCCACAACGAAGGCAAGGAGGAACAGAGCAGCGTTGCGAGCAATGATGTCTGGAAAGACGACCCTGCCGACGGCACCGACTTTATCACCGTCGTGGACCTTCCCATAGAAGACCACGGTGCTGTGCCCACCTACGACATCTTCGACAACCCGATGTCGCCGCAGCAGAACCAGACACAGACTTTTGCCAGTCAGACACAGTCGGACGCTCCCCAATACGACTTCGCCGACATAATCGCTGCCAACGGCGTGCTCGAAGTAATGCCCGACGGCTATGGCTTCCTGCGCTCGAGCGACTACAACTATCTGTCATCGCCCGATGATGTCTATGTCTCCGCCCAGCAGGTAAAGAAATATGGACTGAAGACAGGCGATGTGGTGCAGTGCCGCGTGCGCCCTCCTCACGACGGAGAGAAATACTTCCCGCTGACAAGCATTGACATGATTAACGGTCGTGAACCCAATGATGTGAGAGACCGCATAGCCTTCGAGCACCTCACTCCTCTGTTCCCAGACGAGAAGTTTATGCTTTGTGGCAATCCGGCAACGACCAATCTCAGTACAAGAATCGTAGATTTGTTCTCCCCCATCGGTAAAGGTCAGCGCGCTCTCATCGTAGCACAGCCAAAGACGGGTAAGACAATATTGATGAAAGACATTGCCAATGCCATCGCCGCCAACCACCCCGAGGCTTATCTTATGATGCTTCTCATCGATGAACGCCCTGAGGAAGTAACCGACATGGCACGCACCGTCAATGCGGAAGTGATTGCTTCCACCTTTGACGAACCTGCAGAACGCCATGTGAAGATAGCAGGAATCGTGCTCGAGAAGGCGAAACGCATGGTGGAATGTGGCCACGATGTCGTGATATTCCTCGACTCCATCACCCGTCTTGCGCGCGCTTACAACACCGTCTCCCCTGCTTCCGGTAAGGTATTGACGGGTGGTGTTGATGCCAACGCACTGCAAAAGCCGAAGCGTTTCTTCGGTGCTGCACGCAACATCGAGGGCGGAGGCTCGCTCACCATCATTGCAACGGCACTGATAGACACCGGTTCGAAGATGGACGAAGTGATATTTGAGGAATTCAAGGGAACAGGAAACATGGAACTCCAACTCGACCGCTCGCTGTCCAACAAGCGCATCTTCCCTGCCGTCAACCTTGTCGCTTCAAGTACACGCCGCGACGATTTGCTCCAGGACGAGACAACATTGCGCCGCATGTGGATATTGCGCAACTACATCTCCGACATGAACCCGATAGAGGCGATGAACTCCATCCACGACAAGATGGAGCGCACTGCCGACAACGACGAGTTCCTGCTGTCGATGAATTCATAATGGTGGCTTCTAAAAGACACCATTATGGACAAATACATTGAAGTAAAGGGAGCCAGAGTCAATAATCTGAAAGACATTGACATCAAGATTCCCCGCGATAAATTCATTGTTATAACGGGAGTTTCCGGCTCCGGTAAATCCTCGCTGGCCTTTGACACACTTTATGCCGAAGGTCAGCGTCGTTATGTTGAGTCGTTGTCGGCTTACGCGCGGCAATATCTCGACAAGATGCACAAACCCGAGTGTGACTTCATAAAGGGGTTGCCGCCTGCCATCGCCATAGAGCAAAAGGTTATCTCGCGCAATACCCGAAGCACGGTGGGGACAACATCGGAGGTGTATGAATATCTTAGGATGCTGTTCACCAGGATAGGGCGCACCTATTCTCCCGTCAGCGGCGTAGAGGTGAACATCCACACCCCTGAGGATGTCGTTAACAAAATCCTCGAGTTTTCCGACGGCACCAAGTTTGCCATCGCCGCCCCCTTGCAGGTGGCGGAAGGTAGAAGCCTCGAGAAGCAACTCACTGCCGAACTGCAGCAGGGTTATGCCAGAATCATCTACAAGAACGAGTTTCACCGCATCAGCGATTTCCTTGCCGACAAGGAGAGTCTTGCTTCGGCAAAAGCAGAAGAAATCTTCATCCTCATCGACCGTCTCAGCGTTGGAAGGACAAAGGACATCCTGGCACGAATAACCGACTCCACCGAGACTGCCTTTTATGAAGGCGAAGGCGTGTGCCGGCTTACGTTCTTCCCCTCAAACATAAGCTACGACTTCTCGACGAAGTTTGAAGCCGACGGCATCTCCTTTGAAAAGCCCAACGACAACCTCTTTTCCTTCAACTCTCCTCTTGGTGCCTGCCCCGAATGTGAAGGTTTGGGCAAGGTGACTGGCATTGACGAGAAGCTCGTCATTCCCAACTCGTCATTGAGTGTTTACGACGGTTGCGTGCAATGCTGGCACGGCGATAAGTTAGGCGTGTGGAAAACAGAGTTTTGCAGAAAGGCAGCGAAGGACAATTTCCCCATCTTCGAGCCTTATTATAACCTGTCGCAGAAGCAGAAAGACATGCTGTGGCACGGACTCCCTTGCGAGAAGCACCGTAGTTTAAGAGAGAAGGTGTGCATAGACTCCTTCTTCCAAATGGTGGCCGACAATCAATACAAGATTCAATATCGCGTGCTGTTGAGCCGTTATCGCGGCAAGACCGTCTGCCCAAAGTGTCACGGCACGCGCCTGAAACCCGAAGCATCGTGGGTGAAGATAAACGGAAGGAGTATTACTGACTTGGTGGAGATGCCCATCTCTAACCTCAAGCAATGGTTCGACGACATACAACTCACCGACACGGAGGCGCAGATAGGAGCGCGCCTGCTGACAGAGATAAAAAGCAGGTTGCAGTTTCTGCTTGATGTGGGTCTGGGCTACCTCACCCTCAACCGCGCCTCGACAACCCTCAGCGGCGGCGAGAGTCAGCGCATCAACCTTGCCAAGTCGCTGGGCAGTTCTCTCGTCGGTTCGCTTTACATCCTCGATGAACCCAGCATAGGTCTGCACAGCCGCGACACCGAACAACTCATCGGCGTACTCAAGAAGCTGCAATCGCTCGGCAACACCGTCATCGTTGTGGAGCACGACGAAGAGATAATCCGTGCAGCAGACTATCTTATAGATGTCGGTCCCGATGCCGGGCGACTCGGTGGAGAAATAATCTATCAAGGCGACATCGAACACATAAGCAAGAAGAAGGCATTGCTGTCGAAGAGTTACACTGTGAAGTATCTCTCAGGTGCAGAGACTATTCACACTCCTGCTACCCGCCGAAACTGGAACGCAAGGATTGTCATCAAGGGAGCAAGGATGAACAATCTGAAAGGCATCGATGTCAATATCCCATTGAATGTCTTGACCGTAGTGACAGGCGTGAGCGGTTCGGGCAAGTCATCGCTCATCAAAGGCATCCTTTATCCAGCCTTGAAGCGTCATCTTAGTGAGGTGGCAGACCAACCGGGAGAGTACTCCTCACTCGAAGGCGACTGGCAGATGGTGAAGCACGTGGAGTTTGTCGACCAGAACCCGATAGGCAAAAGCACGCGCTCCAACCCTGCAACCTATGTCAAGGCCTACGACCACATAAGGCAACTCTTTGCCGAGCAGCCGCTGGCGAAGCAGGAAGGCTACACGGCGCAGTATTTCTCGTTCAACGCCGAGGGCGGCAGATGCGAGGAGTGTAAAGGTGCCGGCGTGATAACGGTGGAGATGCAGTTTATGGCTGACCTTGTGCTTGAATGTGACGCTTGCCACGGCAAGCGGTTCAAGAAGGACATCCTCGATGTCATGTATCACGGAAAGAACATCTACGACGTTCTCGAACTCACCGTCTCGGAAGCGATAGAATTTTTCGGGCAATACGGGGAGAAGTCGATTGTCAACCGACTCAAACCGCTTGAGGATGTGGGACTGGGATACATAAAACTCGGACAGAGTTCATCGACCCTGTCGGGCGGCGAGAACCAACGTGTAAAGTTGGCTTACTTTATAGGTCAGGAACGCCAAGACCCCACCCTCTTCATCTTCGACGAACCCACAACAGGACTTCATTTCCACGACATTCACCGACTGCTGCACGCCTTCAATGCCCTCATAGAGAAGGGTCATTCCGTTGTTGTCATTGAGCATAACATGGAAATAATAAAATGTGGCGACTACATCATCGACCTCGGTCCCGAAGGCGGCGACAAGGGCGGCAGCATTGTCTGTTGCGGTACGCCCGAGGACATTGTAAGTTGCAAGAAGAGCATCACCGGCAAATATCTTAAAGAGAAAATGGCAGCAAGCAATCGATGAAAAAAGAACTCTCCATATTGATTCCTGTCTTTAATGATGTCTGCCTGCCGCTTGTGCAGCAACTTGACGGGATAGCACAGGCTACCGACGGACTCACTTACGAGATAATCGTTGCCGACGACGGGTCTACCGACAGCGCAACGGTTGCACAAAACGAGCCGATAGACACTCTCCCCCATTGCACGTTTATCAAGCGCGACAGAAATGTGGGGCGCTCTGCCATCCGCAATTTCCTCGCAAAGCAAGCCCGCTACGAATGGTTGCTAATGATTGACTGCGATGTGGAAATCCTTGACAACGACTTCATTACGAATTATTTTGACGTTGCAGAGACATACAAAGTGGTGTGTGGCGGACTCGCTATAGGTGGCGACGCAACTACGCTTCGCAGCAATTTGCGTTATGTCTATGAGAAAGCGAATGAAGGAAAGCTGTCGGCATTATGCCGCAACAAGAAGCCTTACCAATCTTTCCGCACGACAAACTTCTTCATAGAGCGCACTACGATGCTTCAGCATCCATTTGATGAAAGCATCAAGACCTATGGCTATGAGGATGTTATGTTTGGCAAGGCATTGCAGGAAAGCGGCGTAAAACTTCTTCATATCGACAACAAAGTGTGTTACACAATGTATGAAGACAATGCCGCATACCTAAAAAAGACAGAAGAAGCCATGCACACTCTTTACTCCTTGCGTGAGAGTCTTGCGCCCTATTCCACCCTTATTATGGCGCAGAGGAAACTTCAGTCGTGCCATTTGTCAGGCATTGTTAACTTCTCCTTCCGCTGTTTCAGAAACTTGTGGCGCAGGAATCTGCTGTCGCAACGCCCCACCCTAGCCGTTTACAATCTCTACCGGCTCGGCTATTACAACAGACTTTGTAAAAAGGTAAAAAGGTAGTAGGCGCAGATCGCCGAGATGCGCCCATAAAAAGGAAAAAAGCAAAAACTACAAATCATAAAAGCCATCGGGCACACGGCGCTTCAACACATCGAGAAGAATGTCCTTGCCCACTTCGATGCCTCCCTCATGCAGCAATTGGGTGACTGTCTTCCGTGCCAGTTCGGGATGATTGTTCTCCTCACTCAAATGGCACAGCCACACATGGCGCAGGCTGGAGGAGAAGTTTTCCATTATCGCCTGGGCGCATTTCACATTGCTCAAATGCCCCGTCCCGCTCTTTATCCTGTCCTTCAGATGACGCGGATAAGGACCTTCTTCCAGCATCTCGTCATCGTAGTTGGCCTCTATCACAAGGTAATTGGCTTCCCGAATCATCGTCTTCATCTCGTCGGTGACATGCCCCACATCGGTCATCAGGCAAAACACAATGCCATCATAGTCAATTCTGTAACCCACATTCTCGCTGCTGTCGTGCGGCACATGGAAAGGCGTGACCTTCATTCCGTCAAGGACAAACGCCTTGCCCTGTTCTATCACTATTTTTCTGTCCTTGTCCACCTTGCAGCGCACGCTGTAGTTGCCGTCAATACCGGCATGCACACGGCTCGTAGCATGCACGGGTAACTTGCATTTTCCACTGACAACGCCCACCGACTTGATGTGGTCGGCATGGTCGTGCGTAATAAGTATATTGTGTAAGTCGGCAACGGAAAGCCCATATTCGCTGAAATATCTTTTCAATGTGCGCACTCCCACGCCCACATCAATCATCATTCCACCCTTTTCTGTCATCAGACAATAGCAATTGCCGCTGCTTCCGCTTCCGAACGATATAAATCTCAACATCTTATGATTGTTGTTGCGGTGGAAATTTTTGTGTCCACCTTTTAACGCTTATACAAAATTATCAAATCTCTGCCGATAATCCAAGCGTTTTAATTACTTTTGCAATCGTAGTAGGCGCGTATCTCCGAGATGCGCCCATAAAAAGTATAAAAGGAAAAAGGTGAAAGTAATAAAAGGAATTAGCAGAGTTAGCCGTAGTAGGCGCGTATCTCCGAGACGCGCCCATCTAGGGAAAACAATCATGCTGGTGGCAATGCTAGTTTTAATGTCGTGTTCTGCCAGCATGGAGGAGCGGATAGGACAAATGGCAGTCGACTTCGCCTCCGCTTACTATAACTTCCGCTTCAACCACGCCCTCTCCCTCTGCACGCAGGAGTCGGAGAAATGGATAAGGTTTCAGGCTTCCAACATCCGGCAGTCCGACCTCGATGCCTATAACGCAATGGCTGACTCGGCGCAATGCTCCGCCGTCAGCGTGACTCTGGAGGATGACACCACCGCCACAGCGGTTCTTAATGTAAGCAACTATGTCGTGACCGACTCCATCTGTCGCACGGGAAGCATAGGGAAGAACGCGCAACTGACTCTTAAAATGAAAAAACGCGAGAGCAAATGGAAGGTGTCGCTCGATGCCTTGCCAAAGGCAATTTTACAATAAAGCAAACAAATAACAATAAGAACATGAAAACGAAAGAAGGATTTGCCATGAGAAATGTCTGTGGCGAGAGCATCATCATCCCGGAAGGGCTGGGCAATATCGACTTCACAAAGATTATTTCGATGAACGAAAGTTCCGCCTACCTCTGGGAGAAAGTCAAGGACACCGACTTCACCGCCGAGACACTGGCAGACCTGCTCACCCAGGAATACGACATCGACTACGACACAGCCCTCAACGACTCCAAAAACATCCTCCAACGCTGGCTCTCCGCAGGGATAATCGAGGAGTAATCATAGTAGGCGCGAATCGCCGAGGCGCGCCCTCACAAACAACCCCACCACTAATTTTATGAACTACAGATTTATTCACACATTGTTTATTTTTAGCGGAGTTCATCAAGCTTCGCAAGTCACAAATTACACGAA
>CAYXGN010000076.1:0-9346 GCA_964464505.1 uncultured Prevotella sp.
TTTACTGCGCCCCCACAAACACTTTCTCCACCGTTCCGTCGGAGAATTTCATGATGTTCACTTGTCCTCGTTGCGGTGTCGTCAGTTGACGGCCCTGCAACGAATAGATGCCGACGAGGCGGCGGTCGGTGTTTGCCTTATTGGTGGCAACGATATCGGTGGCGTAACCGAAGCATTTGTAGTTGTTGTCGATAAGGGTATTGATGAGTTCCTGGCCTCGGGTGGAGTAGCCATTCGACTTGTCGACGCAGAAATCCATAAACACTACGCCGGCAGGCCCGGCGGAATGGCTGGCGTAATAGTCTATCACGGCGGCGTTGGCACGGCTTGCATTCTTGCGGTAACCATTGGCGGTGCAAATCTTTCCGGGGTAGGCAGAGGTGAAATTCATTGCCCATACCACCGCCGAAGAGTTTGTTGTGGAGTGCGTGGAAGTCCATTCCAGCAACTGAACCACCGCATCCACTTTCTTCTGAAGACCTGCATCGCTGTCGTCGGTGTTGTAATAGTCCTGCATGTAAAGCGGCGCGAAACTGTTATACGAGTTGTCCATTCCCGAAATCCATCCTCCCTGCTGACTCTCCCAATCGAGGTTGCTCGTCCATCCGTTTATGCATCCGCCCGTATATGGAGGGTCGGCGTAGACCTGTCTGCTCAAAAGCAGCATCTTTCCACGCACGTCTCCGAGCGTGAGGTTGCGCTGGAAGGGGATGATGCAAGCCTTCATGTCGTCGCGGTCGAGTATGGCCTTGAGCAGCGGCAAATAAGAACTCTTGTCCTCATCGAAGTCGGTGTCATAGTGATAGTGCACCACGACGAACTCCGAAGGGTGTGCTTTCAACGAGTCGCGAAGCAGATAGAGGGCATCGTCGAAGCGCAAGTCGGTGGGGGCGATGCCATGGTTGATGTTGAGATAACCGCTCTTCACCTGGGGGCGAAGGTCGAAGGCGCGTATTCCCGCAGCCCATTGCTCGCTCACAGGGATGTCCTGACACTGCGAAAAGGCGGCGAAAGAGACTCCGTTACCCGTGGCGGAGTCGTGCGTTCCGGGTATGGAAAGCTGCGAGATGTAGATGTTGTCGGGCAGGTTTTTCATCCAGTCGTCGGCGTGCGAAGCGGTTGTGAACGCTGCGAGAAGGGCGAAGATAAGGTGTAGTCGTTTCATAAATAAGGTGATGTTTTGGTTCTATTTTGTTGCAAAGATAATAAAAAAGCGCGACTTACTCCTTTCTACATCTTATTAACAGATGCTCGCCGGCGGCGGAGGTGAAGCCGAACAGATAGGTGTCGCCGCCATCGCCGAGGCGCAGTCGTTTGCGCAAGGCGTCGGCAGAGAGGGGGAAATTGCGCACGGCGATGTTGGCTTTCGTCACATCGGAGAGCATGGCGCGGAGTTCTTTGCGGTTCATCGTGCCCACACTCTCAATGCGGAACGTGCGCCCCGGAAACTCCTTCACACGGCTGCGGGCGAAGAAAAGATGACTGTTAAGGCTCGCTTCCATGACCCCGAAACGCTCCGTCAGTCGGCCGAAGCAGCCGGCTTTCATCACGGCGGCATTGGGTTCGTAGAGGAAAAGAGGCTGCGCGAGGTCGCGGAGCATAGCGGAAGGGATGATGGAAGGGACCGGTTCATCGGTGGAATCGGCGTTTATTGTATATTCGAAAGTAACGCTTTGGCGCGCTATATCGGCGCAGACAATGCGGACAGGATGCTGCTTTTGGCGATAAAGGGAGGCATCGAGGACGAGCAAGAGTTCCTTACATTCGCCTTGTAGAGCCACGATGTGTACCTCCGCCACGCTGCCTTCGAGGTCGGCAATGGCCTTGTGCCAGTCGAGCATGGGCGAGAGTTTCACCATCACCCACGCCGCTTTGTCCATCAATTGGGGCAAAAGAGCTGTGATGTCGGGCGTGCAATCGCCTATGAGCACGGTCTTACTGCCGTGCTCATCGCGCCGCGCCGGGTCGGCGTAGAGCAGCGTTTGGCGCGGCAAAGTGGCGAGAGCGGCGGTGGAATCGGCACAAACGATGGTGGCATCAGGCAGGGCGAGGCGCGCGAAGTTGTTGCGGGCGATGTCGCAGAGTGCTGGGTTTCGCTCTATGTAAGTGGCTTTTTCGAAGGCCTTTGCCATGAAAGTGAAGTCCACACCGAACCCGCCCGTGAGGTCGGTCAGTGATGTCGCGGCTTCGGAAACCGTTGTTTCCGAGATTGTTGCAGCGTTGGTTTGACTCAAAAGCCGCTCCGCCAGCATCGCCTTATAGCGTGCTGCCGCCTCCGACGAGCACTGCTCCATGTTGATGTGAGGCGGAAAGACGATGCCGGCGGCGGCTGCCCACGAGGGCAGTTTGCGCTGCGCCTGCTGCCAACCCGCTATCTGGTCGAGGGCAAACTTGATGTCCACGTCCTTGTGGCGTGCCGCCGTTAGGGCGAGGCTGCGCACGTTTTCCGTGCGGTGCAGGCTTATAAACTCCTCCGTTGTCATTGTCGTTCCGTCTTTTTGCAATGCTGTTCAGTGGGTTGCAAAGATAACGCTTTTCTCCAATTTATGCCCCTTCGCCCCGCGCTTTTGTTACCTTCCGCCACCAATTCCACCCTCCCCGACTCACAAATTACTGAATAAAACGCCCACAAATTACTGAATGGATTGGTCACAAATTACTGAATAAAACGCTCACAAATTACTGAAAAGCGCACGAAAAAGTTTGGAGAGAAAAAGAAAATCCTTAACTTTGCACTATAAATCAATGAGATATGACAACATACAAACCTCGCATTGCAGACAGAATATTGGAGCGTAAGGTTCTCGGCAAGGGTGCAGTGCTCATCGAAGGTCCCAAATGGTGCGGCAAAACCACCACTGCCAAACAGTTGGCAAAGAGTGTTCTCGACTTGGGAGATGCTGCCGTGCTGAAGCAAAGCACGCAAATGATAGAACTGAGTCCGCAGACTTTGCTCGGCGGAAAGACCCCGCGCCTCATCGACGAATGGCAAGCCTTGCCCCCCATTTGGGACAGCATACGAAGCGAAGTGGATCGCCGCGGCGAGCCGTCACAGTTCATTCTCACCGGTTCATCGGTATTGCCGGAAGCCAACGAGACCATACATAGCGGCACAGGAAGGTTTGCCCATGTCAAAATGTTCCCAATGAGTCTGTTCGAATCGGGCGAATCCAGCGGCACAGTAAGTCTTCGCAATTTGTTCGAAGAAAAGGAATTGGAGCCACAGGAGAACGGTCTTGGAGTGGACGAATTGGCTTATCTCATCTGCCGGGGAGGCTGGCCGTGGGCTACAAACATTCCGAAGGAGGTGTCGCTCGACCAGGCTTTCGACTACTACGACTCTGTAACGAACTACGACATACAGCGCGTGGACAAGGTAAAGAGAAATGCCGGGCGCGCAAAACTGCTTCTTCGGTCGTACGCCCGCAACATCTCGCAGCAGGTGTCAATAGCAACTATCAGGAAAGACATGATTGCAAACGACAACAATACGTTGGACGAGAACACCGTGATGGATTATATCAAGGCTCTCAAACGGCTTTATGTGATAGAGGACCTTGCCGCCTGGAACCCCAACATACGCAGTAAAGCGGCGATACGCACAAGCGATACGCGCCACTTTATAGACCCAAGCATAGGCACGGCAGCCCTCGGTCTGGGTCCGAAAGACTTGATAAACGACCTCCAGTCGTTCGGACTTTTCTTCGAAGACCTTGTCGTTCGCGACCTCCGCGTGTATGCAGAGGCTTTGGACGGCACTCTTTATCACTACCGCGACAGCAGTGGTTTGGAGTGCGACACGGTGCTGCACCGCCGCAACGGCAGCTACGCTCTGTTCGAAGTGAAACTCGGCGGGACTGAACGCATAGAAGAAGGGGCTGCCAGTCTGAAGGCTTTGGCAGAGAAGATAGACACCGGCAAGATGCCTGCCCCGGCGTTTATGGCGGTCATTATAGGTGCCGGCAGCTTTGCTTACAGGCGTAAGGACGGCGTGCTTGTCATTCCCATCGGTTGCCTGAGAGATTGAGACGGAGCGTGAAGCGTCGGCAAGCACTAAATCATGGCAGCGATTTGCCAATATAAGGAATTTGTGTAATTTTGCATTCGAAAACGTCCTTGTAAAACGTTTCAGTAACACTTTCCTTGTGGTGTAAAGTTGTCCAGTAAAGGAATAATTGAAGAGTAAAGATTTTTAGTAAAACAACAAGAAAAGTGTAAAGTAAATTCAGGCAAAGTCAGTAAATCTTAACCGGTTTTCAAACAAGGCTTATTTGCATCGCAAACAAGGCTTATTTGGAGTGCAAACAAGGCTTGTTTGGAAGGCAAAAGAGGCTTGTTTGCAACCCACTCTAAATCAAATGGATACAGAGGCGAAATTTTAACGTACTTTTACATTATCATATATGTCGAAAAAAACATTGCTGACAGCATTTTTCACTATGCTTTTCCTGGAGACAACCCGGTGTCTTCCGGCTTCCGCTGCCGATGAAATCACGAGCGCGGAAAAGGTGGCTCTGGCAGCGAAAGCAAAGGAAACGGCACTCCCTCTGGTGTGCGTGGAGACGGAGAACGGTGAAAAACCCACTTTCACGACAGTGACAAGCGCCAGCGGAGCACAAGCCATCAACGCCGAATATGTGTCGGGGCGCGTCGTCATCATACTTAAAGGCGACACCGTTTACGACAGCGGCACCTATGAAAAAGGTGTCTCGGGCATGCGGATAAAAGTGCGCGGCAACACAAGCGCGACACTCTTCGAGCAGACTCCCTACAAACTGAAACTGCAAAAGAAAGCCGACCTGCTCCTGCGCAACGACAAATCGCTGCGCAGCAAGAACTGGGCACTGCTCTCGGTCTACCTCACCAACGACAACATGGAGACGGGAAAGGGAAATCTGCAGACCGTCTTCGGACTCGAACTCGCGCGGCATTTGGGCATGGAATGGGAACCTTCAGCCACGTTTGTGAACCTCGTCATGAACGGAGAATACGCCGGTCTCTACAATTTGACGGAAACAGTGGAGCGCGAAACAGCAAGGGTCAATGTCGAGGACGACGGTTTTGTCATAGAAAACGACGCTTACTGGTGGAACGAGGACAAGAGTTTCCGCACGCCACGACAGCAAGACGATGCATGGATGGGCTTCACTTTCAAGTATCCCGATGCCGACGATGTGACCGATGAATACCTCGGACAGCTGCTCGCCTACATGACAACGGTGGAGGAAGAACTCGAGAACGGCGACGCACCGGAAACCTATCTCGACTACAAATCGTTCGCAACGTGGATTCTTGCACACGACCTCCTGGGCTCAACCGACCCTGCCGGCACCAACATCTACTTCCAAAAGGCTTCGTTCAATGCTGCCGGTTACACGGCTTCACCACTTAAAGCAGGTCCGCTTTGGGATTTTGGAGGCACGTTTAAAGCCAACGACGGAGCGTGGAGCACGCAGCACACGCACTCCATCACCTATTATCCGCTCCTCTTCAAGCGCACGGCGTTCTGCGAGGAATATGTCCGTCAGTTTCAGAAAGTAAAACCAACGCTGCTCAACGCCATGCGCAATTATCTCGAAACGTATGGCGACGAAAACACCGCAGCATTCGATGCTAGCGCCGTTCTTCAAAACTCTCTAATCAGTTACGACGCTGCCCGCACCTTCGACGAGCAAAAAGAGGAAATCCTCCAACTCTTGGAAAAGCGCATAGAAACGCTTGACGGCCTCATCAGCACCACACTTTCAGCCGGCATCAGCACCGTCGCCACACCCCGGACAAGCCCCCTTATCCTCTCCGACATCCTCGGTCGCCCCCTCAACGCAAGCCCCAACGCTCCCCTACCCCGCGGCATCTACATCCTCCGCAATGCTAAAGGAGCAACAAAGAAAGTGTGCCGCTGAGAACCATTTCCATAATTTTTCATTACCTTTGCAGCACGAAAACTGGTCAGACGACCACAAATTGTTCTGAAAAACTATGGAAATAAGGCGCGAAATCTATTTGGACAGGCTTGTGGCAAGCCGTCATAACGGACTCATAAAGGTGGTGACTGGAATTCGCCGCTCGGGCAAATCGTATCTGCTTAGAGTGCTTTTCCGCAACTATCTCATTGAAAATGGAGTGCAAGAAAGCCACATCATAGAACTCGATTTGGAGAATCGAAGGAACAAAAAGTATCGTGACCCAGACGCATTGATGGAGTTTATCGACCAACAAATGACTGATGGGGAGATGTATTACATCCTTTTGGACGAGATTCAGCTTGTGCCGGAGTTCGAAGACGTGCTCAATTCCTACCTCAGCATCAAGAATGCCGATGTCTATGTCACCGGTTCCAATTCGCGATTCCTCTCGAAGGATGTCATAACCGAGTTTCGGGGAAGAGGCGAGGAGATTCACATCACCCCCTTGACCTTCGCAGAATACCGCTCTGCGCATCCGCAAAAGGAATCGCCACAAGTGCTTAAAGAATATCTCACCTACGGCGGATTGCCCTTCATTTGCACCGAGACTGACGAACGGAAGAAGATGGATTATCTGCGAGGGCTGTTTGAAAAGACCTATCTGACCGACATAAAAGAGCGGTACGGAATACATGGAGAGGAGGTGATGGACGAGTTGCTGAATGTGATTGCATCATGTATTGGAGGGCTGGTAAACCCCTCAAAGATAGAAAATACTTTTCGTAGTGTGAAGGGAATCGCTCCAAACAGAAACACCATAAAGGAGTATCTTAATATGCTTGAAGACTCTTTCATCATCTCGCACTGCACCCGTTACGACGTAAAAGGAAGGAAATACATCGACACTCCACAAAAATATTATTTCGAAGATTTGGGGCTTCGCAATGCACGCTTGGGATTTCGGCAGGTAGAACCCACACATTTGATGGAGAACCTTATCTACAATGAGCTTCGCGTCCGCGGTTATTGCGTTGATGTCGGAGTTGTCAACACCCGCGAAAAGGATGCAGACGGAGCCTATCGCAGGAGTCAATTGGAAGTGGATTTTGTCTGCAACAGAGGCTATGAACGCATTTATGTCCAGTCCGCTTACCGCTTGCCGACCATAGAAAAGCAGCAACAGGAGAAAGCAAGTCTGCTGAAAATAGGTGACTCATTCCGCAAGGTTATCATAACCGAGGACTTGGTTATGCGCCATCAAGATGACGACGGTGTGGAATGGATTAATGTCTATGACTTCCTCAATGGCGCAGAGTTGTAAAGCAGCCCGACTTCATAAGGAAATCGTTTTTACAAAGAAAAAGTGGCAATGTTGCCACTTTTTCTTTATAGAGCCGACCATTTGTATCAAAAAATCCATTTGGTTGACAATGGGCTTATCATAAAACATCTTTTATCAATAGCACACAGTTGTATCAGCTGCGCACGTGTCTACGCCATCGTAATAAGATGAGTCGAGGTCAGGTTGACTATAACTTCCCTCGTTTTCACCAATGCCAGCCTCCTTAACATCCTTGAACTGCTCAATGTCAATAGAATTTGCATTTCCTTCTCCCCATGCAAGAGTTACGGCATCGGGTGTCATATAAACGACAGCAACCTTTCCGTTGTTGAGAGAAAGAACGGCAGCACCATTGTTCTGCTTTACGATTTTACCCGCATTACTGAAGTGGTTAATGAATGCTTTGAGCAACTGACGGAGCTTGCCGCGCAATTTTCCGTGGCTATGGTCAAAACTAACTTCAAACGATTTAATCTTTGCGTTATTCCATTCGTAGCCGTCAGAGACGCGGCGCTCATAATAATGGGGTTCGCCCCAATAATCGGTATAGAGGTATTCGCGTTCCGTTCGATACTTTTCATTGCTCAGAGAACTGTCGAATTTTATTCTGAGAGCCGCTCCATCTGTGACCACTTTGCGCGTGTAATAAAGGGAAGAACGGTATTCAAATTCTTCGGGTTTGGTGTCGGAAAGATATTCTGAGAGTTTTTGAACAGCCTGCTGGGGGGAATCTTTAAATGTTACTCCGTCCACACCGTCGACTCCGAGTTGAAGGTCTTCGAACATTGCTGCGAAATCCACACAGTCACTCTCGACGACATCATCACCCTCTTTGAAAGAGACCTCAACCATATCGGGAAGTTTCTCAAGCCCCTTTCCATTTCTGTCTATGATTATCCAAGAGCTTTCAGACTCTTGCACCACGGCTTGTTTGCCGCCGAACCAAGAATATGGAAATGCAACTTGATATTTGTCGTCACCGATAGTATTATCCTCTTTATCAATGTATTTACATCTTCTCGCATCTCCACCACTGTTCGCAACGAGATAGGTGCCGTCGCTATCAAAGTGGATGGAAGAATATTTCGCGCGAATAATGCTTTCGCCTTTGGTGTTCATAACTCCGTAAGCATCGCCATTATAATAGACAAAGAGGTCTCCGCGGACCTGGGAAATTCCTTTGAATTTTTCCGAAGGTTTCACAACCACTTCTTGTTTTTCATTGATTAAGCCCCAAATCCTCTCTCCTTCATTTTCTACGCAAACAGGAAGCAGGCCATCTTCGAATTCGCCAAGGGTTACATACTTCTCTCCGCTCAGTTCAAAGAGCACCTTCCCCTTAGTGTCAAGAACGGCATACTTCAATCCTTTTTCATTCCCTTTTTCAATTTCCGATTTATACTTTTCGTCAAGGGCAATGAACTTTCCGTCGCTGCAGTTGAAGATAAACAAGTATTTCGGAGCAATTACGCCTTTGCCTTTCTCATCGATTACGCCGTATCTCTGCCCTGTCTTGTAAACGGCATAGCCTTCGTGGAACCTTTGCACTTGCGTTACGGCCTTGCCATCAATTTTATCCAGCACTGCAATCTCCTTTCCCTCAGTGTTGATGATGGTTACTGGACGGTTGCGTTCAGCCACAAGGGCAATGCCATTGCTAAAGAGCGTGGCGTTGACATACTCAGAACCCACTTTCTTTGGTTTCTTGTCTGCCGTGTAGATTTCCCAAAGGTCGTTGTCGTTTTTGACCATAAACATTCCCTCCCGGACGACCGTAGGTTCGTTTTTGAATTCATCCTTGAAGATCACTTCGCCGTCAGGAGCAATCATTCCCCACATGCCTTTTTCCGATTCCTTAAATGGAATGCCTTCAATCGCGGCACTTTTCTTGCCACATGAAGCAAGAACGAGCATCACAATGAGTGATGCGATAAAAGAGATTTTGTTTTTCATAATGTTTCATTGCTTATAGTCCCCAGATTCAGCGATTTAATGATTAGACTGGATTACGAGCATAAAAAAGCGCGGGAACTTCCTTGTTACTCGTCCCACGGATTGAGGCTCTTGCAATTGCCCTTCTAAGTAGAACGAGCAACGT
>CAYXGN010000077.1:0-9312 GCA_964464505.1 uncultured Prevotella sp.
TGAAACTTGAGTTATTCCTCTTCTGCCTCCGCCTCGTGCTCAGCGATGAGTTGCTGCTGCAGGTCGTTGGGGACGAGTTCGTAGCTTGCGAACTTGGTGTTGAACGATGCTCTGCCGCCAGTGATGCTGCTGAGGGAGATGGAGTAGTTGCTGAGTTCCTTCAATGGAATCTTTGCCTGAAGCTTCTGGTAGCCTGCCTCCGAGTCCATTCCCATGATGAGGGCGCGGCGACCCTGCAAGTCTGACATCACATCGCCCATATAGTCGCCGGGGACATAGACCTCGAGGTCGTAGATGGGTTCGAGGATCTTGGGTCCTGCATTCTTGAACGCCTCGGAGAAGGCGTTGCGAGCAGCGAGCATGAACGAGAGTTCGTTGCTGTCCACGGGGTGCATCTTGCCGTCGTAGACAATCACTCGCACATCGCGGGCGTAACTGCCTGTGAGCGGGCCGTGCTCCATTCTGTCCATGATGCCTTTCAGGATGGCAGGCATGAAGCGGGCGTCGATGGCACCTCCCACAACAGAGTTGATAAAGACGAGTTTGCCGCCCCATTCGAGGTTGACTTCCTCCTTGCCCTTGACATTTATCTTAAACTCCTGGCCGTTCACCTTGTAGGATGTGGGGTCGGGCATTCCCTCTGCGTAAGGCTCAACGATGAGGTGCACCTCGCCGAACTGTCCTGCGCCTCCCGACTGCTTCTTGTGGCGATATTCCGCCATTGCCATCCTGGTGATGGTCTCGCGATAGGGGATGCGTGTGGGTTCAAACTTCACTGCCAGCTTCTCGTTGTTCTCCAAACGCCATTTCAGGGTGCGGAGATGGAACTCGCCCTGTCCGCGGACGATGGTCTGGCGCAGCTCCTTGCTCTGTTCCACAATCCATGTGGGGTCTTCCTGGTGCATGCGCAGCAATGCTGCCATCACCTTCTCCGTGTCAGCCACATTCTCTGCCTTGATGGCACGTGAGAATTTCGGGTTAGGATATTTGATGAAGTCGAAACGCCATTCGCAGTCCTTGCCGTTGAGGGTGTTGCCGGTCTTGACGTCCTTCAGCTTCACCGTGCAGCCTATGTCGCCGGCGATGAGTTCGTCAACGGGAATACGGTTGCTGCCGGCGCAGGCATAGATTTGTCCGATTCTTTCCTTCGAGCCACGGTCGGCATTGGTGAGGTCGTCGCCGGTCTTTATCCGTCCGCTTATCACCTTGAAGTAGCTCACTTCGCCGATGTGCGGCTCAAGTCCGGTCTTGAAGAAATAAACCGACTCGGGTCCGTTGGGGTCTGGGGTGATTTCCTCGCCGCGTGTGTTGTGGAGTTTAGGCATCTCGCTTACGAAGGGAACGACATTTCCCAAGAATTCCATCAAGCGGCGCACGCCCATATCCTTACCGGCACAAACACAGAACACAGGGAAGATGGAACGGGTGACGAGTCCTTTGCGGATGCCTTCACGGAGTTCGTCCTCGGAAAGGGTCTCCTCCTCGAAGAACTTCTCCATGAGGGTTTCATCATTCTCTGCTGCTGCCTCAACGAGAACCTTATGCAGCTGCATTGCCTTCTCCTTCTCCGATTCGGGAATATCCTGGATGACTGGCATTCCTCCCTCGGGTCCCCAAGTGTACATCTTCATCAAGAGCACGTCGATGAGAGCATTGAAGTCGCTGCCTGTGCTGACAGGATACTGTATCTGCACGCACTTCGAACCGTAGATGCTCTGCATGTTGGCGATGATATTGTCGAAATCGCATTTGTCGGAGTCCAACTGGTTGACAAGGAAGATGACAGGCTTGTGCAATTTCTCAGTGTAACGGAAATTGTTCTGCGTGCCCACTTCCGGACCGTACTGGCCGTTGATGAGTATCACAGCCTGGTCGGTGACATTGAGCGCAGTGATTGCACCACCTATAAAGTCGTCAGAACCCGGGCAATCTACAATGTTAAGTTTCTTGTTGTTCCACTCCACATGAAAAACAGTAGGGAACACCGAGTAACCATACTCATGCTCAACGGGGAAATAATCGCTCACGGTGTTCTTTGCTTCCACCGATCCCCGACGCTTGATAATTCCACTACCATAAAGCATTGACTCGGCAAGAGTTGTCTTGCCGCTACCCGCACTGCCCAGTAGGGCGATGTTTTTAATCTCTTTTGTTTGATAGATCCTCATAGTTTTAGGATTTTAATGGTTTGAAAATTCATGATGGATTGACTTGGGGTAGAATCTATCCGCCCACTAAATTATGAATTTTTGCGCTTCCGGCAAAAGAAATGCAAGAAAACTGTTATGTTTTTTAAACTTATTTGTAATTTTGTTCGTGTCAGAAAGGCTTTTTTAGGCTTTACACATTATATTATATATAGAGAAGGAGTCTAAATATATAGAGAAGGAGTCAACACCAAAAGAAAAAAAATGAACGTTGGCATATACATCCACATCCCCTTTTGTAAAAGCCGTTGCATCTATTGCGGTTTTTACAGCACCACCCATGAGGGGTTGAAAAGTCGTTATGTGGATGCCCTCATTGGCGAGATAGCAATGAGAAAGGACGACTTTTCCCGCCTCGGCACTCCCCTCTCCCCTGCCACGACAAACACCATCTACTTCGGTGGCGGCACTCCTTCCACCCTTTCCCCTTGCGAAATAGAGCGGATTGTCTGCGCCTTGACCGAGACTTTCGGCGGCACGCCAAAAGAAATCACACTCGAGATGAACCCCGACGATGTGACACGCGACTACATAAAAGCCGTGAAACAGATTGGCATCAACAGGGTAAGCCTTGGCATCCAGTCGTTCGATGACGCACGACTGCGCTTCATCCACCGCCGCCACAACGCCTCGCAAGCGGAGAAGGCAGTGAGGACGATACGGGAGGAAGGCATCCATAACGTGAGCATCGACCTGATGTTCGGTTTTCCGGGGCAGACTCTGAAAGAATGGACTGCCGACATCGACAGGGCAACAGCCCTCAACCCCACGCACATCTCCGCTTACAGTCTGATGTATGAGGAGGGAACGCCTCTTTTCCGGATGCTGCAACGGGGAGAGATAAGTCAGACGGACGACGAGACGAATCTGGCGATGTATTCAGCCCTCATCCTCCTACTCACGGCAAAGGGCTATGAGCACTACGAGATAAGCAACTTCGCGCTGCCGGGCTGCCGCTCCATCCACAACAGCAGTTACTGGCAGGACACGCCTTACTTGGGTTTTGGAGCCGCAGCACATTCCTACAACATGAGCACAAGGAGTTGGAACATCGCCGATTTGAAGAAGTATATCGAGTCAATAGAAGGCGGTGTGCTGCCGTCTGAAGCGGAGACGATTGACGCAGACACACACTACAACGACCTCATCACCACGGCGTTGCGCACAAGGGAGGGTTTGGACCTCACCCTCCTGCAACAGCCTTACCGCGAGTACGCCTTGGAGAATGCGAAGAAAAGCATAGAGGGAGGGCTGCTGGCGGCAGATGACAATCACATCCGCCTCACCCGCAAAGGTCTCTTTGTGAGCGACATGGTGATGAGCGAACTCATAAAAATATGATTATGACAGAACAAGAATTTGAAGCATTCTGGCAGCAGCATCGCGACGAGATACTGCGGCACAGCAAGGATTATACTGACGCAAAAGAGAACTTCAAGATGCACAATGGTGCCGACCTGATACTGTTTGGATTGCCCATTGTCGCAGGAGTGGTGTTTATGAACAATGTCCACATAGCAAGCGAGATGCTGCTATGGCTGTTGAGTGCCGTCGTCACCTTCGTCACTTACGTCGTGTGCGTGTGGGTCAAGTCCATGATTTCGGGTACGGAGTCGCCCGATGAAGTGGAGCGGCGCATAAAGGAACGGATGAAAGTGGAGAAAGTCGGCAAGTGATGTCAGCGGCATTTGGCATACCAGTCCGCAAGGTTGGCACGCGACACTCCCCTCTTCACCATCTCGTCCAAGTCCTCACGCGCCTCATCCTTACGCTTAAGGCGCAGGCGCACATCGGCACGGCTGAGGCGGTAGTCGGTGTTGTCGGGAGCAAGACTTATCGCCTTGCCGAAGTCATACTCCGCCAATTCCAGCATGTTGCGCTCCAACTCCATCCCTCCACGGGCGGCATAAGCCACGGCGCTGTCGGGATATTGCGACACAAGGATGTTGATGTGGTCAATGGCTTCGGTGTAATGATGGTCTTTCTGGTTGAGCAAAGCGAGTCCAAGTCTGCTCTCAAAGTTGCCCGGAACCATCGACAAGACTGCCTCATAGTCACGACGGGCGAAATTGTAACGGTGCATCTTCTCATTGACAAACGCCCGATAGAACAAGGCGGCGACATTCTGCGGGTCGCGCCTCAGCACATAGTCATACTCGTCCTTGGCATACTGCCATTGCTCGAGTTCCACGTTCCACGACGCTTTCCTCAACCGCAAATCCAAGGAGTCGGGATGATAACCGAGTTTGTCAGTAGCGACATTCAGACTGTCGAGCAACGCTCTGCGGTCTTGTGCCAATGCAACCATTGACATAACGCACAAGGACAACAATATAATCTTTCTTTTCATCTGTATTCTCTTTTTGTGCTTACACCTTATCCTAATTGCATCTGGCGCAGGAGGTCTTTCTGATGCTCGCTCAGACCCGTAGGGAGCGTCACATTATAAGTTATTATCATATCGCCGAACGTGCCGTCTCCCCTGTCGTAGCCTTTACTGCGCAGACGCACTCGCGTGCCGTTTTGGGTCTCCGGCTTTACCTTCAACTTCAATCTTGTGCCGTTGCCGAGTTGAATACACACCTCGCCGCCAAGCAAGGCAGTATATAAATCAATGTTCACGCTGGCGTTCATCTCGCCACTGTTGCTGCGCCCGCTGCTACGGCGCGAACCTCTTGACGACGCATGACTGCCGAAGAGGTCGTTGAAGAAACTTGAGAAGCCGCCTCCACCATTACCAAAACTATTGAAGTCGAAACCATCGAAAGGCGAGCCCGTTGCACTGCCTCCCGAACTCCAGAAGCCGTTGCCATAACGCCCGCCCCCCTGTGCGGCATTGAAGGCATCGGCTTCACGCCAACGCTCGCCATACTGGTCGTATTTCTTTCGCTTCTCCGGGTTGCTGATGACATCGTAAGCCTCATTCAATGCCTGAAACTTTGCCTTGGCTTTCGGGTCATCGGGGTGCAAGTCGGGGTGAAACTGCTTCGTGCGCTTCAGGTAAGCCGCACGCACCTTGCTCTGCGGTATATTCTTGTCTACGCCAAGTATTTTGTAATAATCTATAAAAGCCATAACTCTTTCCTCCTTTTCTTTCGTCACATTCAATTGCCTTTCAGCAAATTTTATGCCATAGTAGGCACAGAGGCTTTCCCCCTCCCCTTAGGGGGAGGATGGGTGGGGCTTAGACGCACCCCTCAAGAAGCAAGTTAGATTAATGATAGATTAATGGGTTATTAATGGTAATTAATGTTTTCAAACGCGGAATCCACAGAAAAGCAGAGGAGAAAGGCATGCGCTATCGCTTTTTTCCGTAATTTTGCAGAAATAAAACTTACATCATGAAGAAAATCATTCTCACATATTGCTTGTTGCTTGTTGCGACAATAACTTTTGCAGTACCCGCAAGGCCGGGACAATGGTCGGTGATACGCCTCGAGAGTGGCGAGGAGGTGCGCGTGCAACTCTGTGGCGACGAGCATCTGCGCTACTATATGTCCGAGAGCGGCACTTGCTACATACAGACGGCGGAGAATTCCTACGCCGCCTGCGACAGAGACAAGTTGCGCTCGGCGGCAAAGGCAGCACAAAAGCGGATGACGCAAAGCCGCAGGAATGCTGCAAAGCACTATGCCGCCAGCAAGAAAAAGGTTGCCGGCGTGGGCAACAGTTACATCGGCGACAAGAAAGGTCTCATCATCCTGGTGCAGTTCTCCGACCGCACCTTCAGCGACTCCTACGACAAAGCCTTCTACGAAAAGATGACCAACGGCGAGAACTACACCGAAGGGAGTTTCAGAGGGAGCGTACACGACTATTTCCGCGACCAGAGTAACGGTCTCTTCAACCTCACCTTCGATGTCGTGGGACCCGTCACCCTCAGCAAGGGCTACGCCTACTACGGCAAGAACTACTATTATGACGACGGCACAAGCGATGATGCCTATGCAGGAGAGATGATAGCCGAGGCGTGCCTTGCCATTGACGATGAGGTGAACTTCGCCGACTACGACTGGGATGGCGACGGCGAAGCCGACCAGGTGTTTGCCATCTATGCCGGCAGAGGCGAGTCGAACGGTGGCGGTGCCAACACCATCTGGCCACACATGTTCTACCTCAGTGCCAGCGATTACGGCAAGACGCTGAACCTCGACAATACCGTCATCGACACCTACGCCTGTGCCTGCGAACTCAATGCCTACAACAGCACAAGCGGAATAGGCACCATCTGCCATGAGTTCTCCCACTGCCTTGGCTTCGCTGACTTATACGACACCACCTATTGCGGCGGTTACGGCATGAAGACATGGGACGTGATGGCAACGGGCAACTACAACGGCAGCTCGTTCTGCCCCGCCGGATATACGGGTTATGAGAAATGGGTGGCAGGATGGACAGAACCGATAGAGTTGCTTGGCGACACCACCATTGAGAGTCTGAAAGCGCAAAGCAACGGCGGCGAGACCTTCATAATGTACAATGACAACAACCGCAACGAGTTTTATTTCATCGACAACCGGCAGCAGACGGGATGGGACGAGTATATCCCCAACTCCGGGCTGCTCGTCACCCATATCGACTACGACGAGGAGGCTTGGGGGACGAATGTCGTGAACGACGATGCCGACCACCAACGCTACTCCCCCATCCATGCCGGACAGGTGTATGCCGACAAGAACGGATGGAGTTATTACCAGTCGGCTTACGATGTGTTCCCCTATGAGGACAACGACAGCCTGACGAACACCTCCTGCCCCTCGGCATCGCTCTACAACGCCAACACCGACGGAACAATGCTTATGAACAAGAAACTCCTGGACATTAGGCAGAACAACGACGGCACCATGGCTTTCCGCTTCTGCAAGGACAGCAACGCCTGGCAAGCCCCTGTGCCCGGAACGGTGCTGCTGAGCGAGACCTTCGACAACTGCAACGGCACGGGAGGCAACGACGGCAAGTGGAGCGGCACAATAGCCACATCGCCCTTCAACCCCGACAACGAAGGGTGGACAAGCAAGACATGCAGAGGAGCCAACCGCTGCGCCAGGTTCAGCACATCAGGCAATGCCACAAGTGTCTACTCCCCCACCTTCGTAGCCAGTGGCGCGACGCGGCTCACCTTCATGGCCGCGCCATGGACAGGCGACGGCAACGAAATAAGCGTGTTATACGGCGACATTGTATTGGGGTCGTTCACAATGGAGCAAGACAAATGGAATGAATACAGCATCCTCTTTGAGGGCATCGGCTCCATGCAACTCGAGTTTATCAGCACGGGCCGCCTCTTCCTTGATGAGGTAAAAGTTGTCGTAGCCGAAACGACAGACGGCATCAACAGCACGCCCCAAAACCGCAACCAGAAATGCGGCAATCGCATCTACACCATCAACGGACTTTTACTTAAAGCCCAAGACATAAGCACCTTACCCAAAGGCATTTACATTGTAAATGGAAGGAAATATATAAAGTAATCATAGTAGGTGCGCATCTCCGAGGCGCACCCCTCAAAGATAGTGCAAACGAGGGCAATGAAACTATAGTGATTGCCACGCATGGCATCATCAAGAAAACTCAGAAGACCCCAACCAAGGAAATAGCAAAGGCAGAAGCAATAAGAAAAGAATATTTCAAAAACAAATAACTATGGCACAGATGAAACTTACTCCGTTGGAAGATGTACTCGACGAGCATTTCGGAAAAATTGGAACATCCAAAAGAGATGCTTTTGAGAGAGATGTGGATGATGCATTGCACGCCTACCGTTTGAAGGCAACAAGAATGCATTAAAATTCTCTGCCGTAAATTCTGTCGAATCATTAAAAACAACACCACATTATTTATTATGAACCTCACTAACCAGAAAAAAGGCAGCATCGTGGCTGCATTGCTATTATTAAGCGTAGGCGCATTCGCTTATAGTCCAGAAACAAGTGTCTCGGCATTGACGGAGCAGAGCAAGCAGGCGACATCGGCGAAGCGAAACCTTGAGCAAGTGCTTTTCAACAACAAGAAGGGGCAATACCGAATCCCGGCTATCGTGGAATGCAAGTCGGGAAAACTCATTGCCTTCACCGACCACCGCTACGACAACAAAGACATTGGCGGCGGCAGACATCTCGACATTGTGATGAAGGAAAGCCTTGACAAAGGAGCGTCGTGGACTGAAACAGAACGCATTATAGCGCGTGGCGGCAACCATATTGCAAGCAGTTTCGACTGTGCCCATGGCGATGCGGCGACTGTAGTAGACCGTGAGTCGGGAGAGATTCTGCTCATGTGTGCCTCTGGTGGCGTGGGCTATTGGGAGTCGACAAGAGACAACCCGCAGATGATGGGGCGTTATTACAGCAATGACGAAGGCAAGACATGGCAAGGCGAGGAGGTGACAAAGGAGGTCTACGGACTAATGCCCGAAGTGACAGCGGCATTCTTCACAAGCGGACGCATCTGCCAGAGCCAAAAGATTAAGGCCGGGACACACTATCGCCTCTACACCGCGCTAACGACGCGCCAAGGCAACAGAGTGCTTTACAGCGATGACTTCGGCAAGACATGGACTGTACTGGGAAGTAATGCTCAAGCCACAGCACCCAAAGGAGACGAGGCAAAGTTAGTGGAACTGCCCGACGGCAGCGTACTCATAAGCAGCCGCACGCAGTACGGACGCTTCTTCAACATCTTCACTTACAAAGACACCAAAACAGCGCAAGGCACTTGGGGCGAGGTGGCGATGTCAACGGCGAAGAACCATGGCGTGCGCAACGGCGACAGCGCCTGCAACGGAGAACTGCTCTGCATGGATGCAAAAGATGCCAACGGCAAGAAGGTAAGCCTACTGCTGCAGAGTGTGCCTATGGGTCCGGCGCGTTCCAATGTCGGAATATTCTATAAAGCACTGCAGACACCCTCCGACTATGCCTCGCCCGCAACCGTTGCAGGCAACTGGGAAGGCAGTTATCAGGTGAGCAACACCACATCAGCCTACTCCACCATGGTGCAAACTAAGAACGGCAACATCATCTTCCTCTATGAAGAGAATGCCTTCCGCCACCCGGAAACAGAGCCCGACGACTACTATGACATCGTGTTCAAGCAGTTCTCCGTC
>CAYXGN010000078.1:0-9297 GCA_964464505.1 uncultured Prevotella sp.
TGCAAAAGTACAGAAAATAAGTTTTCGTGTCAAGTGTTTTCCGGCAATTTATTTTCACAGGAGGTGATTTTTAGAACACATCCAGAGGTGGGTTAATTGTTTTTAACGGCAAGAATTATTAAAATTGTTTTGTTTCGTTTGTTACATTCATTTTTATTTAGTTACTTTGCAACATAGATAAAGCAAAAGCGGCTTATGCATGGCATAATGCAAGCGTTCTTAAACAAAACAATTAAAAACTTAAATCCATGATGAAGACAACAGAAGCAGAACATATCTGTGGGCTGCGGAGAGAAGATTTCCAGACCACGATAAAAGAGAAAAGCACTGATTTGTATTTCCTTTCCAATAGTGCAGGAAATGTAGTTGCAATAACAAATTACGGCGGAGCCTTGGTAGCCATAATGGTGCCCGACAAGGACGGCAATCTTGCCAACGTCATCCAGGGTCACGACAACATCCAGGATGTCATCAATTCCCCCGAGCCTTACCTCTCCACGCTGATAGGACGCTACGGAAACAGAATCTGCAAAGGGCGTTTCCAGTTGAAGGGCAAGGAATATCAGCTCCCCATCAACAACGGCCCCAACTCATTGCACGGCGGAAAGAGCGGCTTTAACGCCAAGGTGTGGGACGCGCTCCAGATGAATGAGCACACCCTCGTGCTGAAATATGTAAGCCCCTATGGAGAAGAGGGCTTCTCGGGCGAAATGAAGATAACAGTGGTTTATTCTTTCTCCGACGACAACGAACTCTCCATCGAATACATGGCTACCACCAACAAGAAGACTATCGTGAACCTCACAAGCCATGGATTCTTCTCTCTTGCAGGCATCGCAAATCCTACTCCCACAATAGAAAACCTCATTTGCGAAATCAATGCCGACTTCTACATCCCCATTGACGACACTTCCATCCCGACGGGAGAGATACGCTTCGTGGAAGGCACTCCCTTCGACTTCCGCACGCCCAAGGCTGTGGGACAGGACATCGATGCCGACGATGAGCAGATAAAGAACGGTGCCGGCTACGACCATTGCTTCGTGCTCAACAAGAGAGAAGAGGGCGAGCTGAGCTTCGCTGCAAGGATAAAGGAGCCGGTGAGCGGTCGCACAATGGAGGTCTACACCACAGAGCCGGGCGTTCAGGTTTACACCGACAACTGGGCTGACGGCTATAAAGGACAGAACGGAGCCACATTCCCGCGCCGCAGTGCCATCTGCTTCGAGGCACAGCACTTCCCCGACTCTCCCAACCGTCCTTATTTCCCCTCTGTCGTCCTCAAGCAGGGTGAGCAGTACACACAGAAGACCATCTACAAGTTTGGCGTGGAGAAATAAATTCTTGCTATCAGAAGAACCAGAATACTGATAAATAAAAACTATAAAAATCTAAAAAAAAGTATGACACAACAAAAAAAAGCCTGGGCAGCCATCTTTGTCATGATTGCCCTATTCGCTATGATTGCCTTTGTGACAAACCTCTGCTCACCGATGGCAACCATTATCAAGAACCAAGGCGAAATCTCGAATGTGCTTGCCCAAATCGGCAATTACGGCAACTTCGGTGCTTACCTTGTAATGGGTCTCCCCGCCGGCATGCTTATCGCCAAACTCGGCTATAAGAAAACCGCGCTCATCGGTCTTGCCATCGGCATCTTGGGTATCCTTATCCAATGGTGCAGCGGACTGCTCGACCCGAAAGACAACCTCGGTCTCGTGTTTGGAGTTTACCTCTCAGGAGCACTCATCTCCGGTTGCTGCATGTGTATCCTCAACACCGTTGTAAACCCGATGCTTAACCTCCTCGGTGGCGGTGGCAACAAAGGCAACCAGCTCATCCAGATTGGTGGCGTGTTCAACTCTTCAGCCGCTGTTGCTGTTTACATCATTATGGGTGCGCTCATTGGCGATGCCACAAAGGCAAAAATCGCTGACGCCACTCCTGCATTGATGATTGCCCTTGCCATCTTTATCATCGCATTCATCGTAATCCTCTTCACAAAGATTCAGGAGCCCGACCAGGGCACTTCCAACGAGAGCCAGTGGCAACTCGTAAAGGGTGCTTGCCGCTACCGTCATTTCGTGCTCGGCGTTCTCGCCATAGGCATCTACGGAGCCGTAGAAGTTGGTCCTCCCACATACATCCTCCAGTATCTCACTGCTGCCAAGGACGCAGCAACGCCTGGACTTGCCATGGACACCAGTTACTGTGGCACCCTTGGAGCCGTTTACTTCCTTATGATGCTCATCGGCCGTTTCCTCGGCGGCATCGTTGGCGGCAAGGTTTCCACGCGCGCCATGATTTCCACGGTTTCATCAGTTGCTCTCCTGCTCCTCGTGGTCGGCATTTTCCTTCCGGTAGATGTTACCGTTTCTGTGCCCGGCGTTGATTGGGTTAAATTGCAGCTTATATGGGGCGATTTGCCAATCGGCATCCTCCTCTTCCTGCTTGTCGGTCTCTGCGCATCAGTGATGTGGGGAGGCATCTTCAACCTCGCAACAGAAGGTCTCGGCAAGTACACCTCCATAGCATCAGGTCTGTTTATGATGATGGTTTGCGGCTTCGCAGTTATGGTGGCCATCCAAGGCTGGGTTGCCGACCTCACAGGAAGTTATCTCTTGAGTTTCTTTGTGCCGGCAGCAGGTGCAGCTTACATCCTGTTCTATGCGTTGGTAGGCAGCATCCCTTCAAAGAAATAATCTCACAGTAAAATATTAAGTGGAGCGCACACTGCGCTCCACAAAAACAGTTACACCTTTTAATATAATCACAATTATGGATATCGAATTTGTAAGAAGCCGCTTCATCAAGCACTTCGACGGAAAGACAGGCAATATTTACACATCACCCGGACGCATCAACCTCATCGGCGAGCACACCGACTACAATGGTGGCTTCGTGTTCCCGGGAGCAGTGGACAAAGGCATCATGGCGGAAGTACGCCCCAACGGCACCAACACTATTATGTGCTACTCCATCGACTTGAAAGACCGTGTGGAGTTCAAGGTGGACGACCCTAACGGTCCGCGCGCAAGCTGGGCACGCTACATCTACGGCGTGGTGCAGGAAATGCGCAAGCTCGGCGTTGACGTGAAGGGCTTCAACACTGCCTTTGCCGGCGATGTGCCCCTCGGCGCAGGAATGTCTTCTTCCGCAGCCCTCGAGAGTTGCTTCGCCTACGCCCTGAACGACCTCTTCGGCAACAACGAAGTGAGCAAGTGGGACATGGTGCTCGCCGGACAGGCAACGGAGCACAACTACTGCGGCGTGAACTGCGGCATTATGGACCAGTTTGCCAGTGTCTTCGGCAAAGAAGGCTGCCTGATGCGCCTCGACTGCCGCAGCCGTGAGTTCGAATACTTCCCCTTCAAGCCCGTAGGCTACAAACTGGTGCTCCTCAACTCCTGCGTGAAGCACGAACTCGCCGGCTCGCCTTACAACGACCGCCGCAACAGCTGCGAGAATGTGGTCAAGCACATTGCTGCTAAGCATCCCGAAGGAAAGTTTGAAACTCTGCGCGACTGCACTTGGGAGCAACTCGAAGAGGTGAAGGCAGAAGTGGGCGAAGAGGACTACATGCGCGCACACTTCGTCCTCGGAGAGAAAGACCGTGTCCTCGCCGTCTGCGACGCTCTCAATGCCGGCGACTACGAGACAGTGGGCCGCAAGATGTATGAGACCCACGAAGGCTTGAGCAAGGAGTATGAGGTGTCGTGCGAAGAACTCGACTTCCTCAACGACATCGCCAAGGAATGTGGCGTTGCAGGAAGCCGCATCATGGGTGGCGGCTTCGGCGGCTGCACCATCAACTTGGTGAAGGAGGAACTCTACGACAACTTCATCGCCACAGCCAAAGAGAAGTATCTCGCCAAGTACGGCAAAGAGCCCAAGGTCATCGATGTTGTAATCAGCGACGGCTCCCGCAAAGTCTGCTAATCATAGAGGGTGCGTGTCTCGGAGAGACGCACCCCTTAACGCGCTGTAGGCGCATCCTGCACATAGCCCGGGGTAATTGCCCCGGGCTGATTGCTTTTGCGCTTTCAGCGCGAGTTCGCAAGCCATAGTAGGTGCGCATCTCCGCGCCACGTTTTCTTACATTATCTTTTGCCGATAGGAAATAATGTTGTAACTTTGGCGTTGGAAACCGTAATGATGCCAAAATAATCCGCTAAAACAGAGGTCTTATCACAAAAAACAAATCATGAAATCTCTACTATTATCACTCATGCTTGTGTGTTCTTCCGCAATCTTTGCCGACAACATCAAGCGCCCCGACAGTTACAACTTCACAAGAGGCGTGGAAGCCCTCCAAAACGACAACTATGAGGAAGCCCTCGAATACTTGGAAAAAGAAGTGGCAGAACACCCCGACAACGGCTATGCCTATTCGTGGATTGCCTTGGTGAGGGTTACCAATGAAGAGTTTGGGCGCGCTTTGACGGCAAGCAATATGGCTGTGAAGAAAATACCTGCAAAGGATAAGGAATACAAGGCTTTTGCTTATGTTACCCGAGGCAAAATATATACGTGTTTGGAAGACACCGTGCAGGGTCTCAAGGACTACACGCAAGCCATCGCCGTCAGACCCGACTACGACAAACTCTATGACGCAAGAGCACAGGTTTACTTTGAGCAGGGGAGGTACAACCTCGCCGAAGCTGACTATCAGAAGATGATTGCACTGAATGAAGGCGACGTGAAGGGGTATATGGGAATGGGAAACAGTG
This sequence comes from uncultured Prevotella sp., assembly GCA_964464505.1. Taxonomy (GTDB): domain Bacteria; phylum Bacteroidota; class Bacteroidia; order Bacteroidales; family Bacteroidaceae; genus Prevotella. The sequence goes on from CAYXGN010000078.1 coordinate 4,731, forward strand.
CCAACGCCCAGAAGAAATATGAGGAAGCCATAAAGCAGTTTGACTATGTCAACAAACTGGACCCCAATTATTCCTCTGCCTATTCATTCAGGGCGGAGAGTTACATAGGCCTCAAAAAATACGATGAAGCCATCGATGATGTGATAACGGCATTGAAGATAGACGGGGACGACAAGGCATTCTATCACTTGCAGGAACTGGCAGACTCTGCCTTCAACCAGACCGTAGCCAAAGTGAAAGTACAGAAGATAAAGGAACCAAAAGAAATATCATGGGCCTACTATCTTGGCGTTATATACGAAAGGGTCGATAAATATTCCTCTGCGATTCCGTATTACAAAGAGTATATGGCTCAGGAACCTTTGGGTTCGGTTGCTTACCGCATCGCTTCCTGCTATGACGAAATGGGCGATTACGACAACGCCTTGGACTATTGCGACCAAGCCATTGCTATGGACTCAACCGAAACGGAGTATTTGTATCAAAAGGCTAACCTCTTGTTCAATGCCGAAAAGAATACCGAAGCAATAAAAGTGATGGGTGATTACATAGCCCTTAATCCCGAATATTCATTCCCTTACTATTGTCGCGGTTGGTTTAAAGAACTTGCCGGCGACACAGAGGGTGCACTGGAAGACTATAACATCAGCATCACTTTGGACCCCAAAGACCCTTACGCCTATATGAACCGTGGAGTCTTGTATCTGCGACAAGGCGACAAAAAAGCTGCCGAAGCCGACCTCAAGCAAGTAATAAAGCTCGACTCCATTCCTGAAAACGCCGAGTGCGCCCACTATGCCTATTGCTATCTCGGCAACAACGAAAAGGCTATCGAGATATTGAACAAAGCGTTGGAAAAAGACCCGAAAGGGAATTATTACAACGCAGCATGCCTTTACTCATTAATGGGCGAAACGGAGAAGTCGGTCGCTTATCTGCGCAAGGCACTTGAAAGCGGTTACAGAGGTTTTACGCATATCAAGCGCGACCGCGACTTGAACAACATCCGCTCGTCAAAAGAATATCAAGCGTTGATGCAAGAGTATGAGGAAAAACATAAAGCCGAAATAGCGGAAGAACAAGACGAGACGGTGTACGAGCAGAAGACGGAAGAGATTCCCTTCACCAAAGACGGTGGTGTCTGCAAAGTGAAGTGCAGCATCAACAACCTTCCCCTTCATTTCATCTTCGACACCGGTGCCGCCGATGTGTCGATGTCGTCCGTGGAAGCCACCTTTATGTTGAAGAACGACTATCTGTCGTCGTCCGACATCATCGGCCGTCAAAACTATATGACAGCCGACGGCAACATCTCCGAAGGAACAGTCATCCGCCTGCGCGATGTGAAATTGGGCTCTCTGCACCTTAAGGACATCAAGGCTTCCGTTGTCCGCAACCAGTCCGCCCCCCTGCTTTTAGGTCAAAGCGTGTTGTCAAGACTCGGTAAAATAGAAATCGACAACAGCAACAAAGTGCTGCGGGTGACCTATAAGCAGAAAGTGAAATAAATAGGGCAAACCGTAGTAGGTGCGCATCTCCGAGGCGCACCCCTTTGAACAGTAGGGCAAACCGTAGTAGGTGCGCATCTCCGAGGCGCACCCTTTTGCATAAGCGATTCACTCCGATATATTCCCCCTTATGAGGGCGCATCTCGGCGATCTAAAGCCTACTACATTTCCCCCTTGCGAGGGTGCGTCTCGGAGATACGCACCTACTATATTTTGTGTAATCTGTAGTTATTCACACTTTATTTTAGCGACGAGTTCTGCGGGATACTCCGGCATTGCCCCTGCCTGCGTGCAGACATAGGCAGCCACGTTGACGGCTACGGTGTGCGCCTCGGCGATGGACTTGCCTGCGAGTATGGCGGCGCAGAACGCGCCGGTGAACGAGTCGCCTGCCCCCACGGTGTCCACGACATCCACTTTCGGTGTGGCGCGGAAACTGATGTCGTCCTGGGTGACCACATACGAACCGTAGCTGCCGCAGGTTAGGATTATCATCCGCAGGTCGTAGCGGCGGAGGAGTTCGCGGCACTGGTCTTCGAAGTCAATGGGCTGGAGCAGCCGCTCTGCCTCCGTCGTTGCCTTGCCGGCATCCCTCACAGGCTTCATGCCAAGCAGCCGCGTCACCGTGGCTGTCTCCTCATCGTTTATCTTCAGCACATTGCAGCGCTTCAGGCTTTCCTCTATCACCTCCTTTGAGTACCAGTTCTGGCGGAGGTTGATGTCGAAAATCTTCAGTGTGCCGCGCGTTGGCATGGCATCGAGAAACTGCAAGATGGTTCTCCGGCTCACCGCTGTGCGCTGTGCCAGCGAGCCGAAGCACACTGCACGGCTGTTCCGCGCTATCTCCTCTATCTCCTTCGTCCAGGGTATGTTGTCGTAGGCAACGCCGAGGCAGATGTCATACTGCGGAATGCCGTCGCCCGAGAGCGTCACCTGCACCGTGCCTGTGGGCTGGCTCACCCTTTCCAGATGCACGTTGAGGCGGCGCGGCTCCAGAGCCTTGAGCACAAGTTTTCCGTCCTCGTCGTTGCCAATGGCACTTACCGCTATGCCGTGGAGCCCGAACTGACTCGCGTGGTAGGCGAAGTTGGCAGGCGCGCCGCCCAGTTTCTTCCCCTCAGGAAGGCAGTCGAAGAGTATCTCTCCGAGTCCTACAATATAGTCTTTCATTCCTATAGGTTTTAGGTGGGTTATAAAATAAATTCGTTTTGTCTGGTAATTGTAGTAGGTGCGGATCGCCGAGACGCACCCTTTTGATTAGTAGGGCTAACCGTAGTAGGTGCGCATCTCCGAGGCGCACCCTCCGATTAGAATTGCGCTTATGTGGGTGCATCTCGGCGGTCTATTAATTAGTGTTCTTATTTCAGTCGTGGTATGTAAGTGAACAGATAGACCACTCCTATCGCCATGCAGAGCACAGCCCCTGCCTGTCCCATGGCATCGGAGGCGATGCCCATGGCAAGAGGGAAGACAGTGCCGCCGAAGAGTCCTGTTATCATCAGTCCGCTCACCTCGTTCTGCTTCTCCGGCATAGCCTGCAAGGCGTTGGCGAGGCACATGGAGAACACGTTGGAATTGCCGTAGCCCACGAGGGCTATGCCGATGTACAGAACAGCCTTTGTCGTCCCTGCCGCCATGCACGCCATGGAGATAGCCATCATCGCTACGGAGACGATGAAGAACGTCCGTGTCTTCATCAGGCGCAGCAGCAGACTGCCCGTGAAGCATCCTATGGTGCGGAAGATGAAGTAGAGGCTTGTGGCGAAGGCAGCCTCGTTGAGAGTCATCCCCACGCGCTCCATCAGCAACTTCGGTGCTGTGGTGTTGGTGCCCACGTCGATGCCCACATGGCACATGATGCCGAGGAAGGAAAGCAGCACTATGGGTTTGCCGAGCAGCCGGAACGTGCCGGCAAACTGTTTGCCGATGCTCGTCCGGCTGTTGTCGGTGGGTGGCTCCTCAATGGTGGTGCTTGCCAACACCACCGTCGCCACGATGCCCGCCACAAGGAATATGGCGAACAGCACGCGCCAGTTGTAGCCGAACGAGGGGATGGCTTGCGTGGCTCCCCACGCGGCGAGGTAAGGCGCGATGAACGATGCGATGGCTTTGATGAACTGTCCGAAGGTGAGGGTGGAGGCGAGGTGGTCGCCTTTCAGCACGCACGTCACCAGCGGGTTCAGCGATGTCTGCATCAGCGCGTTGCCGATGCCGAGCAGCGAGAAGGCGCAGAGCATCGTCGGGAACGTCTCGCCGAAGAGGGGCAGCAGCAATGATGCCGCCGTCACTGCGAGCGAGAGGAGCACCGTCCGCTTCCTGCCTATCTTGTTCATCAGCACACCCGTAGGCACGGAGAAGATGAGAAACCAGAAGAACACCAGCGAAGGGAAGACATTAGCCACGGAGTCAGCGAGGCCCAGGTCGCGCTTCACATAGTTGGATGCAATGCCCACAAGGTCGACAAAGCCCATGCAGAAGAAGCAGAACATCACAGAGAGAATTGCTGTCTTATTCTTTTTCATTGTAAATCTTTTCGTTTTTTTAGTAGGGCTAACCTTTTACTTTTTTATTTCTACGTCGTCCCAAGGACTGAAGGTTATCTCCTGGGCGCGGAACACTCCGTCGTATTCCTCGCCGCCGTTGTCTATTTCTACCGACACCTCCTGTTGTGCCGTCGAAGCCGCCATAATGGGAGCAGCTGTCTCCATCTGGTAGACGGTTATCGCAGGAGCGTCATAACTCTTTTTTCTCATATTGCAACAGTTTTTTTATGTGTGTAGTAGGGCAAACCATAGTAGGTGCGGATGCATTTCTCCTCCCTTTTAGGGGAGGCCGGGAGAGGCTTAGGCGCACCCTTTTGATTAGAATTGCGCTTATGTGGGCGCATCTCGGCGATCTGCGCCTACTACATTCCCCTTGCATAAGACAGGCTGCACCTCAGCAATTAAAGCAAGCTCATTGCATTCGGTTTGCACTATCTTTGAGGGGTGCGTCTCGGAGATACGCACCTACTACGATTACTATTTCACAATCATTTTCTTGCCCCCGACGATATAGAT